>NZ_JBHVSK010000004.1:0-331006 GCF_042885235.1 Paenibacillus sp. NPDC058071
TCGATACTAAAGCCTGCCTTCAAGAAAATCTCCATTGGCGGCTCTCCCGCTTGGTTAGCTTGCACTGCTGCAAGTTTAAAAGCTGGAGCATATGTAATGTTCCTACCCGATATGCGGCTTACATTCGGATTGGACTCTAACAGTTTAATCTCTGCTTCAGTAAATCCTGTTCTAATTTTCCTCATGATGTTCATTCCCCGTGTATTCTCGATAGTATGATTAAAACACAAAAACCCATAAGAGGTCACTTTTTTCAAAGTGTCCATCTTACAGGTTACAGTTCACGGGGTGTAGTGGTTTTTATTAACATATTTTAATATAGGTCTGTCCATAAAAGGATATAGGCGGATATTATAGTGATTTATGAAAAACTTTGAGATGGTACATATATGAAAATAGGGAGTGTTTAAATGAATCAATTTCTGCAGATGGGCGCAAATGCAACTTTAAATTCCCCAAGAGGTAGTGTAACGGTTAGCTATGAAGTTTCTAATTCAATAGATATTTCCTTAACTGCTTTTCTTTTAACGGATTCGGACAAGGTACAAGGAGATAGTGGGATTATATTTTATAATCAGCCGCAAAGTGCTTCCGGTATAGCTACCCTTACACCAGATCAGAAAGTAGGCAATACAAACGTCCATAAACTTAATTTTGACATGAGTAAAGCCTCAGCAGGTGTTACTAAAGTGGCTATAACACTTACAGAAGACAATAACACGGGATTTTCCAATGTAAAAAATTTGAAGGCTGAGATACATGCGGATAACATGATTATCCAGCTAGTCCCATCTAGCTTCACAAATGAAAATGGAATTGTAGTATTAGAGCTGTATCTCAGGAATGGTCAGACAAAGGCACGATCAATCTGGCGTGGATTTGATTCTGGGCTTGAAGGATTATGCAGGAATTATGGTGTTGAGGTTGAATCTAATGCGGAGAACAAGCCTGCTGCACCTCAAACTATTCAAAAACAAACACCAAAAGAGCCTGATAAGATTCCAAACACGTTGTCACCGATAAACCTTGAAAAGGTCAGGGGGACTGTCAGTCTTAACAAAGGTCAAAAGCCTGTAATTATAGATAAAACACCAGAAATTACGGCTACGGTATCGTGGGAGACGGGTACAGATTATGATATATATGCTTTAGTCTACACAAAGGATGGCAGGCAAATAGATGTAGCTATGTTTGGGGCATCAGGAGTGCCTCCACTAAGAAGTTTCGACAACGGAGCCGTTGAACATATGGGGGATGTTGGCAGGAATTTTCAATCAACTAAGACAGAGGTAATTAAATTAAGATTGAATAATAATATTCTTGCAGTTGTTCCTGTAGTTTATTCTGCTCAGTCAAATGGAACAGGCTCCTTTTACAGATACAAGGTATCTATGAGTATAGATAATCATAATGGAACCTCTGTTACTATATTTGCACAGAATGCAAATAACAATGACACCATTTATTCCTGTGTACCTGGAATTCTTTATAATACGCAAGAGGGAGTTATTATTAATCCATTAGAGCTTTATAGTGAACCGAACTCGGAGTGCAGACCTATACTTAGGATGGGGTCTTCAAATATGGTAGAAGTTATAATGGATGAAGGACCAATAAACGATTACAAGTAGATTAGCATTATATTTATCAGCTATAAATTAGGCGTATTTATTTAAAAAAATTCTCAGTTTGAGGAGAAACCACTGACCGTAATTGTCAGTGGTTTTTTTGGCAATTGTACTAGACTTCATTAATGTGATGTAGATCACAATTTACACCTTGTTTTTTTGCTATAGTTAACAGAGTTTGTTAAATCATAGCTGAAGGTGGAAAGTCATTTAGGTAATATCTAGATATACATAGATGAAAAAAATTGATCACTACTCATACACAACCAGAGGAGAACAACAATTGAAACGTTTATTTGCAGAAAAGATCTCAACATTGTCCATTCGCACACGTCTTTTTCTTCTTACTTTAATTATTTTGATTGGTTCATTTGTAATTCTGGGTTATCAGCAAGGTGTGAATATAACTACCGTGATCCAAGGGGAAGCACTGGAAAAAGCACAATCTGATTTGTTGGTAGGCATGGAACTGATAAATGCGAGATACCCCGGGGACTGGAATGTCAAAGAGAACATGTTGTATAAAGGCGAGACGTTAATCAATAATAATGATGAAATTGTGGATTCCATGAGTCGGTTGACGAACGGGGATACAGCTACTATTTTTTTAGGCGATACTCGGGTAACGACAAATGTTATTGTTGATGGGAAACGTGCAGTGGGCACGAAAGCGTCAGCAATTGTTGCTGAAAATGTTCTTCAAAAGGGTGAAAGGTACTTAGGCAAAGCTAATGTTGTAGGGTATACCTATCAGGCTGCATACATGCCAATCCATGATTCCAGTGGTAAGGTTATTGGTATGTGGTATGTGGGTGCACCTGATGCGAATGAACGCATTCAACAAGTCAAGAAAGATATGAGAGTAAAGATGATTGTCGAAGGAGCCATTATTCTAGTCGTGGCCTTCTTGCTATTCTATCTGTTTACTCGTCCAATCCTTAGACGTATTCAAGCATCAGTCCAACTCATTCAAGCTGTAGCGGGCGGCGATCTTACGGCTAAAGAGCTGCAAGTGAAGAGTAAGGATGAAACGGGAATTTTGATACAGTCTATTAATAAGATGTCGAGGGATCTTCGTACTGTCGTTAAGCAGGTGAAAGAGGCTTCTTTGCTGGTTGCGTCCTCATCACAGCAGCTGTCCGCAAGCACAGAACAAACGAGCCAAGCTACCACAGAAATTAATCTAGCTGTTCATGAAATAGCGACAGGAGCAGTCGAACAATTGAATGACATGACACATTCAACCGAAGCCGTGCAAGAGATCTCTAAAGGAATGGATCAGGCTGCTTATGCGATTCAGAATATGGCGGATTTCTCCGCGGCTGCTAATGATAACGCAAGCATGGGGACTCAAGTTGTAGCACAGAGTATAGACCATATGAATCTAGTGCAACAAACAGTTGAAGCTGCCTCACAGATTATTCACACACTAGAAGTAAAATCCAGAGAAATTGATGAAATTGCTGTTGTTATTACAGGGATTGCGAATCAGACCCATCTATTAGCCCTCAATGCCTCCATAGAAGCTGCACATGCAGGTGAACATGGCAAAGGCTTTGCTGTAGTCGCTGTGGAAGTGAAGAAGCTGGCTGATCAATCGGGGCAGTCCGCAGAGAGAGTCAGTGAGCTAATTGGACAAATTCAAGCTGATGCATCCAAAGCGGTGCTTGCCATGAGCCGCGGGACGAAGGTAGTTGAACAAGGAATGCATCAGGTACAGCAATCAGGCATTGCCTTCCAGGATATTTCCAGTGCTATTGGCCAGATTTCATCGCAATCTCAAGAGGTATCGGCCATCGTAGAACAAGTCCATGCCAATTCCCACGAAACGGTGAGCAGGATGGAACGAATTGCTGAGATCCTGCAGGAATCTACCAAAAACACGCAAAGTGTGGCAGCTTCATTAGAAGAGCAAAATGCATCGAGTGAAGAAATTTCGTCTGCAGTTGCTCATTTGAGTAAAATGGCAGATGAATTACAATTGTTAATTGCGACGTTTAAGGTATGAGGATGAAGCTATAGATTAGGCGCATTTATTTAAAAAATCTCAGCTTGAGGAGAAACCACTGACCGTAGCTGTCAGTGGTTTTTTTGTATACTTGTCGAGCATCAGCTAATAATGAAATGGAGGAATAGGGATGTTTACGAGAATTGAAGACTTTGCTGCAGAATGGACTAGTGAGTCAGAGTTAACCGCTAGCGTACTGGATGCACTTACGGATGAGTCACTTGAACAGGAGGTTATCGAAGGTCGACGAACGCTTGGACAAATCGCCTGGCATCTGGTTCGTTCGCTGCACTACATGGCAAGTTTGGGGCTCGTGTTCGATGCTCCTTCTGGAGACGAAGAAGCTCCGGACTCTGCTGTGCATATCGCCTCAGAGTATCGGCGAATCAGCAAGGATTTGCTGCAAGCGGTTCAAGCACAGTGGAATGACGAAACGTTGCGTGAATCGGTCATGATTTACGATGAGGCTTGGCAGAATGGAAGCTCCCTTCGTTTTACGATCATGCACCAATCGCATCATCGTGGACAAATGACGGTTCTCATGCGACAGGCCGGTCTTCGATTGCCTGATGTATATGGCCCAACTTACGATACATGGATCGAGAAAGAGATGGCGCCGCTGCTCTAAGTTCTTTTAAAATGGAATTATTAGAAGCGACAAGCTAAATGCTTTTGAAGATAACGGCTTAGGGAGTGAGAAATGTCTTGTCCAAAGCGGATAATATGCTGTCTATTCTATGGCTGCTTCGTTCGGGGAAGCGGGTGACGGCGAAACAGCTCGCAGACGATTTGGAAATTCACGTTCGCACCGTATACCGTTGCATTGATTCGCTGTGCGCGAGCGGTGCCCCGATTATTGCCGATGCAGGCCCAAACGGCGGTTACCGGCTGCTTGGCGAATTCGTCGATTCCCCGCTGCTCTTCGATTTGGAAGAGCAGAAGGCGCTCGTACATGCGTCTATATTCGCTCGGGAAGCGGGCTATCCGTTCACAGACGCGCTTGTCCGAGCGATCGATAAGCTGAAGCGATATACGAATGAAGAGCAGCTCGAATGGATGAACAGACATGACAGCGGGCTTGCCGTCATCCAGACTCCTACGGACTCGAGAGAAGTTGAATGGCTTAAATGGTTAGAGGAGGCTGCCGCCCGAGGAGAGTCGCTGAGTATGGACTATGCCAAAGGGCGGGAGCTTACACCAAGCCGTCGGGTCCTCGATCCCTACGGCATCGTGCATTGGAAGGGGATATGGTACGTTGTCGGTTTTTGCCGTTTGCGGCAAGAGATCCGAAGCTTCCGTGTGGATCGCATCGTCCGTTTGGAGATTGCGGATACTCGCTTCGAACGGCCGGCTGCTTTTTCCGCGCGGGATTTTCTCTTGCGTTCTTTGCTCCCAGGTTCGCTCGACGCCGAGACGCTAGTTGCGGTAAGGATTCAGGGACATGAACATGCGCTTAACGAGCTATGCAAGCATTGGCTATTCGGCCATGGGCTAATCGAACGCAAGCAGTCTGGCGAAGCTCTCTTTAAGCTAGGGGAGCTGTCTCTAAAAACATACGTGCCGTACTTTCTGCTTCCTTACGGGAGGGCTCTCAATATCCTTGAGCCGCGAATGCTGATCGATAGAATGGCGGAGGTCAGCCTCGAAATGTTTAAACACTATGAAGCAAAGCAAATAAAGACAGAGGACAAGGAAGGATGAAGAGTCGGAATGAACAAGTTTTCGATGTACGTTAAATTAACGGCCTGCCCCGGGAAACGGGATGAACTCGTTTCCTTGTTGTTGGAAGCTTCGCGCAGCCTGAATAATGTGGAGGGTTGTGAGCTCTATATTATCAATGAATCCCTAGATGATCCCGATGCGGTCTGGGTTACGGAGCTGTGGCGGGATGCCCAAGCACATGCCGATTCTCTCCAGAATGAAAAGGTGCAGGCCGTCATTCAACGCGCACGGCCTTTAATCGCAGGCGTAGAGCCGGTTCGGCTCAGACCTGTGGGTGGCAAGGGAATGGGAGTATAACGGTATAAGGCGGCCTAATTGCACCCCAATCATTGCGAATGAGGGTTCGTGAGGAAGCCCAAAAAATGCTGAACGCTACCGACAACACGTTGTCAGTAGCGTTGTTTTATAATCGAGATAAATGCGAAGTAAGTCCTGTATCGGTTGGAGGGCAAAGTCAATCAATGTTCACCGCAGCTGCCTCGGAAAACAAACAATGCCCTTTTCGACTTCTTAATGGGAAGCAAAAGGGCATTGTTTGTTTTTCTCTTTATTTAAAGCTTTTGGAAGTGACTCGAGAACAAAGGGACACACAGATAAGTGCGCTGAAGGAGTTTGATAAACGAAGAAACTTTAGAGGAATGGACAAAAGCGATGAAGAATAAGACTACACGGCTAATAAATATTGAAGAATACGCGCCGATAGAAGAAATTATGATTTGATGAGTTGAAGGAGAAAATCATGTCACACAACATATTACTGATTGAGGACGATGCCCCAATCGTCGAAATGCTGCGAAATTATCTCGTCAAAGAAGGCTACGACGTCTCGGCGGCGTTTAACGGATTGGACGGAATCGCCCTGTTCCGGCAGAGCAGTTTCGATATCATCATTGTCGATATTATGATGCCAAAGTTGGACGGTATTGAGGTAATTAAGCTGATCCGGGAAAACAGCTCGGTGCCGATCCTCATTATATCGGCGAAGGACAGTGACGTCGATAAGGCGATCGGGCTCGGCTTTGGTGCCGACGATTACATCGCGAAGCCGTTTTCCCTCATTGAAATATCGGCCCGGATCAAAGCGGCGATTCGCCGCGCTACACTATATTCGAATGTTGAATCGGGCACCACCGCGGTCGCGGGTCAGGCGCCTCCCGCGGCTAAAGTGCTGACGTTCAACGGGCTGCGCATTGATCTGGACAATTTTTCAGCGTCGAAAAACGATGTCGATCTGAAGCTGACGGCCAAAGAATTCGAAATCCTGAAGCTGTTCGCCTCGAACCCGAATCGCGTGTTCACGAAGGCGCAGCTGTACGGTTTTATATGGAATGACGAATATTACGGCGATGAAAATGTCATTAACGTCCATATCCGCCGGTTGCGCGAAAAAATAGAAGACCAGCCGTCCGAGCCCCGGTATATCAAGACGCTGTGGGGCATCGGTTACAAGTGGGAAGGACAATGATATGGTGATCGCGCTAACTGTGCTCGTCATTATTTTAACTGCCGTGATCGCGATTCAATACCGTGCCTATCGAGCAAGAAACTCTAACCTAGAGCAAATTCACATCAAATTAAACGAAATTATTATGGGCGGCACAAGCGAGAAGCTGCTCGTTTTTACAGATGATCGCGCATTGATACCGGTCTTAATCGAAATCAATCATTTGCTAGAGCACAACCAGCAGAGGGCGGCGAACTTTCTGAAGATGGAGCAGTCAATGCGGAAAATGGTTTCGAACATTTCGCATGATTTGAAGACCCCGCTTACCGTCGTGCTTGGTTATATCGAAACGATCAATCTGGACCCCGATATGGACGCGGAGGAAAGAAAGGTTCTGTTGTCCAAGGTTCATGCCAAGGCAAACGAGGTGCTGGGACTGATCCGTCAGTTTTTCGATTTGGCGAGACTCGAGTCGGGGGATAAGCCGATTCCGCTTTCTCAGATTCACATGAACGATATTTGCGGGAAAAATATGCTGGCCTTCTACGACACGCTGACGGTCAAAGGCTTCGAAGTCGTCATCGAGATCCCGGATAAGCCGCTGCTTGCGTCGGGGAACGAGGATGCAATGGACCGCGTCTTGAACAATTTGATCGCCAATGCGATTCAGCATGGCGGGGAGGGAAGGGCGGTCGGATTAACCTTGCGGGGCGATGACGAGTTTGTGTACGTGGACGTATGGGACCGAGGCAAAGGGATCGACGAGCTGCATCAGGACCGGGTGTTTGAGCGGATGTACACGCTGGAGGACTCCCGCAACAAATCTTATCAGGGCAGCGGTCTTGGTCTGACCATTGCGAAAAGGATGGTTGAAGTGCAAGGAGGGACGATCCGTATCCATAGCAAGCCTTACGTTAAAACGGTGTTTACCGTCAAGCTGAAACGAATCGCCTTCGCGGCTTAAGAAACTTGTAAGAATCAGGTAAGAAAAAAGAGAAAATCGATTCTTACAATAAAGTCTGTAACGAACGAAGGAGGCATCGAATGATGACGAATATCGTAAGGACGAAACAACTGACCCGGGCTTACAGGGGAAAGGAAGTCGTTTCGAATGTCAATATGAACGTCAAGCAAGGCGAAATATATGGCGTGCTGGGTCCCAATGGAGCGGGCAAAACAACGGTTATGAAAATGATGACTAACCTGGTGAAGCCAACGGCAGGTGAAATCGAACTTTTCGGCGAGCGGCTGACCGATACGTCGTACCGGCTGCTGGGACGGATGGGCACGATCATCGAAAACCCGATTTTTTACGAAAAGCTGACGGCCCGCGATAATTTAGAGCTGCACTGTGAATACATGGGCTACAATAACAAAAAGTCGATTGACGAAGCGCTCGAGCTGGTGAATTTGAAGGGGATCGACAATAAAGCGGTTAAGGAGTTTTCACTGGGAATGAAGCAACGGCTTGGCATTGCACGAGCGATCACGACGAAACCGGAGCTGCTTATTCTCGATGAGCCGATTAACGGTCTCGATCCATTAGGCATCAAGGAGCTTCGCGATTTGTTCAAAATGCTTTGCAAGCAATATGGGATCACGATTCTCATTTCGAGTCATATTCTTGGTGAAATCGAGCTGATCGCCGACACGATCGCCGTCATGAACGACGGCAAGCTGCTGCAGGAGGTTTCGATGAACCATATCGCTGAGCAAACGGCGGAATATATCGAAATCACGACGAACGAATGCAGTAAAGCGGCTTACGTGCTGGAAAACCATTTACATATAACCAATGTTCGCGTTACTGACAGTGGCCAAATCCGCATTTACGATTGCCGCATTCCGCAAAATGAGATGATGAAGGCTTTGGTGCTGCACGATGTCGCGATCGAAGCGGTTCATAAGAAAAAAGGGTCGCTTGAGGACTATTTCCTGTCCATCCTGAACGGGGGTGGTATCGTTGCTTAAGCTGATGAAGCTCGAAATGCGCAAGTTTCGCATAGGGTCTTATATTCGGGCCGCGATAATTGCCAACGTCGTGATTTTAGGTTTATTCTGCTTTATTAGTCTTAACGCCGAAATTAAAGAAGCAATGTCTTTTACGGGCTATGACGTAGCGTTCTCCCTCATCGATACGCTCGTACGAGGGACGTATATCGTGTTCGCAGCGGTGCTAATTTCCAGGCTTGTCATTGACGAGTTCCGTAACAAATCGATCACGGTGCTGTTCATGTACCCGATCAATCGCAAAAAGCTCATCGCAGCCAAGCTGCTCATCGTCATATTATTTACGTTCGTTGCGGATATTGCTGCGAACCTGTTTGTTGGTGTTGGCTTTTATATATTGAATTTGTTCGCGTCTGTTGTTACGGAGCCGTTTACTTGGTCCGTTGCATACAAATCACTGGTAACGGTCATCATGAGCGCGTTGGCAACCAGCTGCATGAGCCTGATTCCGCTATACTTCGGCATGCGCAAGCATTCCGGCACGACGACCATTCTGTCATCACTTATCGTTGTGTTGCTCGTCTGCCAGAACGTCGACGGCTTCACCTTATACTCCGTCATTGCGGTACCGATTGGCCTGGCACTTATCGGCTTGGCATTCGCCTATTTATCAATCCGTAATATCGAGCATGTCGACTTGCTAAAGTAGTGGATCGGAGGAGAAGTTTAGGATGAGAAATAAAATATTAAAATGGGTATTACTGCTTTGCGTCGTTTCGTTGGTCTTGAACGGACTGCTGTATTGGGGAACGGGGAACCGGGAAGTGCTCATCAATACGTATGGTGCTGCCGGAATAGGCATCTTGTCCGCAATCTGGCTATTGTTCGTAAGGAAGGAGAAGCAGAAGGTAGGGCGAATTTTCGCCGATACTAATGAAAAAAGACAGCGGCAGCTATGGACGATTAAATAAGTCCGAAGCTGCCGCTGTTGTATGGAATGAACTATCCTTTTCCCATCGGCGTAATATTTAACTTCATTTAGAAGCAAACTTATAAGTGCCACTTCTTAAGAGATTATCTCCAAAATGTAATCTTGTCCGAGCTTAACCGAACCGATTCATGGCCTTCCGCCTTGGCTTTTCCTAGTGAGATAATCATTACCGGAGCATAGCGTTCTTCATCCAAATCAAACGCTTTGGCTACCTGGTCGACTTCAAAGCCTGCCATTGGGTTCGTGTCATATCCATGCGCACGAGCGACCAGCATGAATTGCATGGCGAAAAGGCTGCTATCCACTTTTGCAACTTCAACTTTTATTTCATGAGGGAGAGCCGGGTACATCGACAGGATGGTATGAAGTTGTCTATCCCGTACTTCAGCTGGCATTTTCCCTTCTTCAACTGCTGTATTGTAGATTTCTTCGGCATATAGATAACTTTGAGTATCTCCGAAAATTAACAACATGGCCGATGAAGTGTCGTTTTGCTCCGTATTGAACCGAACAAGAGGCCGCAGCTTTGCTTTCCCTTCAGGAGTGTCGACCACCACTACACGCCAAGGTTGCATATTGGCAGAGGACGGGGCCAAGCTGGCTTCCGCAATCATTTCGTTTATTTCTTCTTTCGATATTTTAAAGTTCTCATCATAATGACGAACGGAACGCCGTCCTTTGACGATACTGGCAAAATCGTTATTTTGGATATGGCTGAACATAGAATCTCTCCTTTGGATAACTTTAAGTTTTTGACATGGGGTCTGTCATTGGTTATCCTATTCGCAGTATGAACTATGAACCTAGGTTTATAGCAATAGGTTAAAGAGAGGTCCCATGATGAAAATAAATGACGTTTCAAAATTGACCGGTTTGCCGATATCCACCTTGCGATTCTATGAACGCAAAAACCTTATTCCAGATGTGTTTATTAAGAGAGATGCCAATAATTATCGGATTTACTCGGAAGAGATTGTTGAATATTTAAATGATGTGAAGGCACTTTTATCCGTGGAGTTTTCTATCGAGGAGTTAAGCATGCTCGTTGATCAACAGCTTGATTTGTCCTATGAGGAAAAGAAAACAGTGGTGGAGCAGAAAATCAAAGAAATTGAAGATATCCAGAAGCAGTTGAGCAAGTCGAAAAAGTTTCTGAAGGCCATCTTGGAAGGAAAAGCGAGTTTTCAGACCAAGTGTTAAGGAAGGTTTGCTATCTTTTTCTTTGTGTTTCAACGCATTAGGGGAGTCTTATCGTAAGTGAGTTGCGGGTTTATTCCTAGAATATAAAATTATTAGCTAAAATGGGAGGATATAAAGTTGGTAACTACAAAAGTTTTAAAAGAAGTCTGGATAGAAGATAATGATTTGTTCTTTCGAGACTTTTCTCCGGTAGGAAAGTATTCATTTTTATTTGAAAGATTTATTTTTAGAGGAGAAAGAACAGAAAAGTTTACGAAATTATTACCCACATCTTTGAGAGAAGATAATAATAGTGTTGAAAAATTGTATGGGTTTGCTCGATTCATTGGGATGGACACAACACACCCACAACATAATTTTGAATCTTATTATCAGTCAGCAGAATTGAATATTCTTATGAATTTTTATAGAGCGGCCAACTATAAAGGTTTGAATTTACCTGATGTATCATTTTTTAGAAATCACAGCTTAGAATTGCATCTTTCTGTTGATACTTTAAGACATGAGATAGGTGATAAGTGGATTCCGGACCATTTTTTAGAAATATCTGCGTTGGCACAACATTATGGACTACCTACAAGACTAATTGATTGGAGCAAGGATTTATATACATCTTTATATTTTGCAAGTTCTGGTGCATTGCATTCAGATGATGATTCAAAGTATATGGTTTTATATGCTTTAGATTATTTTACTATTGAATTTTTAAAACCAACTATTAATAGAATTCCTTTAAGATTAATAGTTCCAGAGCATTATAAAAATCCAAACTTGAACTATCAAAAAGGCATATTGAGTGCATGGGAATATAAAACTTGTTACATTCGAGATCTAATACAGCAAAATCAAGTTCTAGGAGAAAGACCAGAAGACTTTTTGGTTCCTCTTGTAAATAACAAATCTCTTGATGTTCTTATTCAAGAATATGTTGAAGAAAATAGAATCTCATGGGGAGGAGTGGGCATTGAGGAACAGGAACCATTAATTTATAAGTTTTATATACCGAAATCTATGTCTTTAAAAATTTATGATTATTTACTTAAGATAGGTTATGGTGCAGACAGATTATTTACAGGTTTTGAAGGTATTTCTCAAATGCTTAAAGACAACATGGTATATTATAAAAAACTAAACTGTACTTAGGAGTCTTACAGAGAGCCTACCACAAGTAGTGGTAGGTTTTTTGAGTGAACCAAGTATAAACGTGCTGTGTGGTATCCGCGTGCAACAGTCCACTTGGGGAGAAAACAGCGCACGAGGCCTCGGCGATTCTTTTTTGAGGCCTAATGAGGAGAGTACATTTGGAACTGTAACGATGCTTGACGCACTTGTTGAGTGGATAGAGTTTTGAGATAATACATTTTCCATTAGAATGGTATGATTGTGGTGTGTGGAAGGCTTGTATTGGAATTTTTTAAACTACTTTTACTAGGGACTTTGTGAAAAAAAGTTACATTTTTTGAGAGGACTTGCTCATGGAAACAAGAGTTGAAAAGAGTAACAGAATTAAGAGGGATTTTAAGCAGAGAGTATTAGGAATCCCGTTACTAATTATTCTATTCATAATAAGTTATTTCATTCTCTATTTATCAAATATATATCTTAAAATTAATCTATCTCAAAATGGCTTTGAAGAGATAAGTAAGGAATTGGCTCAGTTCGTACAACTATCAATTTTCTTTTCATCAATAGTCTGTTATGTAAACTTGGAATTCTTGATACTGATTGTTAAGTCATTGTTTAGATTGCTTTTAACTGTATGGATAGTTTTAATTATTACCTTCTCTAAATTAAGTTCAATAGATCAAGATTCAATCTTGGTATTGTGTACGGTTTTCTATGTTTACTTTGAGGTGTTGTCTGAAATAAATTCATATATTTATAAAAGGGATGATATATTTTTGATCAAAAAAAACATTAAAAAAGAGCAACTACAAAAATATTCCGTTCCTATTTCAATTATTCTAGTGAGCATTATTAATACTATTATTGCAAATCGTTTGAATGACTTTATTCAATCAATTTAATGGAACTTCGACATATCGTATACAAGCTGATCGGAGGGATTTTTAGAAAACTGTTCAGGCGAACAATTCTTTAAGAGAGACTAACATAACAGAATTGGAACTTTGTTCATCGTATAACAATGGAACTTAACGAGTATAAATTGGGGGTTGATCATGACTTAGTTGACGGAAAGGTAATAAATGAAGAATTTTTGGAAGAATAATATACCCCTAAAACGACTAATAGCAACAAATACAGCTAAGACGAAAAAGATAACAGTCATTCTTCCTGCTATTTGCATCTTTTTGTGGGAGATGCTTATTCGTTCCAGGAAAAGAAAGATCCGTCCCTTCCCTTTCAACAACCAAAATCACATACTACGCTGGAAGCTCGCCATTAAAAACGCAAGGCATCGAAGCCGTTAATTTGGATAAAACCGATTCCTACACTGTACTTTGGCAACATATTCTACGTGCTCAAGCTAGCCTGCCTAACCAAATCGTACTTATCCTCCATGCTGAGTTTGAGAACTTATATCCTTCACCTGTGATTGTTTACCTGACGACCAATTAACAGCTCAACAGATCTCCTCTGCTGTTAATTCGATTGCCAGTCTTTCACGGCAGTAGTCACTTAAATGTATTAAAAAAGAGTGTTGCGGAGAACGGGGGGAAGCGCCTGTGCTCTGTTTTTCTTGCTCAACAATCATACCTATTTTTACCTACATAACGGTATCATGATTGACGAAAGGCTTTTTGCTGAATAGTTTTTGAAAATGAAGATGAAGGCGTTGTTTGATAACCCTCTGTGTATGCCAGAAATATTTAATTTGTTAGTGTTTTATTTAATCTTTACTTTCCTTGATTCTTCGTAATATCATAATTATGTAAAAATGGAAAACAAAAATGAATGAATAAAGGAAATCAACTTGGAAAATGATATTTTGAAATTAATTCAAATAAAGTAGCTATTTCTTATGTTGAGATAGAGCGGTATTCAAAGGAGGTGGAGATGTGAGCAGCGTACCAGGATGGTTATATGCGGTATTAGTATTTTTTTCTGGCTTGGTTGGAGTTATTGTAACCTTAGTTACAACCTCGATACGTCAAGGAAAGCGCGATCGATATGAAACTTATTTACAATTTATGCAGTATCGAAATAACGCGAGCGGTGAAGAGTTTTTAGGTACATTGAACAAAATGTATGTTGTTTTTAGAAATGATAAAGAAGTAATAGAAGCTTTAACCAAATTATTAGACGGAGCAACCTATGAAAAGCCTGGAACAGATGAGATGAACAGGCGTCTTATTAAGATATATTTTGCAATGTGTAAAAGCCTCCATATAAAGCAATTAGAAGAACATGTTTTTTTAAGACCTTTCTCATAATAAACTACTAATAAACCAAATTATCTGGTACTTTATTCTAAGAGGAGGGATTTCATGTTAAACGCAGAAATGATAACCTTCTTACCCCTAAACGCTTTCCTCGATTCTCTTTGAGACTTCAAGGCTATGTTTGGGGTTCCTTCAGGCAAAAGTTAGAGGGCACCTTTTAATAAGGTGTCCTTTAACTTTTTGTTACAGGCAGCATGGGATGCGTACGATAAGTAAATAAAACGTTAGATGAAACCTGCGAATCATCTTAAAGAAAAAATCATTCAATGTAGAAGGAGCAAACCGATGAACCCTCCCAAACATATTGTTTCGGCAGCCGCGATAGTCATCAATGATAATAACGAAATACTGCTTATCAAAGGGCCAAGAAGAGGTTGGGAAATGCCTGGCGGACAAGTAGAAGAAGGAGAATCGTTAATCCAAGCCGCAATACGGGAAACCAAAGAAGAATCGGGAATCGATATTGAAATCATTAAATTTTGCGGTATTTTTCAAAACGCGGCCAATTCCATTTGTAATACGTTGTTCTTAGCCAGACCCATTGGCGGACAATTAATACAAACGGAAGAAAGCTTGGATTCGGGTTTCTTTCCGATCGAAGAGGCGCTCAGAAAAGTAGAATGGAAAGATTTTAGACAAAGAATCGAATATTGCTTAAAGCCTGAAACGCATCCCTTTTGCATTGTTTTTAATGATGGGATGAACATTTGAGGGTAATTTAAGAAGTGGCAGGAATCGATACATAAATCTTACGAGGTGACAGAATGTTAGCCATTCATTGGGCTCCAGTGAAACATTCTAAGAATATATTAAATAACGGTATTCGAAAGAATCGAAACGGAGTGTATTGTTTTCCATTAACGGGGCATCAATCGCTAGACAAGTGGTGGATGAAGGAACTAAAGAGATCACGTAGGGATGGAAAGAAATACAACGGATTTATTTTTAGACTAGAAGAGAACGATTTACCCGCATATTTTGGACATTTTATTGGGGCAACAACCAGGGAACAGTTTGATAAACCAATTGATACACTCAAAAAACTAGGCGAAGAAATACAAGAAACAATTATTTGGCGAATTGGAGAGCGGTTATTAGGATACGGTATGAGACTAAGAAATGAAGATATCTTAAGAGCAGGAAAAGAAGAAATAAGGAAGAGACCGGAATTATATCAGGAAGTATTATCTGACGCGAGATTTATGGAATATATCCTTGAAGATTATCAAATCGTATTAAGCCAATCCATTTCAGCAAAGAGGATACTGAAGGTGATTCCGCCCACAGAGCAATTTGGACGAATTATACATAAGGAAAAGAAGAATAAGTACATTGAAGAATAATGCACCTAATTGAGGTGACGGTTGAGGAAGTTTTTCTTTTTTCTTTATCAGCAATCGTCCGAATATATTGTGTATGGTAATGACCTACTTCGCAGAGGAGAGAGCATACAGGAGGCTGGGTACGTATGAACGTATTGCAAATACAAAGAGAAGCAGGGAAAAATGATTCTGCGCCGTCGCCCATTGAACTAGAATTGACCGCAGGGCAGTGTGCGGTGGTGCAGTGCAACTATGAGCATGGCCGTCAATTCATCCACGCTGTTCTGGGAGAGACCACTTCGTTAAACTATAAGGCGATGTATCGAGGGGAGTCGCTTCAGTTGAGCCGCCCTGAGTTGGTGCAGCGGATCGGCTGCAGTTTCTTGGACGACGGGTTGTACGAACGGATGAAGGTTGCCGATTATCTGGCTTTCTGGGGGCGTCTTTATACAACGACTGCTCCAGTTGGCGATTTATTGATGTTGGCAGGACTTGAAGAGCGAGCTAAGACGCGGATCTCTAGATTAAGCTATTCAGAGAAACGGCGGCTTAGCATGGCGAGGAGTCTCGTCCACAATCCCGAGCTTGTCCTATGGGAGAATCCGGATCAAAATCTCGATCTAGAGAGCTGCATCATCCTCAGAAAAATGATTACCGCTCTTGTCGACCAGGGCAAGGTGGTGCTCATCACTTGTTCGACGATGGAGCAAGCCCTGTTCCTTTCAGAGCATATTTACCGCTTAACGGAGGATGGACTGCACCTAGTTGCGATGCAGGATGAGCCGGAAGCCGCTGAGCAGACGGCAGAGGGAATAGGTGAATCGGACGCAGAAGGGGAACAATTAATTGCTCGTCCAACGCTCCCTAAGCTAGAGAAGCTGATGATTAAAGCAGAGGATAAATTCGTCTTCGTCGATCCCGGTGACATTTATTATATTGAAAGCAATGACGGTCTTTCTCATCTCCATACCAATGGAGGTGTCTTCACGACGGCTTGGACGATGACGGAGCTGGAGGAGCGGCTTGGCCCGTATCAGTTTTATCGTTGTCACCGTTCGTACCTCGTCAACCTCAATCATGCATCGGAGTTAATTACATGGACGCGCAACAGCTACAGTCTGGTGATTCGTGACGACAAGAAGTCGATGATCCCGATGTCCAAGACCCGATTCGAGGAAATAAAGAGCATTGTTGGCCTGTAAGGTCCGATTATTCAACCTTAAAATGACTTCATTCATCCCCCTGACTGCACTTTTCAAGGGGGATTTGTTGCTCCTCGGCCTTATTCTCGATAATCTTGCCGTGAGCTTGTAAGGGCTACTAAGACATAGTGGGTGAGAGACCATGGAAAGCATCATCGAGGTAGATCAGCTTGAGAAAACGTATCAGAAGAAGCAGGCTTTGAAGAGTCTCAGCTTTCAGGTGCAGAGGGGAGAAATATTTGGTTTTCTCGGACCTAGCGGATCGGGAAAGACGACAACGGTGAAAATTTTGACTTCGCAGTTGCGTGTGACGTCCGGGAGGGTAACGGTATTCGGCATGGATCCGAGCCGCAGCCGCAAGGCTAATTTTCTAGGTCGTATTGGGGTTTTGACAGACAATAGCGGTCTATACGAACGTCTAACCGTCTACGCCAATCTGGCGCTGTTCTGCCGATTGTATGGCGTACCTGAACAATCGGTCGAAGGCGTATTAGCTGATGTGAACCTCTCGGCAGATCGGAATACGCTGGTGCAGCAGTTATCCAAAGGAATGAAGCAGAGAGTCACACTCGCACGGGCTATTCTTCACCGTCCAGAAATTTTGTTCCTCGACGAACCGACTTCTGCACTGGATCCTGTCAATGTGCTGCAGATTCATGAGACGCTGCGGAAACTGAACCGGGACGGGACGACGATCTTCCTGACGACGCACAACATGCAGGAGGCGGAGATACTGTGCGATCGTGTTGCTTTCTTGAACAACGGGGAAATTTCTGCGCTGGATACGCCACTGCAATTGAGGCTGCAGCACGGAGATCAAACGATAACCCTGACAACACCGCAGGGGACCGAGATTGTGGGGCAAAATGCGGCGGGGGCTATCCGCATCAATGAGCTGATTGGTCGCGGGGAGCTGCTGACGATTCACTCCAATGAGCCGACGCTTGGTGACATTTTTGTAAAATTGACTGGGAGGGGCCTGGAATGACGTTCTCGCTAAACCGACTGCTTGCGATTGCCGGGAAGGAGTGGAAGGATTCCGTCAAAAATCCGCAGATTCTGCTCATGGCCGGTATGCCGATTGTATTCTCCATTTTACTCAAGGGGCGAGAGGAGCTGTCTGATGGCGGCGCCATCGACTTCTTTACCGTTCCAATTATGATTGCGATCGCGGTAGTCGGTGCGTTTGTTCAGGCGCTGATGATCTCTGAGGAGAAAGAGAAAAACACGCTGCGCGCGCTGATGCTGTCTCCCGCCTCGCCGATAGAGGTGCTGCTGGGCAAGAGCGCCATGACCACCGTGTACACCATTGCTGTAATGATCGTCTGTATGCTGATTACCGGGATCCCGGCGATCAATATAGCGTTTCTAGCGTTGTTCATCGTACTGTTGTTAGTGATTTTTATGGCTTTGGGCACGTCGATTGGTTTACTCTCTCGTACAGCTTCAGAGACGTCCATCGTAGGACTCCCTATTCTGTTGTTCTTCGTCTTTGGTCCGATTTTTGCGCCAGGCCTTAAAGTGACTTTCATTATGGACGTAATTAGCTTCATTCCGTCGTATCATTTCATGGAGGGGCTCTCTGGCCTTGTTCGGGGAGAGGCATTGGGACAGCTCTGGCCGAGCCTAGGCAACCTGCTCGTATGGACGGTCCTTTCCGTATTGTTAGCCTTCCTGGTTTATGGCGGCAAACGTTTTGATAAGTAGTGCCGTTAGCCAACTTTTTCAAGGGAGGAGGACTGCGGATGAACAAAGGGACGAAAAATGTGATCGTTGGCGTAATCGTACTCGGTGTCGTATTGCTTGTGAGATGGCTTTGGCTTCCCGATGGAATTATCGGTCTGTTCGATAAAGTATGACCTTGGCACTGCAAGAAGCTGCTTGTCGACAAGCAGCTTCTTGCAGTATCAAGGTCATTTGACTACTCATGCTTAAGAGGTGATTGTTGTGAGCAACAAAAGATTTGTAGAAGCGCTTATTAAATGGGATAGGGATCCAAGCATGTGCCCATTGAATGAATGGATGCGTGATTTTGTTGTAACCTACGGTCCAATTAAAGAAAAAACATTTTATGGCGATACATGGACTGTGCTAGTTAGGATAACCAGACAAATGGAGGGTACGTGGGATACCTACGCGGACATAGCGTTCATCGTTGACGAGGCCCCTTGGGAGAAGCTCGAATCAGGCTATAGCTTTCATCTTTGGGCGGGAAGGAACATTGCAGTCGTAACTATTATTTAGTCTCAAATTTAAAATCAGTGCTTGACGCAATAGGAGAGAGCAACGGAGGGTCAGAGGGATTCTGGAGAAACGACAGTGGTCGCTTTTAAAGCATGATTCCTACCGCAGACAACTATCAAATGAAAGGAATCAGGCTTTAATGGCGATCGGAAGAACCCTCTGACCCGCAGCGCTTCTTCCCCTCAATAAAGTCATGCACTTATTTCAGTTTTGATTGCACGGCATTCTATGATTATGACTTTAAGCACTCAAATATAATAGTATAATAGACATAAGGAAATCCCTACCATGGATAAATTGATGAGTTTGCGTAAATATGAATATTTTAGAAGGTAATGACTAGGAGAGGATGTCTTCTTGGCAGAACATTCACCAAAAAAACAAATGAAAACAGCTCATGCTCTATTATTACTAGGGTTAATCCTTGTTATTTTATCCGGTTCGCGCTTGCTGTGGATGGAAATATTTCAGGGCCAACAGCATGAGCCGATTAAAAACGGGCAATTCGATTTGCGGAACTGGAATGCTGAAGACGGCGATATTGTTTTTCTTGATGGGGAGTGGGAGTTCTATCCCTCGCAATTGCTGCTAAATGGCGGAGAGCAACAAGGAACAATCGAGAATGAACGGCAACTTATTCAGGTTCCGGGAAAATGGAATGAGGCTTTACAAGCTGATGCTGATGGGGAGAAGTCAACGCCATATGGATATGGCTCGTATCGCTTGCGGCTCTATGTGAATCCGGAACAGGATCTAAATTATAGCATTCGAGTACCCAGCGTGCGCACCGCATCGGAAGTATACGTCAATGGCCGATTGCTTGCAAAATCCGGTCGTGTGGCGGAATCGGAAGACGCCTATACGGCAAAAAACCTGCCTTATTCCACTACTTTTACAGCGGGTGAAAATGGCGTAATCGACCTCGTAATTCAGGCGGCCAATTACGTGGACAGCCGGGATAGCGGCATTGTCCGGTCCATTAAGTTTGGTTCCGAGGAAGCTGTTGCAAAGGAAATGAAGGCTTCCATTTCGATGCAGCTTCTGGCTGCGATTATTTTTCTGATCCATGCAGTTTATTCGTTTATTTTGTATTTAGTCGGAAATAGAGAAAAGAGGCTGCTTTATTTTTCGCTGCTGACATTATCTATAACGCTTACAAATTTACTAAGCAATGATGAGAAGCTGTTCCATCAAATCTTTTATATTGGGAGCTCGTGGGATTTCCGGCTGACTAATGCGGCTTCCGTGCTTGGAGCCTATGCTTTAGTGGAGTGCATGAATCAACGCCATCTCCCGTATTGGCGCAGGATATTTCCTTTTTATAAGGCGATGGCTTTGGGGACGGCTGGCATTACGATGTTTTTAGCTCCCAACCAGGTCATTATGCTCTTCCCGGTTTATTATTTGCTCTACGTTATTGCCGGTGTCATTGCAATGGTTACATTTATTAATAAAGCGCGCAACGATAGAAAGGGAAATCTTCTATTGTTCGTTTCCTTTCTCGCGCTGTTTCATCATTTTGTCTGGATGATGATCTGGCGGGAAAGCGGTTATAGTCTGGTCTACTATCCGTTTGATCTGATTATTGCGATGGGTTGCTTAGCCTCTGTGTGGTTTAAAGACTATTTCATTATGCATGCCAATACGAAAGAGCTTGCGGCAGCGCTGCAACGAATAAATGACCGTAAAGATCAGTTTCTAGCCAACACTTCGCATGAATTTAAAAATCCGCTTCATAGCATGCTTAACCTTTCGCAATCGGTATTAAAACGGGAACGGCCGCTGCTGCAGGAGAGGAGTATCAAAGAGCTTGAAACAGTTTTGTCGGTAGGACGCCGCATGACTTTATTGTTGAATGATTTAATGGATGTAATGAGTTTACGGGAAGGCAATCCTCGCATACAGAGCAAAACCATTGCTATTCAGCCAATCGTGACCGGAGTGCTGGATATGCTGCAATTAAATGCCGAAGTGAAATCTGTGAAGTTCGTCAATCAAATGGATGAAGACTTTCCTCCGGTAAAAGCGGACGAGAATCGAGTCATCCAAATCGTATTCAATTTGCTGCATAATGCGGTGAAGTTTACGAATGACGGTGTCGTTTCGATTCATGCCCATGAGAAGGACGGACGAGCCTATATCGTGATCGCCGATACTGGGATCGGGATGGATGAGGGAATGCTGAAGCGCCTATTCCGCCCGTACGAGCAAGCGAGCGCACGTGATACCATGATTGAAGGCGGTTTTGGGTTAGGCTTAAGTATAAGCAAGCAGCTGGTCGAGCTTCATGGCGGTACGTTAGAGGTGTCTTCCGCTTTAGGAGAGGGCTCAACCTTCACCTTTTCATTAGAGCTGGCTGGCTTGGAGGAAGCGGGAGATGAAGGTGATAAACACAACCCGTTTGAGCCGCTAGCCTTGAAAGACAAGCTGATTCAGGAAAATGCTGCGATGAGCGCGAGTGAGTCGAATATCTCAAATATTTTGGCCGCAGCGGAATCAGCAGCTTCATCCGAAATAAGCCGTAATCGTCCGGTTCTATTAATTGTCGACGATGATCCTGTTAATCTGCAAGTGCTTGAATCGATACTGCCGGCGGAAGATTATGATCTAACCATGGTGACAAGCGGTAAAGCGGCGCTGGCTGTGCTGGACATGAAAGAATGGGATCTGGTCATCACGGATATTATGATGCCGCTGATGTCCGGTTACGAGCTGACGAGAAGGATTCGCGAGCGGTTTACGCTGACGGAGCTTCCTATTCTTCTCCTTACAGCAAGAAGCGGGCCAGAAGATATTCAAAGCGGTTTTCTAGCGGGAGCAAACGATTATGTGAAGAAGCCAGTAGAAGCCCTCGAGATCAAATCGCGGATAGAGGCGCTAACGACGATTAAACTATCCGTTCGCGAACAGCTTCGATTGGAAGCCGCATGGCTGCAAGCGCAGATTCAGCCGCATTTTTTATTTAACACGCTCAATGCGGTGACGGCTTTAAGTGAAGTCAATTTGGATAAGATGCGTGAATTGCTTGGCGAGTTCAGCTATTTGCTCCGTAACAAGTTTGAATTCCGCAACGCGGAGATGCTTATTCCGGTCAAAGAAGAATTAAGGCTGGTGCAATCTTATTTATATATTGAAAAGGTTCGGTTTGAAGAAAGGCTGCAGGTGGTTTGGGAGATCGCCGACGATTGCAACAATAGTAAAATCCCTTTTCTTTCGATTCAGCCACTAGTTGAAAATGCGATCACACATGGCATCATGAAGCGCAGAGACGGAGGGCAAGTGGTGATTCGGGTTGCTGCCAGCGGAACCCATAGCGAGATATCGGTTGAAGACAATGGCGACGGAATAGACGAGGTCCAATTGCAGCGCCTATTAGAAAGAAAAGCAGATACGCAATCCGGCGTCGGCCTGATCAATACGGACCAACGATTGCAACGACATTTCGGCACCGGACTGCATATCGAAAGTACGGTGGGTAAGGGTACAAAGGTAACTTTCTATGTGCCTAACGGATCGAACAGCGGTAATTAAGCTGAACGGTGCAATAAGCAGAATGCTTGTGTTTTATCTGCAATCTAACGCAAAAAAGGCCTCCGAGGAAAGATCGGAGGCCCTTTTTCGACAATGTGAATTAGAGTCGCAGAGGCGAGGCAAGCGATAGCTTTTATGGATGCACCGCCGGCAAGCTTTAAAGCGCAAATCTTTCGTAAATGGGGAAGCAGTAACGGTCTTTGACCTTCGAAGCCTTGCGGGCAAACACCAGAATGTAATCGCCACGGTAGCGGCTCGATGACGGATCCTCTTGCTCCAGCAGGTTAAGCAGGCCGCGTTCCAGTTTCTTGTCCTGCTCCCGTAATTCCCGTAAAGAATTGTCATTGGTGTCGATGTAGTCGATCTGATAAGCCTCGTAATGATTAAAATCCTCCGTGACGACATGGTTGAACGTCTCCAGCGTCTCGATCTCGAAGCCCGCGCTTTCGAACAGTACGCGGATTTCCTTAATGGAGTATTCTTTGACGTGCTCGATGCAGTCCATATTGCGAATATACGGCGGATAAAAATTCGGCGATTCAAAATGCACCATACGCTTCAAGTTGGAGATGGAGTTCGCGTTCGGTGTCGTAAGCATGAACAGACCGCCCGGCTTCAAGACGCGATTGGCTTCTTCCATTAGGTTCATTGGATCGAATCTGAGATGCTCGAGCGTCTCGTAGCAGGTTAGGACATCAAGCGAATCGTCTTCGTAGTGAAGCTTGTCCTTGGACAGATCGCAATGAATCAAAGGAACCGTGATGCCGCTCTCCTCTTCAGGCTCTGTATAGGGGTAACGGAACGGCTGGATGGATGTAGTGCCGTCCTCGCGGAATATGAAGCGTTCGCTTTGCTTCAAGGTTCTCGCAATCCCGTCGCAGGATTGCAAATCCGATTGGAGCTTGACCAGATAAGGGAATATGATGTTGCTTCCCAAGTCTGCCATGCGCGTATCCTTCCCACAATGAGGCAGCAGCAAATCCACCATCGTTATCAGCCTATCCAGATGTCTTCTCGTGAACAAATAGTCGTCGAAATTGCGCAGCATATAATGATTGCGCCCCGTCTCATCGAACCTCTCGATAATTTGCTTTAACCGGTCACCCATTTGCTCCAACTTCTCTTGAGACATGATTTTGCTCTCCCTTCGACAATTAAAGTAGAATTGCGCCTATAACGAGTAGAAATAAATATTCCCTTGCGGGAAGGAAGCATTAAGATAAGAGGTACATGTCCGGCACCCCTACGGCCAATACGACAATGGAGGCTTACTGATGACGAGTGCGATCCGACTGGAAATTCCGCTGCAGAAAAAGATCACTTCCTATCTCAACATCGCTTATCCAATGCTCTTTATCCTGTCTGAGCCCAAGCTAGAAAATTGGTTTTATGAGCGCTTTGTGCATATTTACTCCCAGCAGTGGTACGGCTATTATCTTAGAACCGATTACGCGGATTCCAGCCGTTACTTCGGCGATTTGCTGGAACGGCATGCGCACTCTATTGAAGAGACGCGGGCAATCGTTCAGCGCCAAAGCATTATTTCCTTCCTCCGTTCGGCGATTACAGAAGGCTACGCCGTGAACGTATTTACGCTCGATAAGTACTATCTGCCGGAGACGGAAGAGTATCATCGGGAGCATCTGGTTCACGAGCTGCTCGTTACCGGCTTTGATGATCGGACGGAGAAGTTCGATCTGATCGGTTATAAGCGTAACGGACAGTTTGGTGAATTCACGACAGGCTACGCTTCTTTCGAGCAAGCATTCGAGAGAGGGCTTGCCGATGCCCCAGAGGTCCTTAAAGAGTCGCTGCAACTAATGAAAAGAAGACCGCTCAGACGGGAATACCGATTCGATCCGGGCTCGTTTGTGCGAGAGCTGGAGAAGCTCGTGTACTCACTGCCCGATCACGGGAAGCTGTACTTCTCGCTGGCCGACGAGAGCGAAGCGGCCTTCGGTTTCCAAGTGAAAGAGGGTATCCTTGAGCAAATGCGCCGAAAGGTGAACGGGGAACGCGCCGATCTGGTCAACTATACGGCATTTCATTTTATCGCCGAGCACAGCGAGCTGCTGATGGACAGACTGCTGTTCGTCCGCAATTACGTGAAGCCGGACGGAAAGCTGTCTGCGATGATGGAAAGCTATGCGACCGTCCACAACGATTACAAGAAGCTGCGTTTGCTCTTCCTGCGGCACGCGATGTCCGAAACCGGGTTTAATAGCCGGTTCAACATCAGGGATAAGCAAGCCTTCTCCAGTCTCCATCAAATGCTGGAGAGAATCGTTTCTGAGGAGAAAGCTCTGCTGATAGACATTCACGCTGGATTGAATCGAATTTGTAAGCCGTGAACATCATCGACCGTTAGGCTATCCATTATATTAACGGACCGTTGCGGGATTTCTCGAAAGCTCAGCACGCTCTGAGAGCAGGCCGTTCCGCTTCAGCCACGCCATCTCCTTCAGCAGATAGCGGAACGGTCCGTTCCCAAACCATTCCAGTGACGCATCGAGCGGCTCTTTCGCTTGGGCGAGCAGGTGAAGCACGTCCAAATACTCTACAGCGCCGCTCGCAAGAGGTACCATCGGCGAACGTTCTCCGCTGGGCGAGTAAACATTGCCGGGAGCAAAGACGTGAAGCTGTTCGGCCGTTTGAACGTTTTTCAGATGCAGATGCTTTACGTAAGGCTTCAATGTCTCCCAGGCTTCCTTTGGCGAAGTACCGGACTCCCAGAGATGAAGGAAATCCAGGTTGACTCCAAGGCCGGGATAATCGACGTCACCGATCAGGCGGACAGCCGCATCCAATCGATCTGCATAAGTATCCGGATGGGTCTCGATTAGCGTGTGAATTCCCACTTCGAAAGCTCTAGCCGCCAACCCCCTCAATCTGCCTGCTACTCGCTCCCAATCGAAGAGAGTCGCGTCCTCACTGCTCCCCTGACCCGCGAAGATTCGGATCTTACCCGCTCCGAACGTAACAGCCAGCCGGATCAACTGCTCCCACTTTCTCTCGACCTCCGCATAATCCTCCACAGCTGCGTTCAGATTAAGGTAATCGCTGACCATGGCTACGCGAATACCGCTTTCTTTCATCTCTTGAAGCAGCTCGGGAAGCTCGGCGGGCCGGCGAAGAAGCGCCAACCCGTGCACCCCCCACAGTTCAATGCCGGAGAAGCCGGCTCTGCACGCGAAGCGGAGCAACTGTCGAAATGATACGAGCTCGTGACGGAACGAGATCGTGCAAAGATGATAGTTCATTAGCCGGTTCACTCCTCTCTAATCTTTGCTGACGGAAGAGGCTGATTTTCGTATTTTTTTGAATCGCTCGGTGAGAAGAGGCTCTATCTGTATGGTTACATATACTGGGATTTGAAAGGGGGCCAGCTTATCCCGGCAATGGTTTCGAATCAGGTTCTTGATCGTCATAGGGTCCGTGCTTTCCCCATTCCGTACGTTCACAATGGCCTCAGGCACTTGCCCCAGCAGCGGGTGAGCGCGTCCGACGACTGCCGCGTCCTCGATCTGCGGCATAAGTAAAAGCACACTTTCGATCTCCGCCGGGAATACCTTCTGACCGCCCACGTTGATCAGCTCCGATTGGCGTCCAAGAATACGCACAAGCTCTCCCTTGATTTCCACTCGATCCTGCGTGTTGAACCAGCCTTCTTCGTCGAACGGGTTGGGCGCGTTCAAGTACCCCTCCATCGCCGTATCGGAACGAATATGAAGCACTCCGTCCACGATGCGAGTCTCCATGCCTTCACCGCCGATCCGCATCCAGAGCGAGTCCGAGCTCTCGCTCTTCGCCCTCATAATGCCAAGCTCAGAAAGTCCATAGGTTTGGCGGTATTGAACGTCCGGCAACAGCCGATTCAAGCTTTCCAGCGTGCTTGCCGGCATTACCTCCGTTCCGTAAGTAATGACCTTTAACGAAGACAGGTCGTATCTCGAGCGGATATCGGATAGCAGCAGCAGATGAAGGAAGCTTGGGGAAGCGGGCAGCAGCTCGGCGCGGTATCTTTCAACCACCGAGCAGACATCATCGGGTTTGCGGCTTGCGGGTACGATGACAGAGCCGCCATTGGAAAGCGTGTGGAGAAGGGTGTTCAGGCCGCCAATGTGATCGAATAGCAGAAAGGAAACGGTTCGGAAAGCAGCTCGGGGTGTGCGGTACCTCTCGAGCAGCTTGCTCAGGTCGTGAACAATTCCTTTGGGCTCGCCCGTGCTGCCGGAGGAGAATAGCACCAGACCGGGCTTGCCGGATGCCGCGATGCCGTTCAGCAGCTTATGGGAGAACTGCTGAGCGGCATCGCGCCGTTCCGCTTCCCATTCGCCGTTTCTCTTCTGCAAAATGACGCTAACCCCGGCCATCTCTTGCAATAAGGGTGCGCGGAAGGCGGAAGCCTTCGTCGCAGGGACCGCGATATTGCGATTGGCGATCAGCGCGAGCAAGGCGCCGCATACATTCAATTCGTAATCGCCTTCAAGCCAGACGGCTTCCCCTGGGCGAATCTGCCACTCTTCCAGCCTATTTCGCCAACGCTCGCAGTTGGCCGACAGCTCATCGTATCGGACAACCGCTCCATCGGCGATAAGGGCTTCCCGCTCTGCGTAGTCCTCCATCCGCTGGAAAAGCCAGTCGATGGCTGTCATACCGAACCGCTCCTTTCGGAAGGCAGGCTCTCGAGCTTGGAGAGGACATATTCCTTCAGCCATTGATAGCGATTAAGAATAGGACGTTCGAGCTCCTGCACGTTTATTTCAATATGGAACGTCTCCTCCAGATCGGCGAGAAGATTGACGATCGCTATCGAGTCTAGCCCCAGATCCTGAATCAGATCGGTTTCCTCCACAATCTCCTCTTGTGCAATCGGAACAGCGGCATGCTGCACGATGAGGTCCAGAAGCAATCTCTCCACATTCATGATTCAATCTTCTCCTTTCTGGCTTCGACAGTCTGCCCCAGATCATTCATCCAATTTAGAAAATATCGCTCCTCCTCGCACAACTCGGCCAGCATGCCGCCTAAGGCAGCGGCATCCTCCGGGGAGGCGGCGCCTAATTTTTTGACCCGCGACAGCTGATAGTTAAAGGATTGCCACCTGCGAACGATTCGGCGAACGGCATCGCCTGCTTCGCGAGTCTCCGCTTCGGTCATCACTCCAAGCCGGCAGAAGCAGTCCCAGACGTGCTGGCGAACCTTCCAAATGGAGGTGACGGTCAGGTTGTTCCGATCGCACCATCGCTTTATTGCTGCTGGCTCCCAGTCTGGCAATGCCGCCAACTCCGAGCGGCATTGCTCGAACGCCCGGCTCCCGCCGTTCCGACCGCCAAACCACTCCGCCCAGGCTTGGCGCTTATCGTCTTGGGGTACTGGCCCCGCCGCTTTAGAGGGGGCAGCGGCGGCTGGATCCGCAGCGCCCAAATCGAACAGCTTCAAATTCCTCTCGCTGCTGTAACGGAACACTTCGGCGGCGGATGGAGGACAGAAGTCCTGTTCAGGAGGCTCGAGCGTAAAATAGTTCAATTCCTGACGGCCGCTTCGCATTCCGGCCAGTTCCATCTCGTCCGGCGTCGCCTCGCCGACATGACCGACCATTGGATCGGCAATTCGGTAGCTGCCCGCCTGTTCGTCCCAGCCGCTGATGAGAATGCTATGCTGGAACCCCGCCGTCTCTAGGCCGAGCATATGTCGCGGAAAGTAGGCCAAACGGGAGGCCGAGCAGAGCAGAATGGCCGCTTGGCCTCCAGCAATAGTCTCTCGCAGCCGCTCGCTGTCTCCGCGAGTGAAGCTCATTCGAATCCCATAGTGGAACTGTAGGGAGAAATGCTTCGCGTCCTTGCTCGAGAGCAACGTTCGGAATTGATAATTGAGATTCCAATAATCGGGCATGGGAAGCAAACGCCCTTCGCCGAGCAATTGAACGTACGTAAGCACGCAAGAAGTAAAACATTCCATGGCCGCGAGCATGACGAGATGCTCGGGAGCGGCGGACGGAAGTCGGCGGTTTATCATCCAGATCATCCTTTCTGTTGACTGCCGCATGGAGAGGACTACGCGGTCGTCAGCTCTTGCTCTCTGTTCTGGTAAGACTCGCTCAGCAGCTTTTTGTATAGCTCCGAACGGACGGACAGCTCTTCATGTGTCCCGTAGTCGACGATCAGGCCTTGGTTCATGACGTAGATGACGTCTGCCGAACGGATGGTATCAAGCCGATGCGTGGAGATGAGCACGGTTCGTCCTTCCATCCGCTGCTTTAAAGACGTCAGCACCTGGTTCTCCGTGACCCGGTCTAGCGCGGAAGTTGGTTCGTCTAGAATGAGGATATCCGGCCTGCGGAGAAACATCCGGGCGAGTGCGACCCGTTGGCGCTGCCCTCCCGACAATTGAAAGCCTTGATTGTCCACTCGGGCGTGCAGTCCTTCCGGCAGGCTGTCTACATAAGCTTGCAGGCCCGCTTGGCAGGCCGCCTCGTAAACTTCCTTCTCCGTTGCGGATAACTGCCCGAGCGCAATATTTTCATACAGCGTACCTGCAAAAATAAATGTTTCCTGAAACACTGCTCCCATAGATGGAGGACTATCGCCATGATCTGGGCTGCCAATCAGCAGGGAACCAGGTTCCGCGTGTGCGAGGCCGAGGACGGCCTTGAACAAGGTCGTCTTGCCCGAACCGCTTCGACCTACGAAAGCCGCATGCTGTCCGGCGTGAATCGAGAAGTCGATTCCTTTGAGAATCTCCGTGTCTTCGTAGAAGACCTTGAGCTGGATCGCTTCCAGTAGAGGCGGTACTGCCCTCGGGGTGATCCCCGGTACCGGTTCGGACTCTGAATCTGAATCTGGCTCCGCACTTGGCGACGATTCCGGCGTCAGACCGGACCTTGATGCTGTCTGTGCCGAAGCCGACTGAGGCTGGCGGTCCGGTGACGATAGAGCGACATCTTCTTCGATAGCCAGAAATTGTTCAATCTTCTCGACCGCTACCTCACTCGACTTGATCTCGCCGTTAAGATGGTTCATGATGACGATCGGCTGCAGCAGATTGTTGAAATACTGCACCCCGGCAACTAACATGCCGATTGAAAGCGTACCGTCCATCACTCGTCCGCTGCCGAAGCCGTAAAGCAGGACGATCAGAAGGCCGATGGCCAGTGCGCTGGATTGCCCGGTTAACATCTGGAATGCGGATTGGCGCATACTGTTGGAGAGCAGATTGCGATAGAGCTTCTCGTTCCGCTGCTTCTCCCAATTTTCCAGCCCGAATACGCGAATCTCCCGGGAGCTCTGAATCGTCTCGTACATGAAGGTCATGACCTCCTCGTTATGGGAGCGGATCGTGCGCGAGTAATGCGACAGAGGCTTCTGGTACAGCCGGGGAATGAGGAAAATAAGTGGGACGATGAGAACGGCGGCGAGTCCCATCCTCCAATCCATATAGAAGATCATCGCGATCGCGACCACGATTGTCATGCTTTGAATAAGAAGCTCGACGATAACATGATTCATAAAGCTGGAGGCGACGGTCGTGTCCCATCCGAGCAAGGCGGAATATTTCCCCGGTCCGTGCCGCTCAATCTCGGGGACCTGAATTCTTCTCAAGTGGGCGAGCACACGATCCCGAAGGTCCAGCATGTGCCGAACGTCAAGGTATCGGAAAATCAAGCCCCGACCGATTCCCAGTAAAGCCGATAGAAGCGCAAAGCCAGCCGATAGCAGCAGAATCGGGACGAGCATCGACCGTTCTCCAGCGTACAAGACGTTGTCGATCAGCTTGGAGAACAACAAAGGTTGAATGAGCGAGCACGCTACCCCGAGCAGTGTGCAAAAATAGCCGAACAGGACAAGCGGCCATCTGGCATGAATGAGCGGCAGCAGCCTTCGCAGCAGCTTATAGCTTTGCATGCTCGCCCCTCCCCGCAAAATGATGAATCACCGGCTTTGCGAACGGCATCCACTGCGCTGGATCGGTCATGATGGAGTTGTTGCCAGAGACGATAGATAGAAGTGAATCCTGATAAAAGGGAAGCTCACGGAGCCGATCCAGTTCATAAAAGCTCGGCAGATCGCATAGCCTCGTCTCGGCTAGCTTGACCGCATCCGGCATCGCAACGATATCCCTGCGGGAGCGTACGGCAGCGGCGCGGATAATGTCCGGAAAATGACGGCGGTAATCGAAGGCTTGAGCGGATTCATAAGATCGACTAGCCAGGGTGCGGCGCAGCCCAGCATCTTCAAGTAGTTGCAAGCAGCGCTCGACCGTCTTCGTTTCATCAATTTGCGGTGTCCCTTCCTCCCAATCGACAGGAACGAGAAAACCGTCTTCGCCGTCGTTCACCAGCTCCTGAAACCCGTCCCAGCTCGTGCACACGATGGGCAGTCCTTTGGCTTTAGCCTCAAGCAGGTTAAAGCCAAAGGTTTCTCCGGGATCGGTAGATAGATTGATCAACAGATCGGACGAACGAAACAGTTCTTCTTTGGTCTCTCCGTCGACAGGTCCAACGAAGGCAACGGACTCTTCCAGCCGATGCCGCAGGACAATCGACTCCAGGGTCGCCCGGTAAGTCTCGATTTGTTCAGAGCTGCCGGTGTACTCTCCGGCGACGGTCAGCCGCAGGCGAGGAAGCCGTTCGCGCATGCGCGCGAAGCATTCGAGCAGCACATGGATGTTCTTGACCTCCTCCAGTCGGCCGATGGAGAGCAGATGATCGCCTCGGCGTCCCTCGAAGATCGGTCCGAAGGCCGCATCGCCTGGAAGCTTCGTGCTAAGCGGAATGCACTCCGCCGCCCCGTACCGGGGCGAGAGATGTAGAAGCGCCTGCTTGCTGGTTCTTGTAGCGGCGAGAAGCGTGTCCTTGTCGGACAAAAATGGAGCGTTGAAGATCCATTGTCTCAGCCACGACTCAGAACCGACGGAATGCGCTAAGAATACAAATCCGATATTTAGGCCGGCATAGCTGCGAGCCATCAGCAGATAAGGCAGCAAGGTCGGTAAGTTCATGTAGACGGTGTCGACCCGATACTTGAGGCACAGCCCTTCCAACCCTTCGGCAAGCGAATCCAAGGAGTGTGGGAACCGGGAAAGCCACACCTTCTCCGCCCCTCCAAACAGCTTCAATAGCGATAACGGCGGAATTCGCACCGTCTCCGTGTGTTCCTCCAAATACGAGATCCATTGCCCGTCGATGACGCGTTCGTTAATTCGGCGAGGTTGCCCGCCAATATAAGCGATTCGAATCGAATGGCCAGCAGCGTCCATTAGTTGTCCCCCTTTCTTGGTGTTTTGCGACCGGCCGCGTCCCGACAGGGCCGGTCGCGATCAGACGTGAACGCCCAGGAAAGCCTTGATTTCCTTGGCTACCGTCGCGACGGAGGCTTCGTCCATCGCAATGTGCATAGGAAGAGACAAAATTTCTCCAGCGAGGTGTTCCGCGTTCGGGAACGATCCTTTGTCGTATCCCAGATACGCGAAAGCGGGGGTGAGATGAACCGGGACCGGATATTGCACCGCGGTCAGAATACCCTTCTTCTGCAAATGCTTGCGCAGCTCATCCCGGGCTCCAGAATCCACTCTTACAACATAGAGATGGAACACGTGGCTCTCGTCGCCGCGATGCGAGGGGAGTCGAATGGCATCCGTCTGTTCCAAATGGGATTGGTAAAGGCCGGCGACCTCTCTTCGCTTGTTCGACCATTCATCCAGATAACGCAGCTTAAGCGTCAAAGCGCTGGCCTGAATCGGATCTAAACGGCTGTTGAAGCCGGGAATATCGTGTTGATAGCGGACTTCGCCCCCATGATTGCGCAGCTTGCGAAGGACAGACAGAGGGGCCTCCGACGATACGGCGATCGCCCCTCCGTCTCCGAGTGCGCCAAGATTTTTATCTGGATAGAAGCTAAAGCAGCCAAGCGCGCCGAGACTGCCCGCCGATCTGCCTCGCAGCCTTGCTCCGGCGGCCTGCGCGCTGTCTTCAATAATGACAATGCCGTGTTGCTCCGCCCAAGGAAGGAATGGCTCCAGTTCGACCATCTGTCCGTAAAGGTGGACGGGAATGATCGCTTTCGTTCGAGGGGTAACCCGTTCTTTTACGGCTTCAAGATCGATGAGAGCCGTGTTCGGGTCGCAATCGACCAGCACGGGCAAAGCTCCCGTATGATGAATCGCCTCGACGGTAGCAATAAATGTATTGGCGGCGGTTATAACCTCGTCGCCGGGGCCGATACCGAGTGCTTTGAGCGCGAGGAACAACGCATCGGTGCCGTTGCCAACGCCTACTGTGGCCGGGACGCCGAGATAGGAGGCGAAGGCTTGCTCGAACTCCGTTACTTTGACCCCGCCGACGAGCACGCCTCTCTCGCCAGACTCTTGGACAGACTTCAGCCATTCTTCTCGAATAATTGCGAACTCCGCTTGCGGGCCGCTGAACAATACCCCCATGCTTACAACCCCTTCGTCGTGATTGCCGATGCATCTCGCACGGCTTCGAGTATTTTCATTGTCTGCGCTGCTTCTGCGAGCGTAACGGCTGGCTTGGCTCCCTGAAGCAGGCAGTCTGCGAAGCTGGCATAGATCATCTCTGGACCGGGCCGCACGCCCGGTGGAATCTCCACCTTGCGGACGGTCTTTCCTTTCTCATAAATCAGCGCTTCATTATTCGGCATGACTTGCAAGGTTGCTTTATCGCCGCCGACAATCCAGAAGGGAGCAGCGGCATGGGAGCCGAAGTTCACCTCGAAGAGCATCTGGATGCCGTTGTGCAGCTGGAAGTTTGCGTTCACGAAATCCTCCACGTCCCCCTGCTGCCAACGGAGCGACGATACTCCCGCGGATACGAGGCGTTCATAGTCGCCCAACTCCAGCCGAAGCAATTGATCGACCAGATGGACCCCCCAATCGAGCAGGGCGCCGCCGCCGTATTTGGCTTCGTTCCTCCATTCCGGACGGAACGACTTGACGCCGAAAGACGCCCCCGAGCCGAACATGTGGTGACGTCTTTCGACGAATAAAATATCTCCCAGCCAGCCTTCCGCAAGCACATGCCGGACAAGCAGAAAATCCGGGTCGAAGCGGCGATTGTGGAAGACCGTGACGGACTTGCCGGTCTGAGCTTCAAGAGCAAGCAGTCGTTCAGACTCTTCCGCTGTCTGGGTAACGGGTTTCTCGATCAAGACATGCAAGCCCCGCAAGAGCGCTTCCCGGGCGATCGAGTAGTGGCTGCTGGGAGGCGTGGCGACGAGCACGGCGTCCAAAGACTGCTCGAACAGCCTTTCGAGTGAATCGAATGCGGAAAACCCGCGTTTCTCCGCTAGGCTTCGTCTCTCCGGGGTCATATCGTAAATGCCGCAGACTTCGTAGGCGGGAAGTTTCTTCAGCAGCGGAAGATGGATGAGCTCCACAATTCTTCCGAAGCCTACGATGCCGAGGCGTAATCTCCGATCCATCGTCTATACCTTGGCGTCAAGCAGCTGTTCCACGAAGGTAACTAGACTGCCCAGCGTCTCGAAGTAAGCCGGGTCGACTTCTTCGTCAGGAACGTTCACGTTGAACGTTTCCTCGAGGTAGACGATCAGTTGAAGCATCATGATCGAATCGATGTTCAGATCGTCCAGCGTCTTAGCGTCTTCCCCCGCGTCCTCGGGAATGGAGTGCTCCAGGTTTTCGACGATAATCGTCTTGAGAGCGGCCAGAATCTCTTCTCTGTTCATCTTTACTTGTTCGTTCATAATGATTCCTCCAGTTCTTGTAATTGCTTGCGGCTTATTTTGCCGGAAGGGAGCTTCGGTATTTCGTCAACGAGCCTTATCACGCTCGGCACTTTGTACTTGGGCAGCTCACGAAGACAATGCGACTTAATCTCCTTCTCATGGACTTCTCCCGAAGCCACGACAAGGGCCTGAACCGCTTCTCCCCAGAGCACGTGCCGGGCACGATGGACGACAACCTCGCTTATTCCATTCATCCGGCCGATAACGGCTTCAACTTCCGATGGCAGCACTTTAAATCCGGAAACATTAATCAGATCGTCGGCTCTTCCCTTGACGTGCAAGGACCCCTTGCTGTCGAAGAACCCGACATCGCGGGTTCGGACCGTATTCCCGTCCTGTACAGCCACGATTTCCTGCAGCGGCTCGCCCCCACTCTCGTCTTCCAGTGGCAGACAAGCCACACTCAAATGCCCGAGAGGCCGTCCGACCTCGGACGGAACGGCCGGATCTGCGCCCAGCGCGATGCAGCCCAGCTCCGAGCAGCCGTATTGCTGCCAGATTCTAGAGGACTGCGGCCGCAAGCGGCTGAGCAGTAACTCAGTCATCGGTGCGCCGGAACTGATGAACTGATCGAGCCGCAGCTCGTCCTTCGCCAGCGAGTGCAGAAGATGGAGCTGGAACGGGACCGCATAAAGGAGATGCGAAGGATTTTCCCGAAGCAGGCGAAGTGCATATTTCGGGTTCTGTTCCTGCACGATACGAGGCTCCGTTCCTCTGGCGATTGCGGACAGGGTGCCTGCGATCAATCCGAAGGAATGGGAGACTGGGACCAAAATAATCGGTTGACCGGTCCCTAGGCCGCCTATCCGATCATTGTAAGCGGCGATCTCCCGATCGATCGCTTCCCATGGCCGGCGAATCCGCTTGGGCTCGCCGGTCGTGCCGGAGCTGTACTGATACAGGCCCGGCTCGGGCGCCGTTCTGTCTCCTGTCGATAAGCTCGTGAAAGAATCGAGCTCGCCGAAAGACAAATAGTCGGCACCCGCTTGCCGGGCCGTTGTAAGCGCCGTTTCGTAGGGCGTATCTCCGGGGATCAATAGCACGCCGGAGCCTTGTTCTTTTAAATACAGGACCAATAGGAGCAAGTGAAGCGGTTGACGATGGCATAGAGCATACAGCTTGCCGAATGGTTGCCGGAGGGCCGGCTGTCCGCTGATCCGATTGATCTCGGAAGCAACCCATTCTCTGCTGAAGCTTTGCCTGTCGATAGAGAACATTTCTCGTGCAGCTCTCCTTTCGGTCCAGAATGGAATCGTCAATAGAATATCATCCTCATGGAACTTCGTGGAATATAGGTAAGTGTGTTCCAGTAAAAACGCTTACAGTATTCGTAATAATACACATCCTCAGGATGGTGTGAAAAACGGAAGCAGAGTTAGCAGAGAGAAAACTTGCCAGACGCCGAACAAGATGGAATAATTTCATTTATACCGTTTGGCTTTCAACACTCATTCAGAGCTGACGGTGCAATGAAAAGGGTAAAGCGTATCAACTGACAACGGAGGAAGAAACAACGATGGAGAGACATACGGATACAAGATGGACCCTAGGCAAGGACGAAATTGTATGGGAGGTATCGCAGGACCGCAAGCAGCCTCATGAAGATCATCTGGAGATGAGCGGCAAACAAGTTTCCATGATTGTGCGCTACGGCGTGAATGAGCAAGGAAATCTCGTATTGTCCCGCAAAGTGGTGTGGCCGGGACTGCGGACGATTCCTAATGATACGCATGGCAGTCTTATGCATGATTTTGAGCTCGATTCGATGCCGTTCCTTCGAATAAACGGCAAGCCAAACGACAGCGAGCGGCCGGTGCGCATTCAATTTGACGGTATGCTTCGAATCGCAAGCGAAGCCGAGAACGGCTTATTAATTGAAAGAACGCTGTTCCCGTCGACCGACGCGAAAGCGGCGCTGGAGAAGGTGGTAGTGACGAATAAGTCCGGTCAGGTCATTACGGTGCAGGCGGCGGACCGTTTTGAACGTGTATCCGTTAAAGGTGCCTATGGCATCTATCTGCTGAATGTGGCGCATGACGCCAATGGCGAACAGACGCTTCAGCCGGGTCAATCGATGCAATTCGGCATTTGGATAACGGCCAAAGCATTGAAAGAATCGGACAGCCTAATTGATATGGAACAAGAAGAGCGCAAACGGCAGCAGCTCATTGAGCAGAGCCGCAGCCATCTGCGACTGGAGACACCGGATCAGGTGTTGGATCGGATGTTTGCTTTTGCCAAGCTGAGAACGTCGGAAAGTATATTCCAGACCCGAAACGGACTGATGCACAGCCCGGGCGGCGGTCATTACTATGCGGCGGTATGGACGAATGATCAGGTCGAATACGCCGGACCTTTATTCCCTTATCTGGGCTATGAACCGGGTAATGAAGCGACGCTAAACGCGCTCCGGTTATACACGAACTTTATGGGTCCAGATTTTCAACCAATTCCAAGCTCTATCGTTGCCGAAGGCATCGATATTTGGGAAGGTGCGGGAGACCGAGGCGATGCAGCGATGTATGCGTACGGCGCTTCACTCTTTGCTTTGTCGTCGGGAGATACGGAAGTCGCGAACGAACTGTGGCCTGCCATTGAATGGTGCTTAGCCTACTGCGATCGTCAGAAGAACGAAGCAGGCGTTATCGCTTCCGATTCCGACGAGCTGGAGAACCGATTCCCTAGCGGCGATGCTAACTTATCGACTTCGAGCTTGGCGTATGCCGCTTACCTGTATGCAGCGGATTTAGCCGTTTCACTTGGCAAGAAGGAAGTGGCGGAATCGTACAAGGCCGCGGCTGCGGCGCTTTATGATGCCATTGAACGGTTCTTTGGCGCTACGGTGGAGGGCTTTGAGACGTATCGTTATTACGAGGGCAACGACGTGCTGCGTTCATGGATTTGCATTCCGCTGACGGTGGGCATTAACGTCCGCAAGGCCGGAACGATTCAGGCGCTGCTCTCGCCGAGACTATGGACGGAAGACGGACTGGCTACGGAAGCGGGGGATAAAACGTTCTGGGACCGCTCCACGCTTTACGGCTTGCGCGGCATGTTTGCCGCAGGAGAAACGGAGACGGCAGCTGCTTATCTGGCCTCCTACTCCGGCCGTCGACTGCTGGGCGATCATGTTCCTTATGCGGTAGAAGCTTATCCGGAAGGCAACCAGCGCCATCTATCCGCAGAAAGTGCGCTTTATTGCCGGATCGTTACGGAAGGGCTGTTCGGCATTAAACCAACCGGCTTGTCCTCGTTCAGCTGCACGCCTAGATTGCCAGAGGGATGGAGCACGATGGCGCTTCGTTCCGTACAAGCCTTTGGCCGTTCTTTTGACGTAGTTGTCAATGCGCTGCCATCCGGCATCGAGCTCGTCGTCTCCGACGAAAACGGAAGCAAACGGTATACCGGAGAGAATGGCACAGCGTTTGAAGTAAAATGGTAATCAAATAGACCGGCATTCACTACGGAATGAAGTGAGATAACCGGCAACTAAACAGGTCCCCATAGACCGGACACTTAGAAAAAGTGTTTAGGCTGTGGGGACCCTTTTTGTATATGGGTACTAGCGTCAGTCTATGCTTGGCGGGACAGCACTCATTTTTGTTGAAGACTGTTTCGCTATGCGGCGAAATTTAATGTACGATACGATTCTCCAAGGGATGATATAACCGAAAGCGACTGTCATAAACAGTGCTGCGGAGCTCTGGGGGTCTAGGCTGGAAAGCTCCTGGCGAAGAGCAAACCGAACGGCCACAACGCCGATGAAAGCAACGAAAAACCCCATGTTCTTCTTCGCATAAATTTGCTTGTCTTCTCTCACCTCATAATCGGTTGTCCAAATCAGAGGGATCGAGAACACAACACCCACCCCGAGAGCGGCGCCATATGCCCAACCCGGGACATTTACATCGGGGTTAAAAAGCAGCATCGTTCCAGGCAGCATGAAAACCATAGGAATCAGCAACCGGATTCCGTTGCCTCGTATAGGGCGGTACATACTTCTCGTTCTTCTCCACAATATCAGCGCTGCTATAGCAGCGATCATCACATATAAACTGCTTCCGGCCATTTTACAATTCACCTCTACGATTTAATAGTTCAACCTTATTTCACTCCGTGTTGCCGACCATTATCGTCATGTCCGTTAGTTGTAATTTCAGCATAGAAAATGGAGCAGGCGATGTCTATAAAATCGCAATAAGCTGTATTTACAGGCCGGTAAGTTGCAAAAAAAGAGGCTCAAACTTAAAATCAATGCTTGACGGAAAAGGAGAATAAGTGGAGGGTCAGAGGGATTCTGGAGAAACGATAGTGGTCGCTTTTAAAGCATGATTCCTACCTCAAACCTCAATCAAATAAAGGAATCAGGCTTTAATGGCGATCGGAAGAACCCTCTGGCCCGCAGCGCTTCCCTCACTTCAAGTCATGCACTGATTTCGGTTTTGAGCCAAAAAAAGACGCTAAGCCCCAAAAGCTCACCGTCCAATTTGCCGTTACATCATTCTTTCTCAATCATTCTATGGAGGATTGTTCTACCTCATTCTTCAAGGACTTCAGTTTTTCGTTAATGGCATTGGATACTTTTTTATCGTTACGCCAAGAGACCAAACGGACGAAGCCATGGATGATCGCTATTTCTACGGCTAAGGTAATGATACTTGATGTGCTGTCCACGATACCGAATGCATATCCAAGCGAAATCAATAAAGTTTCTATCACTAAAAAATGGATTACTCTTCTTATGCGCATACTCTTCTCGCTAATATTGTCGGGCGCATACAAAACAAAACTCACCAATGCAGATACGAGCGAAAATACCATGATGATATAGATGGACTTCAAATCGAAGATCAGGTCAGGGTTAAACAACTGTCCTAAAATCGTAAGGGTTATGATGACTGAAGCTAAAATAATAGAGAATTGCTGAAAGGCCTTTTTTATAAATTCTGAAATGTACACGATTCCCCGCCTCCTCCTACAAACCAAGCATTTTTTTAAGAACAGGCACATACTGCCTGGAGATGACCACGCGTTCCCCGTTATCAAGTACGGCTACAAATCTGCCGCTGATGGATGGTGAGACGGATGCTATTTTAGCTAGATTCAAAATCGTTGATTTAGACGCGCGAAAGCCTTTGCCTTTGCACATCTCCTCTAGCTCATAAAGCTTTTGTTTCACCTCGAAAACCTGGTCTTTGCAATAAACAAAAACCTTCCCGTCGATAGCCTCAAAATAATAAAAGTCGGTCAACTTAATTCTGTAAATTCGATCATTGAGATAGCCAATTAGGGTGACGGTTTCGTTTTTAATTTTGTTGGCAATTTTGTATATTTCGTTATTGGCTTCGTGGCACCTGATTCGGATTTCTTCTTCCTGATCTTTACTGATCTCTTCTATTGAAACTTTCATGGGCTCACTCTCTTTTTGTGGAAATATAGGCTGCTGGATTTTATTTTAAACGATGGATGAGGCTTACACTACTATGCGATGAAAAAACTTCGGTTTCAGATAGCGGGGTTATTGATATAATGGAAACAATTACTAGTGAAAAATGGAGGGGGCATATGAAGGAATTTTTAGAAGAAATCAAGCAAGGTTTAAAGGGAAACGATCATGTGAAATTTTTGAATATATTGGAAAAGTACAATTATCCTGAAGGGGCGATATTGCCTTTTCAAGTTGTGGAGAATGCTTTTGACTATAACCGAGGGAATTGGGCGTTCGACCTCCTAAACAGATACAGTATTGATACTTTGAACGACAAGGATGAACCTATCATCGCTGCAGCTGCACGATATGGGAATAAGGTGACATTTGAAAAACTGATAGCGCTCGGCGCAGATATTAACGCGATGACACGGGTGAAGAATTCTGCTGTTGGGAGGGCGCTTGCTTTTGAAAACTATAAAGGAGTCCGCGCTTTGCTGGAGCTAGGCTTTAATATGAAGTCTTACTCCGGCGGGAATGCTCTCCGTTCCGCAGCTTGGAAGGGTCATATGGAAATGGTCCGGTTATTCGTCGAGCATGGAGCGAATGTCAATTTCAATGAAGCGGATCAAGTATTTCCGTATTGTACGACGCCCGTTCAAATGGCTGCATCCGGCAACCATTTTGAAATCGTCAAATATTTGATTGCTCAGGGTGCGGACGTGACGATTAGAGATAAGTACGGGGGCCGCGCATTTTTGGAGGCGAAGCAGCAAAAGAATGTGGAAATGATGGCGTATATTAAACAGCTTGAACCGCCTATCTGGCACGAAGCGGATAAGAGGGCGGCGGAGCTTAAAAAAATGGGCATGCCGTCAGACATCATTAAGTGGCTTGGAATGGATAATCGTCGCATTGACCTTGCCGAGGAGTGCCCAGCAGCCTACATCGAGTTTGAAACGATCTTTGATGTGAAGCCGATCGAATGGCAAGGCAGAGTATTCCTTGATTTTACGAAAGATGTCGAAGGTTATGGAGCCACCGGTTTTATCGTCTGGATTCCCGATCAGAAATGTTTAGGCAGCCTTGATGTTGAGCATGACGAGTTGTTCGCCTTTGAGGGTGTGAAGTGGAGCAAATTTATAAAGAAGCTGCCGATCGTTGTCACGCACTTGTTGGAAGGTATGCCGATTGATGAGATCTACAAGTAGAGATTGGTATAGTTGAGTCTATATTTGGCGGTGAGATAGATGGATAGATTGAAACACAGCGGATTCTATAAGCTTAAATTTTTTATAACGCCAGAGGAATTTAAAAGTGTGTTGAAGCTTTTTGAGCAGAACCAGGCACAATTTAATCGTACAAATTATGACCGGACTAAACATGATCAGAATCAGGTGTATGAGGCGTATAAAACATACTATCAGTATTTTACGATGCAAGAAAAGCCCGATTACCACCCTTTCTTCGTATATTCAATTACTTTTGCCGCTGCTAATGAAAGCTCTGGATTGTTTGCCAGAAATGAAGGCATCAGCTTTCCACATCTCGGGCAATGGGCAGAGGATGAATTACCTTGTGTCATGATTTCCTTACCCAAAGGCTTTCAAATCAATTTGGAAGATGAAAAAGGGAAGTACTACATTTATGAGGATATTCGGGAACATCTGCCGCAAACCTATGCATTTTTCGATGAAGTAACGAACGATATGAAGAAAATCACAAAGCCGTTTCGTTTTTCGGCCTATGCAACAGATGCAGATACCTTGCAGGAGCAAAAGCCGGCTGTTCGCATAAGTAAAAATGCAGTGAATGACATGATGAATTCTTGGATGGTTAAGAAGTATAAGCTTGTTATTCCTAACAAATAGGATTGAGTCGGAAACCGAAGGAGAGAAATGATGAACGACAACTTTCAGTTCGTATCGCTTAGTCAACTAAAAGAAAAGTTCCCTGAGGACTCTTGGTGGGCACGATTCTATCAAGATTTTAGCGAAGATACTCTTGCGGCTTGCTATGACGGGGATTTAACATTGCCATCCCTCGATCTGGATTGGGAGAAGCCTTTTCCAGAGCAGCAGGAGACGATACTCATTTTCGTTGACGGCAATCTTACGGTGGGCAATCTCTATAATGAAAATACGGATGGCGCCATAGGGCTTATGGTAATGGGAGACCTGACTGCAAAAAATATGGCTGTGGGCGGACAGGAAATCTACATCGGCGGCAGCTTGCTGGTAGAAGAAATACTGTGCGGCTCGTATAACCATGGAGAAACGATTGTTAAAGGCAATCTACATGCAACAGCGTTAGTCCGAGACGATGAATATCGATTCAAGACGAGCGGGAACCAATGGATTGGCTGTACGGTAGACGCTTGGGAGGGGGACGGCGTGTGCCAGGAGCTTCCTGTGGACATCCGGGATGTGCTCGTCGATGACATTTTCCTGGATGTAGAAGACGACGATGATGATATCGGCTTTTCCTTCGGTATGCTTGTATCCGTTCTAAGAAAAAGCCGCCCTGCATTAAAAAATCTAAATGAGGCGCTCCAGAGAAAGAGTGCTGTTCACCCTTATTTTACGGATAACATATTAAATGAAGATAATATCATGAAATTGACCCGGTCTGTTCTGATGCCGGATGACAAGCATTATTTTGACTTCGAAGAGCACGAGGTCTACTTCAGAGTTAATCGGGAGTATGTGGATGCGGACAATGACATATTGAAGCCGGGCATTTACATAAAGGATGACGATAATCACTATTTTATTTATTTGGAAGAGGAGCAAGCCGTTAGCCTGCAAAGAAAAACGATGGATGAAGGGGCGGAATGGGAGGACATTACCCATGTGCCGCTGGAGCAGCTGTCGGATTTTACGTATTACTGGACCACGCTGCTGAACTGCGCCAATGTAGCCGAGCTGTATTTGCCAGTCATTGAAAGAAGTTACTTGGAGGAGGTTCTGCAGCATCCTGTCGTTCAGGCATTAGATCCGTCGGGTGAGGAGGACGATGGGTTCTGGGACGGCTCCAAGTATTATACCTTTCGTCAGGCGCATACGGACGAGGATGGAGACGATCTGAACGCCCGAATTGAAATTCAAACCCCTGATGGGGCCTACTATTTCTATACTTTAGACAATGAAAAATATGTCTCCCGGCATTATCAGCCTCCAAATCAGTATGGGCGCGAAGACATTTCTTATTTAAACTCCAGACGCTGGGAAGCATCCGAACGCTTCTTCATGAGGTTCAAGCAGTTTATATCCAAGGAAATGGCGGGGGACGTTAACGAGTAGATAGTGTTTTACCAACTGATTCGCCAGCCTAGATAAACTACCATATCCTCGCGATCATCAGACAAACGTACTTTTTTTCCTTGTCCACATTTATACCTTCCTAAAAACGATTCAGTTGCATTTACTGAACAGTATCAATAATAGGGAGGTTTTGAGAATGGGAAATAGAGGACCTAACGGTTATGACCCGGTGCAGATCACGAATTCCACTTCGTTTAACGCGTTTGGGAAAGTTGAGTATGCATCCTTCTTTTGTAGCGACGATAATTATAGTGTACAGCGTGACCAAACTTGGAGAGCTTCTGGTCGTGGAGTTTGTTTGGTGACTAGAATCACCGCAACGGTTATAACGCCGAGTGGTAATATTCAAGCGGAACCGTATACTTCTTCCGGCACTTCTTTCAGTCGGTTTGCCATTATACAGGTAGGGGTAAATAAGTTCCAAGTGACGCGCGTTGTTAGTGGCAAGGGACGTAAGTAACATCCCAAGCAGGGCATGATCAGGAATAGGAACTAAACACGAAAAGACGACAGGCCGAGGTTAAAATGCCTGTCGTCTTTTTGTTGCTTCAATGATTCTTATACCATAATATTCTGCGATGCATCGAGGAATCCTTTAAGAGCCGAAAGGGGCGCAAGTCCGGATGATAATTGCCTTCGATGATCCAAATCCGACGTTTTCTGTCGATGCCGATATCGAACCCGACTTGTCTAAGCTTAGGGTAACGCTCTCCTAGTCGTTTGGCAGCCATTAATGCAATCTGTTCCGCTTGGACAAGCAAGCTCCGATCGCCGATTCGGGCTAATTTTAATGCTTCAAGCACTGGAATGGTGCGACTAGTCACATTTGTGACTAGATAGCCTTGCGCCGCCACTTTCGCGTATGAGCCGGTCACGTTCCAGGTGGATGAAGAGCCTTTTTTACGTTGAGCCATGATCCGAATGTCGAACGGCCTATGCCCAATTTGTGCAAGCTGCAGACGCCTTTGGATAATATATCCACGACCGCGGTTTTTTTTGCGGGTCCATTCGAGTACTTTGTCGGTGCTTCTCATGGTGATTGCGTTCTTTTCGTTATGCATACGATAGGCGTTCGCGCCGTTCCGATTAATGAACACAATTCCCTTTCCGTAACTGCCGTTGCGAGGCTTCAGTACGACGCTTTGATATTGAAGCAGCATCTTCGATAAAGCTTTCTTCTGGAGCAACCGTGTTTCTGGCAAACGTTTGGCGAGAGAAGAGCGCTGGCGAAGGATGCGGTATTGCAGCCATTTGTCTCTTTTGATTCGAATCACAGCCTTTTCCAATCTTATAGGGTAATTCTAAGTTAAAATTAGTGATCAGCATAAGTGATCATTCGTCTATATTTATGAACCGCCACAGTTCTCTCTGATGGTTAGGACTGCTCGCGCCATGGTTTGTTTTATAGTAGAATGAGCACACAATGTACAATAAGATTATGAGGTGTCCGTATGCCAATCAGCTTTACATCATCCAGGATTAGTCTGTTAAAAAGAGAGATCGCCGACATTCAACAACGCATCGGCAACGATAAAATTAAAATCGGCAAAGCGCTCGCCAAGATCAAACAACTGCAAAAGGATATCAAACGCGGTCCATTGTCCGCTGACGTGAGTAGCAAAGAGAGTCAGCTCAAGAAATTAGACAGCGAAGTAAATCGGTTAACCGACGCACAAACGGAACTAACGAAGCAGTTGTCTGTGAAAAATGCCGAGCTGCGGCAGCAGCTTGCTAAATCTCAGGAACAGAAACAACAGCCTAACAAGCAGGAGCAGTAAATAGAAAGGGTGAACGAGGATGGCCGGAACGGCACTGGAAGCGGCGACATGGATGGTTAGCGAGATTAAGGAAAAAGGGAATTTGCATCAAGCCGATGCCATTGAATATGTAAGCACACATTTCGGGGAAGAGCATGTCTTTGTCAATGAGAACGGTAATGCTTCGCTCTCCAAGGATGTGAAGAAAGCCTTCCGCAAGCTGCATGCAGGACGTGTCGCGTGGGACAGGGATGGTTTCTTCTGGGCTTGGACGTAAAGCCGAAACGACACACGCCCACGGGGCAGCGCACTCTGGGAGAAACGAAAGTTAGATGTAAATAGCAAAGTATAAACGAACCCGCCGGTTAAGAGTCGAACTCTTTCCGGCGGGTTTTGTTTATGGTAATCAAGCCAATGACGTCAAAAAAGGTTATTCTCTTACTGAACCTTTTTCATAGCGAGAGCGAATTAAGGATTGTAACACGTTAGGGAGGGGCCCCCATGAATGATAAAGAGTTACTACCGTGGCTTGAAAAAGCAACGTTGGGCGACGAGTCCGCCTTTGAGCTTGTCTATCAGGCGACTCATCAAGACGTCTATCGGACGGTTGCTTTTCTCATCTACAACAAACAGGATATTGAGGATATCGTGAATGAAGTTTATATGCGCATGTGGAGGTCGTTTCACACGTATGACCGGAACCGGCCGTTACGGTATTGGCTGCACGGGATCACAGTACGCCAGGTTCAAGATTGGAAAAGAAAGGCCTGGCGGCGGATTCGTCTATTTGAACGAAACCGCCAGATGACCTGTGAACAGTTCGAGTGGACGGACAAAGCAGTCCTGCAGTCTGAAATGCAGCATGATTTGTTCACTCATGTCCGCCAGTTGTCGTACAAACTGCGTGTGGTCGTCGTCCTGCGCTATTTTCACGACTATGCTCTGGAAGAGATCGCAGACATGCTGCAGATCCCCGTTGGCACAGTGAAATCGAGACATCATTTGGCACTGAAAGAACTCCGAAAATGTTTCGAAATGACGGGAGGAGACGCGTATGTCCATTGACAAGGAATTGCGTGAAGAACTACAACAGGCGGCAGATTCAATGCACTGCCCGCCCGATTTGTATGGTCGTGTCCGACAGTCGTATCAACACTATGTAAACGAAAAGAGAGGTGGATTTTCCATGAAAAAACGCATGTTGGCAGGTATTGTCGCAATAGCCATTCTGATTCCGTCAGCCGTATTTGCTGCTTCCTATCTGGCCGATGATATTTTCGGTTCTGCTGCGACTATTGAACAGCAAGGTGGCACACAGGAAGACTATGAAGAAATTGATGAAATGCTTCAGGCAGCAAAAGGCAAGCTCACGGAAGACGAATTTAAGGAGTACATGGAGCTAACTAAGCAGGTAGTGCAGTTAAAGCTCAAGATCACCGATGATAAAGGAGTTAAACATGAGGAGAAGCTGACTAAAGAAGAGCAGCAGCAGTTTGAGCAGCTCGCCTCCAAGCTGGCTCCATACTTCGAGAAGATACAAGGAACCGCCAAGCCGTAACAAAATGCAGCAGGGACCCATCCGATTTGGAATGGGTCCCTGTTTTTTGTGGTTCAAACAAACTTTAGTTGCCTAGATTGCACAAATGCTATAATGGTATATTAAGGGATGATTTCGAATGGGATGCGTGATTATACGATTAATAATTTTGAATTAGAGGTGAATGAATTGTACAAGCAGATTAACAATAAGTACGCCAAAATGTTAGCTGTAGTACTAAGCATTGCTATTGTATTTGGCTTATTCAACTTTCCATTAGTTCCGACAGCGTCGGCGGCTGGTCCGTTACCTGCTCCGCAGAATGTGCAGGTTACTGGTGTTACACATACATCAATAACGTTAGAGTGGGATCCGGTAGTAGGTGTCGATCAGAACACTGGCTATCAGATATGGTATTCTAACGGAGGTTGGGCTGCTTGGGTTGCAACTCCTACAGCAACCGTCGGAGGTCTGAATCCTAACACGACCTATTCTTTCTATGTAACGGCTATTAGTGCAGCAAACGATAGAAGTGCTATTGTAACGACAACCACGGATGCTGTGCCATCTGCACCGCAGGTTACTTCTGTAAGTGTGCCAGCGGATGGGACTTACTCGTCGGGGCAAGATCTTGCCTTCACGGTGAATTTTGATCAGGCAATCTATGTGGATACGACGAATGGTACACCAACTATTTCACTAGTGATCGGAATGAAGGTGGTTAGGGCCAGTTATGTTTCCGGTTCGGGAGGCAGCGCGCTGAGTTTTCGTTACACGGTTCAAAGAGGTGATTCCGACTCGAACGGTATAACTGTCGGAGCGTTAGTTCTCAATGGAGGTACGATTAAAAATTCCTATGGCAACACGGATGCCTCATTAACATTAAATAGCATAGGCAGTACGGCAGGAGTGCTCGTCAACGCTCCTTTTGATGCTGCGACGGTATCGACGGATCCAGTAACGAATGTTACTTCAACCTCGGCAGACGTAGGCGGGGATGTAACGGACGACGGCGGTGCGGCGGTAACCGAACGCGGGATTGTTTATTCGACGAGCAGTAATCCAACAGTGGCGGATACGAAGGTTATCGTTGCTGGTAAGACAGGGAAATACACATCGAATCTGACTGGGCTTACAACAGAAACAACCTATCACGTTCGTGCATTTGCTACAAATAGCGTAGGGACAAGTTACGGAAATAATATTAGCTTTACGACGCTTGCAAGTACTCCTCCAACAGTAATTGGGATGTCTTTAGACAAGCATACCGGAACAATGCAAGTTGGGGATACGCTCGCTGTAGCAGCTACTGCTGCTATGAGTGACGCCACTACTCAAGATGTGACTTCTCTAGTTACTTGGACAGCTGATGACCCCTCCAAAGTTGCCATTCACAATGGGGTGATCACAGCACTGCAGTCAGGCACTGTAAAAGTACAAGCAACGTATTCAGGTGATTCAGCAATCTCGGATTATATTAATCTAACTATTACCAACCCAGCTAGTTCAAATGGTAATAATAGTTCTAACTCTACTCCTGCAATTGCAGTAACGAGTGTGACTATAAATTCAGTGACAGATTCCGTTTACAAAGGGAGCACGCTTAGTTTAGTTGCAGTAGTACTACCCAAATCAGCGACCAATAGTCTTGTGGTTTGGTCTGTAAAGCCAGGTACGGGCATAGCTACGATTAGTCCTTCTGGTTTGTTGAAAGGTGTTGCTAATGGGACTGTAACCGTAGTAGCTACTTCGACGGATGGAACTCAAATTCACGGTAGTAAAGTCATTACTGTAGTAGAGCCTCCAGCTAGTGCTTCTCCAATATTCACTACGGTTGTTAATACTGCAAAGGTTATCTCAGAACTCACTAAGAAGTTAGAAGACAGCAAGGGATTGGTTATAAATTTTAAAGACGCGGATTCTCACTGGGCAAATAAAACGATTAAGCTATTTACTAAGCTTGGAGTTGTAAAAGGATACGAGGATGGTTCATTCCGGCCTAATGACAGTATTACTCGCGGAGAGTTTGCTGCTATCATTTATAGAGTGTTTGGTTTGACGGATTCCACTTCTACTGAATTATTAGATGTGAAAGGTCATTGGGCTGAAGAATCGATTATAGCATTGTCCTCTAATGGTGTTATCTCCGGTTACCCAGATGGAACATTTAAACCCGACAGACCAATTACTAGAGCTGAAATGATTTCAATTATTTCTAAATTAGTTGTTCTCAAGACAAATCCTAGTCAGGATATTTTCAAAGACATCGATGGGATCTGGAATAAAGATCAGATTACGGCTGCTGCTACAATGGGACTAGTAAAGGGTCAGTCAACGGATCGCTTTGCACCGCAATCCAATGCTACTCGAGCAGAAGCTCTTACAATAATACTGCATGCATTAGAATTAGATTCAAGTCTTAAAATATTATTTGAACAATAAATGGCTCAAAACCGAAATCAGTGCATGACTTGAAGTGAGGGAAAGCGCACTGATTTTAGTTTGAGCCCGATAAATAGTACAGGCATGGGCGTATGGGTAGATATTACTCATACGCCTTTATTTTTGAAAATAACGAGACAACGCCTCTTTCGAGAACGGATCTTCGAGACGGAGGCAACAGCCATGCGGGTGCCTGGGTGCCTTGTTGCACAGTATGTTAATGTGTTACAATCCTATTATTTAGCAGGCTAATTAATCGCGAGGTGGCGATTTAATGATTGAGGATGAGATTAGAGAGAAGCTGGATAAAATCGGGGCGCGAATGCGCAGAGATTACTCCAATGCGCTTAGAGAATTTAATCTGCACGTAGGTCAGGATAATCTACTGTGCCGTCTATGGAAGGGAGAAGGCGTCACGCAATTACAGCTTTGCGAGCACTTGAAATGCGAGCCTTCAACCGTTACCAACATGCTAAATACTTTAGAGAGAAATAATTATGTGTACAGGCAGCGTGATCCAGCGGATGCTAGAGTAAGCCGAGTGTATTTAACCGAGCAGGGTAAAGAAATTCAAGAGCCTATACGGAAAATATGGAGAGATGAGCAAGACAAATTACTGCGTGGCTTTCTACCGGAGGATCGTTTGTTGCTCAGCAGGCTGTTGAGTCAGATTGAGGAGAATCTTTCGTGATTCCCCTTTTTTTAACTAGATATTTAGCAGGCTAAATATATATGGCGGAGGGAATTGTACTAATGAAAAGCTCGAATACGATTAAATTGTCCATTTTGGATATCGGCACCATCATGAACGGAAAGACCGCCTCTGAAACGATGCAAGATTCTATATCCCTTGCCAAGCTGGCGGATGACTTGGGATATACCCGATACTGGTTTGCCGAGCACCATAACACGCCCTTTCAAGTGAGTACCTCTCCAGAATTAATGAGTGCCCACGCAGCGGCGAATACGAAAAATATACGCGTAGGTTCAGGCGGCATTATGCTGCCGAATCATAGCCCTTTACGGGTCGCGGAGAACTTCTTAACGCTGGAGGCGATGTATCCGGGCCGGCTGGACCTTGGCATAGGCAGAGCTCCGGGAACCGACGGACTCACCGCTTATGCGCTAAGGCGTTCGCGGGAGGCTGTTACTTCTTATAACTTTCCTGAACAGCTGAATGAAATGCTTGGCTTTTTCTCGAAAGATTTTCCTTCCGATCATCCTTACAGCCGTATCATACCGTTCCCGGGTATCACAAGCATACCCGATATCTATATGCTCGGGTCTAGTAACGGAGGCGTACAATTCGCAATTGAGAAGGGGCTCGGCTTTGTGTTCGCTTCCCATTTGGCGCCGCATCTGGCTATTCCTGTCCTTCGCGCCTATAAAGAAAATTCCAAGCCTTCGCGGTATGCATCCGAGCCTAAAAGCATTTTTTCCACAATATTGATAACGGCCGAGACGGATGAAGAAGCACAATACTTGGCGGGTCCCGTTGAGTTGTTCTGGGCAAGGCTGAATACAGGCAATCTGGGCACGACCTTTCCTACGCTGGAAGAAGCGAGCCGGCATCATTACACGCCTGCTGAAGCGGAGGCTAGAGCCCAAAATAAAGACAAGTTTATCATCGGGGGCATAAACAGCGTAAAGCAGCGGTTGGAAGCATTGGCGGAACAAGCAATGGTCGATGAATTCATGCTGCTCGAATACTATACGGATCAAGCGGCCCGCCATAAGGCCTATCGGCTGTTGGCTTCTGAATTCCTCCATTAAAAAAAGCAATAAATGAAGAAAAGGTGAGCTAATGAATAACAGACAAATGCAACTGGTTATGCAAATGGGCGCTGGATACGGTGTGGATCAAGGAGCGTGGAGAATGCCGGGTGCTGACCCGGCAGCGCTGACGGATATGGATCTGTATGTTGAATTTGCTAGAATAGCCGAACGCGGAAAAATCCAAATGGTCTTTATTGCAGACGCCCCCGTTCTGAGCGCAGATTTAAGCTTTCAGCCGCCGACTTATCCGTTGGAACCTCTGTTGGCACTGACTGCCATAGCACGTGCTACAGAAAGGATTGGGCTCGTGGCTACCGTATCCACAACATTCAACCATCCTTATAATGTCGCGCGTCAATTAAAAGCGCTGGATATATTGAGCCATGGTCGGGCAGGATGGAATGCTGTGACAACCTCGACCGCTCTGGCAGCTTTGAACTTTGGAGAAGAGGTGCCAGACCGCCGGGAAAGGTACGAGCGTGCTCACGAGTTTATTCAGATAGTGGAAGCGCTATGGGGAAGCTGGGGAGAGGATGCGCTAGTTCTAGATCAGACAAGCGGCATCTATGCCAATATGGATAAGATCAAGCCAATCCACCTCGGCGGGAAGTATATGTCATCGCGGGGTCCATTGCCGATCCCGCCGTCTGAACAAGGGCAGCCTGTTATTTTTCAGGCCGGCGGTGGCAACGAGGGACTGGACCTTGCAGGGAAATATGCATCAGGGGTATATGCGAATCCTTACGATATTCCGGGGGCGAAAGCCTACCGGCAAATGGTGCGAAGCAGAGTGCAGAGGTTTGGGCGGAATCCTGACGATATTAAGGTCTTTCCTGGAATAATTCCGTCAATCGCATCAACGGAGCGGGAAGCGCTGAACCGCCGTAAGCAGTTGGATCAGTATCTCGCCGATTTGGAAGGAAGAGTATCTTATTTAGGCGCTATGATCGGCATTCCGCTATCCTATAGAGACATTGATCAGCCTATACCCGGAGAACTGCTGCGTCATGCCCATATTACACAGGACCCCCGTTCGGAAAGAGTACTGCAGCTTGCATTAAAAGGTCTGACTGTTCGCGATATTTTGGCGCATGGCGTAATCAATTATCATCCTGTTATTGCCGGCACGCCGGAACAGGTTGCGGATTTTATGGAGGAGTGGTTTTTGGCTGATGCTTGTGACGGCTTTGCCATTCAACCGGACGTTAGCTTTGACGGTGTAGCCGTATTCGTGGATGAAGTGGTACCCATTCTGCAGAAGCGGGGGTTGTTCCATCAAGAATACGAAGGAGCGACATTACGCGAGCACATGGGCGTCCCGTATAAATACGGACGTACTGGAGGCATATAAAACAGCGGACGGGTTGCAGACCTCTGCAACCTAGCATTCCGTTTAGTTTATTTCATATTCGTTCTAGTAATCCTCCCAATTGTTCAGCTAATGCTTGATGAGTAACAGGCCTCTCATTCGTGAACCACCATTCAACTACCCCGGCATAAGCAGATGCCAAAAAACTTATGATTAAATCGGTATTAAAATCTTTATTTTTACCTTCGGAAGTATTGAACTTATCGCTAAACTCCTCGACAAGAAGATTGTAGAATTGATTTTTGAAATAAGTTGCTCCCTTGCTCGCCAACATCAACGAAAAAAAGGAATAGTGTTGATTGAAGTATTCTGTCCAAGTCAGTATAGCCGATGGAAAATCTAAATTAGCAACTCCCTTGCACCTTTCGCGGAGTTCTTCAATATGAGTATCAATTAGTTTGTCCAGTAAATCATATTTATCTCGGTAATGCAGATAGAACGTTCCTCGGCTTACGTTTGCTTTGTCTGATAAGTCTTGAATCGTGATCTTTTCAAAGCTCTTCTCAGTCATTAGCTGAAGAACGGCTGTTTGTAAGGCTTCCTGTGTTTTGGGTATTCTTCGATCTACATTAGTCATCTAGTCTTCACCTAACTTCCGGTCGATATCTCACTCTTATTATATTATCCGCTCAATTCCAAAATAAATAACCCATAGACTATAACTATTTTCATAGTGTTTAGTCTATGGGTTTAAAGCATGAATGTGGAAAGCAATTTTCTAAACGCTGAGGTCCATCACCACGGTAATCATTTTTGTAACTTCGCTGCGAAGAATGCCGTCAGCAGGGGCGAAGAGACCGTTTGCCTTGCCATTCATAATTCCCATTCCCTGCATGTGTGTCACTGCTTCCCTAGCATAAGGAGAAACCTTGGCCGCATCGGTAAATACAGTGTCTCCCGTCGTCGTAGCAGGCAAGAGACCTTTGTGTTTCAGATATTTATTGAGGATGACGGCGGCGTCCTGCCGGCTTAACTCATGGTTGGGATCAAACTTGCCGTTGCCCATACCGTTTACAATGCCTGCGTTCGTCGCCCACTTGATATATGGTGCGTAATAGGATTTCTCATTCACGTCTTTGAAACCAGTAACGCGGTCTGCGGTTCCTATCTTTTCAAGTTGACCGAGAATCGTTACAAACATTCCCCTTGTAACCTTTGAATTCGGAGAGAACTTGTCTGCGGAAGTTCCCTTCATTACCCCTTTTGCGACGAGATCGCTAATATATTGAGCTGCCCAGTTTCCTTTTATATCAGTAAGTGCCGCAACAGAGGTAGACAGGCCAAGTCGCGGTGTGATAGTCGTTTCTACGTGTCCATTTGCTCGAAGCTCAAAAGCGTAGGCATAGCCCAGCAGATCTGCATCAGAGAACGCCTTGCCCTGAAGCTGGAAGCCGATTGGTTGACCGTGGTCGTTAACTCCAGCCGGGAAAATCACAGTAGGAACCCCGGATGCAGACGACTGCGGGTCACGCCGGCCGAAGCTTGGCTGGATCGAGTCATTGAGGTGAATGTCACTCAATTCGGTAGGGAAGAGCACGACATCCGCGCCTTGATCATCCATCCAGTTCTCCAGGAGATTTCGATAGTTGGCACGGTAATCCTGGAATGCCTTGAGTGCTTCTTTGGTCATTGGACCACTGCCCGTGTATGTGGAACTGATAATTTCCTCGACTTTCTTATAAGGATTATCCGGGTGGGACTCAATCCATTGGCGCCAGCCCTCGTAGTAGGTGTCTCCAGCAAATGTACGAGCAGGTGCGGCCGGCGGATCGCTGATTTCTTTGATCGTTGCTCCTGCTGCGACAAAGTGTTTAAACTGTGCGCGCAAGGCGTCGCTAGTACCCGTCGTACCGAATGGATCGTTAAATGCGCTGGCTGGAACCCCGATAACCTTCCCTTTGAGAGAATCCGCTTGGAGATAAGAGGACCAGTTCGAAGGGCGGTGCCCATCTGCAACATCGTCCAGCGGGTCATTAGGCGAACCAACTGCCGTTGCTTCCAGAAGAAGAGCCAAGTCCGAGAGCGAACGTGCAATTAGACCGGTATAGTCTTGAACGACCGTGAGAGGCATGGTGCCATCCGTGCTCTGCATGCCGTCGGTACCTCTCAACGATACCAAGCTGGCTGCCCCGGAAGGTCCCCATAGAGAGTCTCCGGTTTGCGTGCCTAGTGCGGCTGCCGCGAAATTAGATGCTACTGCAACTGCTGAACCTCCACTTGACCCGATCGGACTCCGTGACGGATCAAACGCGTTCCACACAGGGCCGAAATAGCTTTTACTAAAGTGACCGTCAAACGCAAACTCGGCTAGATTTGCCTTGCCTAAGATAATGGCTCCAGCCTCGCGAAGCTTCGCTACCTGCCAAGCATCCTTGGTCGGTGTATAATCCTTAAACAGTTTGGAACCGCCGGTTGTTGGCATGTCCTTGGTGTCGATAATGTCCTTGACCAGGATCGGGATACCTAGAAGCGGTCGTTTGTCGCCTTTAGATCGGGCTTCGTCGGCTTCACGCGCTTGCTTCATTGCGTCTGATGCGACCGTGATTACGGAGTTGAGACCTAATGGACCTTGATCATAGGCCGCGATGCGGTCCAGGTAGGCTTTAGTGATCTGTTGGGCGGTCGTTTTTCCTGTCTTCATGTCCGACAGCATCTCCGTGATCGTCTTTCCGTTCACATCGTATAGAGAGGTTGTTTCTATACTTGGCGTTACTACCGGATTCGACGCGGCTCCTGGCAGCGGCGATTGATTGGCAGCCCCGCATTCACTCGCAGAGAATCCAGGCACTGCAAGAGGGTTGTAGTTTGCTAGTGAGCATATCTCTCTCGTCGATAGGCCGCTGAACTCAGGGGATTTAGCCAACTCCGCAACGGTTGCTTCCACTAAGGAAACCTGAGATCTAGCCGCCGGCACAGGTTCGTCCTTCGAAGGGGCTTTCACCTCTGAAAGGCCAGTCACTACAAAATGGGCCAACGACCGAGTTTGATTAGGAGGGATTACGAGCTTGTACACAAATCCGTAATGGTTAGCCTCATCGCCAGACTCGGCAAGCTTGTTAGCGAAGGGATTTCTCAGAAAGTTGCCCGTCCTGTCAAGACTGCCGTCGAAGCCGGCCGTGCCGATTGTGGTAGCCGACGGTCCATTATTGCTCGCCGATCCCGTTCCTTCCGAGGGCGTGTAGAAGGATACCCAGCTATCTTCATTATTGATAAGAGTGTCACCGCTCGATGTGGAAGCGACTGCGCTCTGGTTTTTTCCGGTGTTGTAGCCGAGTTGACCGCCGAATGCCACGTCAACCTGGATCGTTTGTTTGGTGGTGTTAGTGAAAGTGTCGAAGAAGCGACCCCAGTTGCTGGCTTGGTTGAGTTTGAGATTCCGCTTCACAGCGACGCCATCGATGACGACAGAGCGAGTACTGGTGAATGTGTCGATTCCATCGAAGGTTAGGCCAAACCCGCGCAACAGGGCGCCATCCATTCGGTTCTTGGACCCGGCAATGTGTACACGAATTCCGCCATATCCCATGAGTGCATTGCTAGTGCTTTTAACGCTCCCAGTGTCCAGGACAGGAGGGGCGGTAGTGTCGTTAACCGTCCATTTGTCGATGAAAGTCGATGGAATCTGAGCGGAAACAGGTTGTAGGTTTACAGAACCAAACAACAACGCAGGAATCAAAGTAGCGACGAGGATTTTAAGGTTGCGGCTGCGTTTCTTCAATATGAACACCATCCTTTATTCGAAATAACAGCGAATTTATGATTACTTCTCGATGATGGAAACCCAATCACTGTTACGGTGTGCTTTGGTTAAAATACCGTTAGATGATGAGTTCATGTCATGTTTACTTGCTAATTCTAGTAATTTCGATAATAAACCCATCTGTAATGTTAAATATAATCACATAAAATATTAAAAAATTTCTACCTCCTTTGATATTTTTGATATTAACGTTATATATCCTTACACGAAAAATAGTATAGAGATTAAGAGCAACTGTCAATTAACAATCAAGACTAAAAATTATATTAATGAACATCTACGCCGAAAATGTTCATTATCGATATACGGCTGTATAAGCAATAAACAGGAGAAAAGTAGGAAGACGCAAGATGAACGACTGTTATAATGGTAATTAAATACATAAATAGGGTCGATTTTTAGCCTAATCTAATCGATTGGAGGCCACTTGTGGGAAGAGCATTTGCCAATTTGCATATCAAGTAGAAAAACGTTGAAAAGACCATCGCCGCGCTCAGGAAGCTAAGCGAGGAGAATGCTAAAGTACTAGGTGAGTCTACTCAAGACGAGTCGGATACGGATGTTACGGAGTCGGGAAACGCGGACCATGAGACCAAAGTAGTCATGTACATTAGCAAAAGCAATGAGAATTGGATCAGTGTGCTCCACAGTTATTTTGTATGGGGTACGGTGAAGAGGTTCGGAAAAGCGCTGTCCCTGCTCACCGAGGAACCGGTAATGACCGGCGGTTACATGAATGAGGAGATTTTTGAATTGTCGCTGTTTCAGCATGGAGACATTCAAGCGGAGAAAACCTTCTGCGAGCCGTGGACGAGGGATGATTACGGATTCCAAGAAGAATGTCAGAATGAGGACTATTTGCACCAAACACTGGATATCCAGAATAAGGATAAGCTTAACGGCTTCATCAGCCTTACAAGCCCGGAGCAAGCTGTAAATAAACTATCGGAACTGACAAACCTGACGATCTGGAGCGATTTCGAGTGGGTACCGTACGAAGAGTATCTCAGCAACCAATTTGAGAGGTATGAATTTCAAATTAACAATACGTAGTCTGAAGCTCTTTGGATGTGCAGTGTAAGGAGGCATTAATGAATCTAACTTTTTTGTTAGACACCCATGGTACATGTGTCGGCCAGTTGAGAGACGAGCTGCTGCCGTTAGAGCAACTAGCCGAAGAATGGTCGTATCCGTACGACATTAGTGTCGTATTCCGGGTGTTGCCCGAAAGCTACGGTCGCAAAACATTCAGACGCTTCGATAATCGGGATCATGTTCTCGATTTAGACATCAGCATTCTCCATGAGCAGTATCTACGAATGTCTAAAAATGAACAACGCGAAGCCTTGGGTACTTACCTCTACAATTATATGACGGAGTCTATTGCAAAATATAAAAAACATGCAGATCAGAAAGCACAGGATCAATTTCTAGCCGATTTAAAAAGCTGGATGGTGGAAAATAATTGGCTGAACGGCAAGATGAATAAAGCTAGAGAACTTCTTATGCAAAATGTGGGACTTTATGAGGTCAGCCAACAAATGCAAATGCCACTTGAGGAAGTGGAGTATATCCTTCTTCGCATGAATGACTATGAACCAAATGGCGTTCATCCAGATAACATCTGAAAAGCAGCTAAAGGTTAAAATATCGCATCAACCCCCTCTGTATAAAATCGGATAAATCAAACATAATAAGACCGCCTATTTTATTCCAAGCAAACAGAGGGGTTGATGAATATGAAGCACAAGTGGCTGTTGGCGTTGCTAGTAACTGTTGCGGTTGTTTCTAATGTGAATCCGGCAGAAGCGTCGATGCAAGCAAAGGTGATGGAGAATGGCGGTCCGGTTTGTGTAAGTCCGAAAGTGGTGCAGTTGAAAAGCGAATTGGAGAAGGCTTGGATCGACCACACGATCTGGACGAGAAATTACATTGTCAGTGCGTTATCGGATAGCCAGGATCAGAAGTATGTATTGAATCGCCTTCTGCAAAACCAACAGGACATCGGCAATGCGATTAAGCCCTATTATGGGGAAGCGGCTGGCAATAAGCTGGCCGAGCTATTGAAAGAACATATTGTGCTCGCAGGGAAAATTATTGAGGCCGCCAAAACAAACAATCAGGCGGATGTGAAAAAGTTCGAGGCGGATTGGCATAAAAACGCTGATGAGATCGCCAAGTTTTTAAGCGATGCGAATCCGAACTGGTCGTTTAAAGAGCTGCAGGACATGTTGTATGCGCACCTTCAGTACATAACGGATATCGTTCTTGCTCGTCTCAAGGGGGACTGGCAAGCGAGTATTGATACAACGGACAAAAATGAGGTCCATATGATCCATTTTGCCGATATCCTGACAGAAGGTATCGTCAAGCAGTTTCCGAATCAATTTTAGGCCAGCGACGGTTGTCAGGTAGCGAAAGAAAGAGGGGCGGCACGAAGCCGCCCCTCTTTGTTATTGATGCTTTAAATGCTGTAACCCAGTGTGCGGTGGACCGTTCTGCCGCAGATCATTCATCTTTACTATCCCCTATTGCCACCGTCTTTACGGCCCGTAAACCTCGAACTCATAGATCCTTGCAGCTGGATCTGCGTTTTGCGTAGGCGTCGTAACATTCAATCTGACGTATCGTGCCGATACGCTGGATATGCTATTTACTGTAGAGCCGTACGTATTGTTGTTTACGTTGACCACCGTTACCCAATTGGACCCGTCATTGCTGACTTGGATTTGGTACGCTTTCGTATTATAAGCGCCGCTCTCTCCGCCTTCCGATGCATGCTTGATCACAAACCGGTTCACTTGCTGAGCGGAGCCTAGGTCAACCTCCAACCAACGGTCGTTGGATTTGGAGCACCATTTGCTGTTATTATTGACGCTGCCGTCTACGGCTTGAGCTGCGGTTTCAGAAGGCACACATGTACTATCCGCCCTAGCCGTTTTGTTTAACGCCAAGTTCGCACTTTGACCGTTCAAAACCTCGGAATACTTGAAGAACTTCATCGAGCTTTCATCCTTGATCACATAGAAGTAAAACTCTCCGTTATTCGAAATAAACGGAACGGCTCCGGTGTTATACAGATGCTCGTTTCCATTACGAGCGTATAAAAGATGCTTATCGCTCCATGGTCCAGAAGGGTGATCGGCTACTCGGAAGAAGGAATCCCCATCCACGCCTTCCATATAGACGAGAACATATTTGCCATCTAACTGGCCGCCTTGCGCTTTAAATAATGTAGGCATATTGCCGACAGGTCCCACATCATTGCCGTAAATATCCTTTAAATTGGAAGCGGTTTCATATAATGGCGTCCAAGCTGTTCCGTTCCAATATTCCCTTGCGTTAAAATCTTCAAAGCTGTTCTTAGGAACCCTTGAAAGCAGCAATTTGGAATACTCGTTCCAAGAGCCATAAGTGAATGTCTCATCGGCGCCAAGAGCATAGACGTAGCCGTCGTCATCTTCCCAATAGCTTAAGTTCTCAAACTGTTTAACCCGATACTGATTGCCCATTCTTGCGTCGTCGGCATTAGGCGAGAATCCGCTTGGAATGTCCGGATAGTAGGCTAAAGGCAAGCCGTCAATTGCTTTGAGCGAGTTCAAATCGATTTCGCCATTGACGATCGTATATCTCATAAGCTGAGTCGTATTAGCTTTGTAAGGCGTACAGCAGCCGTCAGCGCCATGAAGAATGAAATAGACATAGTTGCCGAGCGAAATCGACGACAAATTCCAGCTTTGATTGTTCGGGTATGCCACTCTCGTAGCAGTTGACCCTGCCTTAGCCGATAAAACGAGTTTATTGCCTAAGCTGTCGTAAATCCGAACCGCGCTAAGGCCGTACATATCGGAGAAGCCCCAGTTGCCGTCGTTGGAGACGGGATTATACGTAATTTTCACATAGCGGGCCGCAGTGGCATTCAAATCAATCATCTTGTTGTAGGACCCAGGCGCTGTTCCGCTTGCTTGCGGAATTTGATACGGATAACCGCTGCCTGTGAATTCCGTATAGGATACGCCGTCTGTGGACGTGAAGACCTTAATGTTCTTCAAGCCCTTGGTTGTATTGTCAGTTTCATTGAAATTCCAAATGTACATTTGGCCCAAGTTTTTGGTCGCGTACGCATCGAAAATAAGGTAGCTTTCGCTGACTGTCGGATTATGATCGGAAACCCACATTTTCCGGTAGTCCGTATCATGCGTGTCCGTCGTATTCCGAATTCCGCTCATGCCGTAGCCGCTGACAAGGTTCCAGGCGACCGTGCCCGAGTAGCCGCTCTCCCCTTTTTCAATTCCCCACATTGGGCTAAAATCTTGCTTTTGACCGTCTGTCCCCCAGATCCAGTCGATTTCATTGCTGTTGGCGGTATGGCCCGTGTATTGTCCTAGAGAGCTTCCGTAAATAAAACTGCCGTTCATATAGGAATCGTTAAACAAAATCGCCGATTTCGTCGACACAGTTCCTTGGCCTTGACGGTTTTGAATACCGAAAGGAACCCATTGGAAACCGTCTCCCCCGTGATTCGTTTTATTAAATACATAATCCCATTCAGGGGCCGGGGTTACCTGATACTGATACGTCGTGCCCGCTGCGTTTACGCTTTGCCCCGGGGCTGGCGCAACCGCTCCTAGTATGAGAGTCATTGCGGACAGCAAGCCAATGGAGACGGCTTTTTTCAACTGCTGCTTCATCATAAATTTCCTCCCTTAATCATTTTTGTATGGGAAACGGGAATGCATGCATACTGCCTGCGAATGCATCCCCGGTTTTCCTATGATTTACTTCGATGCAAGGAATGCATCGATTTGGTTTTGAAGCTCGGTTTGAATTTTTTTCAGAGGCGCTGAGCCTTCTTTTTTATAAATCTCCCAGTATTTATCCGGGTTGAGCACGCCGTTGAAAATGCCGGCATAATATTTGGCCTGAATCGTGCCGTATTGGGCAATTTCATTTTTCACCGGTGCGGAATCGAAGGTGAAGCCCGTCAGAATATCCTTCGTGAAGTTGTCGGCCTCTTTAATAAAGCTGTTCGCATTCATGGTGTCGTCGTCTTCGGTGTCGATCGTTTTCTCCAAGACCGGATTCCAGATCAAGCTGAAGGAAGCAAGGCCGCCGCCGTTCACGTCCTGTCCAGGCACCAGCTGTTGGAACTTCTTGTCGCCGACCTTCTTCCAGTCCGTACCCTCGATACCGTGCTCGACCAGCATGTAGTTTTCTTCATTAGCGTTAGCCCAGTCGAGGAACATCATAGCGCGTTCTTTATTTTTGCTGGCCTTCGGAATAGCAACGAAATTGTCTTGCGCAAAGTTGGAGATATTCGCCCCTCTCGTGAAGTCGAACAAACGGACGGCCTCAAGCTCGGCGTTATCTCCCGCCTGCTTCATTTGCTCTTTTGTCCAAGACGGTCCGAAGAGCATGATTGGGGCTGCAGCCGCCTTGCCTTGCTGAAGAGCGCCTTTGCTGTCAATTTTGGTCGCCATCGCGTCCTGATTGATGACTTTATCGGCATACATTTGGTTAGCTTGTTTGATCATGTCCCATACTTTCGGTTCCATCTCATCAAACAAGTTATGCACCTTGCCGTCGTTGCCTTTGAAGTGGAGAACGAGGTCGGCGCCGGTTACCCCAGTTGGACGCATTTGAAGCTCGGAGTTGTCCCGAACCTGCCAGTTCACCGTCGAATACGTAATGTCGCTGGAGCCAGGCCAGAACGGCGTAATGCTCGGATACTTCTCTTTAACTGCATACAAGTACTTTACAAAATCATCCCAATTTGCGATTGGAGGCAAACCGAGCTCCTCGCGCAAATCTTTGCGGATGTTGATGGAACGGCCTTGCGTGAGGGTAATTCCTAATGGAATGCCCATAATTTTATCGTTAAACTTGTTGGCGTCCCACATTTGCTGGGAGCGGTTCTTCACGACGTTAGATCCAAACTTGTCCAGCAGATCGCCAAGCTCCTCGTAATACCCCGCTGCAATCATTTGGTTCATATGCAGCCAAGGAGCGTCGAAGATCAGATCGATATTTTCACCGGAAGACAGCATGACTTTTGTTTTCTGATCCAAGTCCGACCAGTCGACGTAAACGAAATTGATTTTCGTATTTTGGCCGTCTGCTGCCAGCTTTTTCTCGACTGCTTCTTTAATGGAATCGTAGTTCCCGCCTTTGGTTCCCGGAACGACGATTTTCAAAGTAACCGGGTCGCTGCCGATATCCTTCGAATCGGAATCGCCAGCGTTGTTCGCCGGTGCCGGCTTGTCTGTTTCGGCCGGAGCCTTCGCTTGACTGCACCCGTTCAGCACAAGGGCTAGACAGAGAGCGGCAAGCATGAGCAAGGTAAGCCTCTTCTTTTTCATGTGGATGATGACCTCCCATAAATTTGTCTGCTTTTTTTTATTTCTATCGGCTATTGCCGATAAAAAACCTTCATCAGCCTTTTACGGCGCCAAGCGTCAAGCCTTTCACGAAGTACTTCTGGATAAACGGATAAGCGAAGATGATCGGGCCGATGGTTACGATAACCATCGCAAGCTTAAGTCCGGTAGACGGCGGCGAAATTCCGTAGGAGGCCGTAAGCCGCAACGCATCGGCTGAGCCGAGAAGCTGCCTGAGCAAAATTTGCAGCGGATATAAATCCGAGTTATCAATGAACAGCAGCCCTAGCCACCAGTCATTCCAGAATTGCAAAGCATAGAACAGAGCGACGGTCACCATGACCGGGGTAATAATCGGCCGAACGATTTGGAAGAAAATACGCCACTCGTTCGCGCCGTCTACGGTCGCCGACTCGTTGATTTCAAAAGGAAGCGAGCGGTAAAAAGAGACAAATATAAAAGCGAGAAACGGATTTACGAGATAAGGCAACATGAGCGCCCAAATCGTATCCTTCAGATGGAGCCAGTTCACGATCAGCAAGTAAAAGCCGACCAATCCGGTACCGAAAACCATCGGAATATAGGTCATCATGGACAGCAAATTGTTATATTTAATCTTCGGATGGGCGAGCACATAAGCGAATGTTGCCGTAATCCAAAGCGCGGCTGTCGTTCCGGCAGCGGTTACAATGACCGTTATGCCATAGCTGCTGAAAACCTGATTGCCCCGAAGCAGAAACTGATAAGCTTCCATGCCGAAATCACTTGGCCAGAACTGAAAGCCGTTCTGAATAAGCGAGCTCTCCGTGGCAAACGAATTGATGAAGACAATCCAGAATGGCAGTACACAGGCGATTGCGAATAAGATGAGCACCGTATAAATGAGAAAGCTTACGAAAGATTCGAGAAACGATTTTTCGTTTCTCACTTTGATGCTGGAAGCAAGATTAACGGTCTTCTCCATGTTCTCTCCCTCTTCTGTAATCCGAATCAGAACAATCTTGAATCTTTATCGATTTTCCGTACGATCGTGTTGAACACGAGTATGGTGACAAGCCCCATCAGGGATTGATAAAGGATAATCGCTGACGACATGCTGAAGTCTCCCAATTGCCGTAATGCCCGATAAGAATACGTATCGATGACATCAGTAGCGGAGAGCAGCACGCCGTTATCTTGAATAATGGCGTAGATCATGCCGAAGTCGCCGTAGAAAATGCGTCCGATGCCGAGCAGCGTCAGCACGATAATAGTCGGCCGCAGCAAAGGAAGGGTAATCTTCGTAATTTGCTGCAAGCGTGTTGCGCCGTCAATCTTTGCACTTTCGTAATACTCGCCCGAAATGCCCGTAATTGCCGCGAGTAATATAATCGACAAATAGCCGGCATTTTTCCAAGCTCTTACGAAAGTTAAAATAATCGGCCATACCCACGGCGTCTGGTACCAATCCACCTCTTGCATTCCGAACCTCGCTAGCATGTGGTTGACGATACCGTCCGTATTGCTGAGCATCCCGAATATCATTAACGATACGACGAGCCAGGAGATGAAGTAGGGTAAAAAAACAAAGGATTGCAGCAGCCGTTTGAATATCGCATGCCGGACCTCGTTCAAAAAGAGCGCGAGCACGGTCGCGATTCCAATCTCAGCGATGAGGAAGAGGCTGTTCAAATAGACCGTATTCCATGTAATCTGCATCCAATCGGGATTGCCGAAGAAGAAGCGGAAGTTCTCGAATCCCGCCCATGGGCTGCCCCAGATGCCTTCGGCCAGTTCAAACTTTTTGAAGGCAAGCAAGTGGCCCGCAAGCGGCAAATAAGAAAATATGCCAAGAATGAGCAGTCCGGGTATAGCTAACGAATAAATGAAACGATGCTTGTACAGTTCTCTTATGAAGCCCATCAGGTTTCCTCCTTTTCTTAGCCGAGAATAACACCCGGGCCAATCCGCGAGAAAGTCCTGATAACCGTACGGAAGTCGTTAAATTGACGGTAGACCGCGGTTTTACGCCGTTTTACGCCGAAAAAAAGTCAGAATGAACACCCTAGTGTTAAAATGAAGATCGATTTTGAACATAGGGGTTTGCTATAATAGTGCGAGTTCAAAAAGTCCGGTTTTCAGCACCAAGAAGGAAAACTATGAAACCTCAGGGGGATACACATGCAGCTTGCCGCTTTTCAGCGCGTCTATTTTCGAATCTTTATGCTGTTCTTGGCTATCTTTATCCTCGTGTTTCTGCCATTCATCTTCCTCATTACGACGCAATTCTCGCGATACGCGGTCGAGGAAATGGATCGCAATGCGCATAATAAAGTAACAGATATACGAGATAACATGGAATATGTGCTAGAGAAGCTGAAAGGCTACGCCATTAGTATGTATGAGGATCAAAATATACAGAACTGGCTTCTGGGAGATCGAAGCGACGAGCTGCTGGCCGTGGCAGCTATGAAAACGCAAAACAACTTTATGTATAACGAGCCCTTCATCTCAAGAACGTACATCATTAACTCGCTTACGCATTCGGTTATCGATTCGCAACTAGGAAGAAGCTCGTTCGACGATTTCGAGGACCAGCCGATTCTCGATAAAGTGATGTTGAATGATGAGATGTACCTCTCATTTTTTAATCATATTGTGGACGATACCGAGTATTTAGCGATGATTGTGCCTGCGTCGCCGAATAAAAAGGATTACGGCCATCTGGTGCTGCTTATCGACAAGCCGAAGGTGACGAATTACTTGTTTGGCCCGATCCGCGAGCAATCTACTGATATTAGCGTCTTTAACACGGATGGTCAACGGATTTTTGGAAGCGCATCCATAGAGCTCGATGCCGCTATCGATCAGCGCTTCCGCTCGAACCGGGACAATAAAATCGAAATGAAGTTTCAAGGGGATCGCTACTATATCAATCGGACTGTATCCGATATGTATGAATGGAACGTTTATTATGCCAACAATTACGGCTATATCACGCAGCGCATCCAAGACTTTAAAGAAAAGCTGCTTATCTTCTCGTTCATATCGCTAGGCTTGATTGCGATTCTGTTTTTTGTCAGCTCTAGACGTTCCTTGGGCTCCTTCTCACAATTAGCCGAGAAAATTAGGGAGAGATACGATACGGACTTGAATGACAACAATCGCCGGATTACTTCGATTCTGGCCAGCAGCGAGATGAAGCTGATCGACCGCGGGCTTGAAGCGATTTTCGCCAATGTCGAGCAGTTGAACTCCTCCGTCCGGGATCATCGGGAATTGGTTCGTTCCGAGCATTTGAGCCAGTGGATTTTCCAAGGCAATCTCAATCAGAAAAGCCGTCACTATCTGTCTCAGGAAACAAGACTGCTGAAAGAGAGCTATCTCTATTTATCTGTCATTCGCATCGATTCCTACTTAGCCTTTTGCGATCAATACGACTTTAATTCGCGCAAGCTGCTGAAATATGCGATTCGCAACATTTCGGAAGAAGTGCTGCATCAACGGGGGATCGCCGCAGAAAGCTTGGATCTTGGCTCCGACCATCTGGTGCTGCTGATAGGCTCCGAGGAACAAGATATCGGCGCATTACTGCCGCTGCTGGACAATATCCGAGAGTATATCTCTGCCAATATCAAAATCGAAGTTTCTATTGCCGTCAGCAACGCAAACTCCTCGCAAAATGACTTGCGCATTCTTTATCAACACATTTATGAGCTGACGATGCTGAAGTTCCTGAGCGGGGAAAACCATATTTTTATGGAAAATGAATATGAGGAATTCGTACAGTCGCTGCCCGCGACGGAGCTGTCCTCGCAGGAATTGATTCAATTAATTCAGAACGGTCAGGCGGAGCAGGCTATCGATAAGCTTCGGCAGCAGATGAAGGTGCTCGCGGGATGCTCTTATGAGGATTGCAAGCTGAACATTATTCATCTCATCTACGAATTGACGAAGGCCTTCAATAAGCGGGACGCGATTAAGGAGTTTAACGGGATTCATAAGGTGCTCGACCGATTCAGCACGCTGGCTCAGCTGCAAGGCTGGCTGGAGGATGTTATTCGGAAAATTATCGCGGAAATAACGATTCCGAAAGCGAAGACGCGGCAGGAGAAGGTCGTTCATGAAATTCATGAATATGTCCACATGCATCTTCAAGACCCGCAGTTAAGCGTGGAACGCGTCGCCGAGCATCTTTCCTTCTCGATCAGCTACTTGCGGCAAGTTCACCGGGAAGTGACCGGCATGACTATGTCCGATTATATTTTGAACGAGAAGATAACGCTTGTGAAAAAGCTGCTGGCATCCACCGACCTGACGATGTACGAAATTATGGAGCGCTCGGGCTTCCTGACGAAAAGCCACTTTTTCGCCGCTTTTAAGAAGATGACCGGGTTAACGCCAAAGCAGTATCGAGAAAGCCAATTGAGCGATAACGGCGACTTGAAACAGGCGTAGCGCTGGCATTGAAAATAGGATTAATTTTTAGAGTCGAGCGTTAATCTGATAGGGTTTTTGCCAAAACCTATACACGGTATAATTGTAATGGACTGCCGTTTTTAGCCTAATACAGATCGCGGTCAGGAGATGGAGAGCATTTGGCGAGACTGAATTCGTATTTCAAAAACTCCCTATTCGTCAAAATCTTTATAGCTGTGATCCTTATACAAACCTTTATTATTTTGATTTTTGGACAATTCAATATCGCTCGGGTTACGCATTTTATTCAGGATCGGGAATATGAAATTGCCCGCAAGGATATGCTTGACCTGAAAGATGGATACAATGCCAAGTTGAAGCAAACTCGCTCGAACGTATTCTCGCTCTTTTTCGAGACCAATCAGAGCGAATCGGTGCTAGAGAAAATTAATCAGTATGAAGGTACGGCGATGGGCGTGGACTTAAGGTTGAAGGCTGAAATTCAGCAGTTTTTGCAATCGATGGCCTATACTGATGAGAATATACACTCGATATTATTTATTCGGGAACGCGATGAGGAGAAGTTTGCGTTTATCCGTTATTTCGACCCAAGCACGCTGCCGAATTTCGAATCGATGATTACCTTCAAGCCGGAGGAATTCGTCCGCATATTCCCGTTGGAGGCCCCGGGCTTGGAAGAGGGCACGAAGAACAATTATTTGACCTTCGTTCTTAAAGTGAACGATCCGAAATCATACGATGTGGAGCAGCAGGCCGGCACGTTGGTCGTGAGCGTGAGCACGGCATTTTTGCAAAAAGAAGGGGATCATCTCCGCGCCGATTCGATCTTCGAATTAAAAAACGGAAACGGAACGGTATCGATGTCCGGCAACTCCATCAGCATCCCGGACAGCTCTGTCGACATTGAGGCGGCGAAAAGCGATACACGCCATTTTTTCGTCTCACAGGTTCAAAATTCCGCTGATGATATGGTTTTTACGCTGCTCGTCTCTAAAAATCAATTGAATGAAAACATCATCGCCATGAAAAAGAATCAATGGCTGACGCTCGCGGCGATGATTGTCCTCAATGTTGCCATCGCTTTTTATATTTCCAGAGGACTATCTAAAAGAGTAATTACACTCACCCGCAATATGCGGAAATATACGCCAGGGGAATTTGTGCAGCCCATCCCGATACAGAAAAACGATGAGTTTACCGTACTGGAGGAAACCTACAACTCGCTTATTCAGAAGCTGTCGGAGTTCATTCAGAAGGAATATGTGCTGGAGCTGAAATCGAAGGACGCCGAGCTGCAGATGCTGCAGTCGCAAGTGAATCCGCATTTTTTATCCAATATGCTGGAGATATTGCGTATGCAGGCGATCAAAGAAAACAATATGCAATTATCGGATACGATTTACCGGCTTAGCGAAATTTTCAGATGGAATATTCGGAACAAGGAAACGCTTGTCACGCTTTACGAGGAGCTCTATTACGTGGAATACTATTTAAAGCTCCAACAATTTCGTTATCCGAAATTGCAATTCAAGATCGATTTTCCGCTTGAGCTGCAAAATCATCGCATTGCCAAGTTCACGGTTCAACCGATTGTTGAGAACATCTTTAAGCATGCAATGAACAAAGGAAAAGAAATTGCGATTCAAATTGTAGTGGAAGACGTTCAAGAACGCATTCAGTTAACGGTGAAGGACAACGGCAAGGGGATCGTGCCGGAAACGCTGTATCAGATCAAGGCTAATCTTCGCATGCCTCTGACTCACTCAAGCGATTCGCCTTCTGTTGGATTGATGAATGTTCATTCGAGACTGCAGCTCATCTTCGGCGAAGCATACGGATTGGATGTGGAAAGCCGAGCAGGTGAAGGGACAGCAGTCACGATTCAATTTCCGAAACTCGAGAGGTGAGTCTATGATTACCTTCATGAGAAAAGCCATCATTGTAGATGACGAACCGATTATTCGCGAAGGGCTGCAGGCCATGATTGATTGGGACAGTCTGGGCTTTGAAGTCGTCGGGTTGTTCGAAGACGGGGAAGACGCATGGGCGTATCTTCAAGCGCATCCACAAATCGACCTCGTCATTACCGATATTCAAATGGACGTCTGCACCGGGCTCGAATTGCTGCGAAAAATAAGAGACGACGATTACCGGGCAAGGGTGCTGATCATCAGCGGATATGATGAATTTCATTACTTGCGCGATGCGATGATGATGGGCATCGACAATTACTTGCTGAAGCCGATCAATAAGGAAGAGATGGAAGGCGCGCTCGGGCAGATTCAGGAAAGCCTGATGGTGGAGTACCGCAAATCCCGGGAATTGTTCGAAGGGACGCAGCTGATCAAAAACAATATTTTGAATCAAATCGTGATGAACAACTATTCGATTCGAGATGTAAGCGAGAAATGCGAGATGCTGAACATCGACCTTCATACCGGAGGGTTTCAAGTTGTTGTCCTGGACACCATTACAAGACAGAATCCGGTTTCGCTGCTAGAGGAAAGGCAGCTATGCGAATTCGCCATTCGCAACGTCGTGCAGGAGGCTATCGGCAAGGAAGAGAAGGTATACGCCTTCGGCAACCAGAACGGCCAAACCGTTCTTTTGTTTGCTGCTGTCTCTTCGGGCAGCGAGGGTCGAATCGGCGAAACGATGAACAAAATTTCCGAGCTGGTTGCCCGCGTGCTGAAGATTCAGGTGGTCGCTTTTATAGGCAGGCCTTGCACCTTTTGGCGGGAGATTCATCATTCCTATGAAAGCGCTTTAGAGTTGAATGACTACCGTTACTTCGTCGATACGTCTACGGTGATCGATTATACGATGAAGGATCCGGGGACGAAGCGGGAAGCAGTTGCCAAGGAAATCGGCTTATATCAGCTGTATGAGCAGCTGGAAAAGCAGGACTACGAGTCGGTCGGGCTGCAATTGAACGCCGTAGGAGCTCGGCTGCAAGATATTCGCGTTCCAGAGCTGCATCTGCTCCGAGCGGTGTTTATCGACTTTGTTTTATTGTGCATGAGCAAGCTTCGGCAGCAGGAAATCGAAATTTCTGAGCATAATAATAGCTTTCCAAGTTTCGTGGAAGCTTTGTTCTTTGCCGATACGAAGGAAAAGCTGTTCGAGCAGTTTCAAGCCTTATCGCAAACGATGCTGCAATTGCTGCAGAAGCTGAAGACGAACCGGAATACGAATCTGGTGGAGAAGGTCATCAAGTACATCGACACCTACTACATGGAAGGATTGAGCTTGCAGCAGCTGTCGCAGCAGTTTCATATTTCCGCGCCTTATCTGGGCAAACGGCTTAAGATCGAATTAGGACAGCCGTTTAATGAATATTTGCACCAAGTCAGAATCAACAACGCCAAGCATCTCTTATTGTTCTCCGAACACAACACGAAGGAAATTGCCGAGAAGGTCGGCTATACGGAGCCCAACTATTTTTACATGCAGTTCAAGCGCTTGACCGGCAAATCGCCATTGAATTTTAAAAAGGGTATCTAAATTTGAAAAAGGAAGATCGCCAATCGCTCCCTGCCTACCGAGCAGGGGAATCGGCGATCTTCTTTTTCATTTACCGCCAGGGATGAAAGAGAGAAAAGCGGAGGGTCAGAGGGGTTCTGGAGAAACGGCAGTGGTCGCTTTTAAAGCCCGATTCCTTCATTTTATTAATGTTTGAGGTAGGAATCGGGCTTTAATGGCGATCGGAAGAACCCTCTGACACGCAGCGTAACCCTCGATTGAATCCCCAAATTTGCACTATTATTTAGAGCTAAGCATTAATTCGTACACTATAAAGCGCAAATGAGCGCTTGCTATAATTTAGACATAAGTTCAATTCAATCAAATGGGGGCATTGAATATGAAGAAAGTCGTGGTATTAGGACTGACGCTTATGCTTTTACTTGCTGTTGTCGGATGCGGCAAAGCAGCGCAAAAAAACGATGTACCGCCGGCAGCAACGAATGCCGCAAACGGATCGCCAGAAGAGGCGCCAGCAGAACTGAACGTGCTGGTATTCGAGACGCCGAACTTAACTGCGCAATACTGGGATGCGGCGATCAAGCGATTCACGGATAAGCACCCAAATATCAAAATCAATAAAATCGTATCGCCCGACATTGACCGTACTAAATACGCGAAGCAATTGCTCGCAACGGGTCAATTTCCAGATGTATTAATGTCGGTGAATGTCTCGGACTTCCTGGCATCCAATTCCTTGCTTGCTTTCGACGAACAGTACTTGGATAAAGTACCGGGCTCAAGAAGCCTGGCCATCGACGGCAAGGTGTACAAGCTTCCATGGGGCGGACAAACGATCCCTTACATTTACTACAACAAAAAAATGTTTGAAGAAGCCGGCATCACGGCCGAGCCAAAAACATGGGCTGAGTTCCTGGATGTCGTTGAGAAGCTGAAAGCGGCTGGAAAAACGCCTTTGCTGCACGGCGGAGCTAAAGATCCTTGGACAACGACGATGATGCTGGACGCAATTATTAGTACGGACGTTTACAGTGTAGAACCGGATTGGGTAAACAAACGCAAGAACGGCGAAGTGAAATTTTCCGACCCGCTGTTTAAAGACGCTGTCTTGAAATGGAAGGAGCTGCACGATTCCAAGTCGTTTAACTCCGACGGACTGAGCATTGGCTATTCGCAATTGCAGGATGCGTTCTTGAAAGGAAAAGGCGCCATGTACCCGATGGGCTCCTGGTTCATAGCAGCGGCTGACGCGCAGACAGACATCGAGATCGGCGTATTCCCTGTACCAACGGATGATGGATCGGTTATCATTCCTTATCTCGTAGACGGACCTGCTTCCGTTAGCGCAACGACCAAGTATCCGGAAGCGGCGCAGCTGTTCGCGTCTGAATTTGTTATCGACTCGGCTACCATTCTCGAAGTCGTGAAGTCTGACGCCTTGATCCCGCTGGAAGGCCAAGATCTCGAATTCACCTTCTCGCCGTTGTTCCAGAAAGTGCTCGATATTACGAACCAAGGCAAGAAAGTGAATGTATTTACTTGGGAGAGCGGAGATGCAGCGATGATTGCCGGCATGACGGACGAAATCAACAAATCCGCACAAAACATCATTATGGGCAAATCGGTCGACTCCGAATTGTCTCTATTGGATCAAAAGTGGGACGATATCGCCAAGCGGATGGTTAAATAATGGATTTCTAAACGATGATTCGTGAGCCGGGAGAAGCGAGGAAATCTTCTCTTCTCCCGGCTCTTATAGAATCGGAAAGGAGTGAAGGAATTTGAAAAGCAAAACCGGAAATTTTATGCTCTTTGTATCTCACGGACTGTTCATCTACATCGTTTTCGTTATTTTGCCCATCATCCTTTGCCTCTTTTACAGCTTTACGAATTATAATCCGCTTTATCCCGAATTTTCGGGGGTAGGTTTTAGCAATTATATCGATTTGCTGAAGGATCGCGACTTTGGACATTCCCTGTTCGTGACCTGTATGATCGCGTTTATCGTCACCATCGCTTCGAATATTTTAGGTGTGCTTTCGGCGCTTTTGGTTAATTTCAAAGGCTGGATTTATAAACTTTCGCGAACGGTGTTTTTTACGCCGCAAATTTTGAGCCCTGTCATCGTCGGCTTTATCTGGTCGATTATTTTAACCGATGAGGGCGTGCTTAATCAGCTATTGAAGATAGTCGGTATAAGTGGAGCGAGCTGGCTTTCTGACACGCAGATTGTCCTTTACTCCATTATCGCCGTTATTGTATGGCAGTCGATGGGCTTTTGCACGGTCGTATTTTTGGCGACGCTGCAGAGCATTCCGAGCGACCTCTATGAAGCGGGCAAAATCGATGGCGCTAGCCGTCTGCAAAGCTTCCGTCATATTACGCTGCCGCTGCTTGCTCCGGGCATCACGATCAACACGGTTATGCTGCTGATTTCCAGCTTCAAAGTGTACGATCACGTTGTTGTTCTAACGAACGGGGGACCGGGTACGACTACGGAAACGATCTCCTTGAAAATTATTAACACCGGGTTTGTGCAAAATCAGATGGGCTACGCTTCCAGCATGGCTATCGTTTTATTCCTGCTGATCGGCGTGATCTCCATTTTCACGGTTACATTCTTGAAGGGCAGAGAGGTGGAGCATTAAGATGACATCCAAACTATCCGCAAAAGCCCACGTTCTGCTGACTTTGGCCATTACCGTACTTTTCTTTCTTCCTTTATATTTGGTGCTCGTCAATATTTTCAAACCAACCGATACCATCATTGCGAATCCGCTCAGCCTTCCGTTCCAATTCACTTTCGATAACTTGATGGCGGTTCTGACAAGGCCCGATCATCTCATTTATACGAGTATGTGGAACAGCATCGTTATTACCGGTATCAGTCTTATTGTTGTGATCCTGTCCTCGTCGATGGTCGCCTATTATATCGTACGCAACGACAGCAAAAAGACGAGATTGCTGCTGGTCTTCTTCCTATTCGGGTTAATGGTGCCGACGACGATCATCCTGATCCCGGTCGTGAAAGTTTTGGTAGCGCTTCACCTGATGAGCACGAAGGCGGGACTCATTATCTTTTATATGGGCTACTACATTCCGTTCGGCATCTTTATGTATACGGGCTTTATCCGGACGATTCCGCGGGAGCTGGACGAAGCGGCTTCGATTGACGGAGCCAGCAACTTGCGAACCTTCTGGCAAATTATTTTTCCGCTGCTGGGGCCGTGTACGTCGAGCGTCATTATTTTTATCGGGCTATGGGTTTGGAACGACTTCTTGAACCCACTGATCATTATCGGTCCTGTCAAAGGGACAACCATTACGGCAGGCATCTACCGTGTCATCGGGCAATATTCGGTGGACTGGGGGCAAATGTTCGCGATGATGTTCTTGGCTTCCCTGCCTATCATCATCCTGTACTTGGCTTTGCAGAAGCAGTTCGTTGAAGGAATCACTTCCGGTTCGTTAAAAGGCTGATTGAAGGAGAGAAAGCACCTATGTCTATGTCCAAAATCAAAGAAGTTCTCGTTTTGCATCACAGCCATTTGGACGTTGGCTATACCCACGCACAGCCCGTTCTATTGGAAATGCAAAAGAATTATATCGATCAAGCCTTAGAGTTGTGTGCGAAAACGGAAGACCGCGACGCAATCAACCAGTTCCGATGGACGTGCGAAGCCAGCTATCCGGTCTTGCAATGGCTGGAGACGGCGCAGCCAAGCCAGATTGAGCGGTTCAAGCATTTCCTTCATAACGGTCAGCTAAGCCTTTCCGCCTCGTATCTGCATATGACTCCTCTTGTATCAGCTGAGCAAATGGCTAACACGCTCTATCCGGCCCAGCAATTGCGCAGCCGGTTCGGCATCGATATCAAAACAGCCATTCACCACGATGTGAACGGCCAGCCGTGGCCTTATAGCCAGATGCTGCTGGATGCGGGCGTTGAGTTTTTCATCATGGGCATCAACATTCATATGGGGGCTATTCCGTTTGCGAGGCCAAGCGCGTTCCATTGGGAAACGCCGGATCGGAGAAAGCTGTTGTCCTTTAACGGTGAACATTATTCGCTGTTCAGCCAAATTTGCAACGTCAATGCGAAGAATACGGATTTGATGGCTGAAGGCCTTGCCCAATATTTAAAAAAGATCGAAGATAACCCGGATTATCCGTTCGACTTCGTCTACCTGACGGGGACTAATTTGCCGCTTTACGACAATAACCCGCCTGATCAGGATCTGGCCGATCTGATTCAGAAATGGAACAGCGAGTCTCGCGGACAAGTCATTTCGTTCGTAACGCCGGAGCAGCTGCTGGCGCGGGTTCGCGAGCATGAGCGGGAGCTGCCGACGTACGCGGGGGACTGGACCGATTTCTGGAACTTCGGTTCGGGCAGCTCGGCGAAAGAAACGAAGCTGAATCGCCGCACGAAGCAGGGGATGAAGGCGGTTCAACTGCTGGAAGCTTTTCAAGGCGGGATAGACCAATCGTATCTTTTGCTGAAAAAGCAGGCTTGGGAGCAAATCCATTTATACGACGAGCACACATGGGGAACGTTCAACTCCGTTGCCGACCCCGATCACCTAGGCGTCGAAATCCAGTGGGCGCATAAGGCTCATTATGCTTATCAGGGCAACAGCCTGACTGGTTATTTGCTGGGCAGCCAGTTGGAGAAGCTGGCGGGCAATCCGCTCCAATCGGATGATCCTGAAGGATTGATGCTCGTCAATTACTCCTCTGCGCCGGTGCTGCACGATCTTCGGATTCCTGCGAGCTTTCGGACGCCGGGAAGGCATTTAGGCGCCGACCGCATGCGGCAAGTGCTCATGAATAATGAGCGCCTATCTAGCGGCGACAGCTACGGAATTGTTGAGTTACCGCCGTTCAGCTGGCGTAAGCTGCCGTTCGATAAGCTGCGTAAAGCGGAAGAGGCGGCGGACATTGAGGCTTTCTCGGGCGAAACCGAAAAGCTGCACGAGCCGTTTAGCGCCGTGAATCGATTCGTTGCCGATATCAAGGTGAGTGACGGCAGGCTCGAGTCTCCTTACCATCGCCTTGTATTCGACCCTGTCTTTGGCAAGATTACAAGTCTGTACGATAAGCAAAACGATTGGGAAGTCATTGATTCTGCCAGCCCTTGGTCGTTGTTTCAATACGTGCAGGAAACGATCGATACGACCCGCGCCCATAATACGAGACAAACGATATTTCCGCGCGATGTCGAGAAAGGCAACAACAGCATTAGCTGTTGGAATCATGAATGGCCTGCGGTCAGGCAGTCGTACTCCCGGCTGCGGAGCTGCCGCGTCGAGCGGGGAGCAAACGATGCAACCTTGATCATGCGATGGGACGCGCCGGGAGTGGAGGATTTGGAGCAGCGATTTACGTTGTTCAGCTACCGCCCAGAGATCGAGGTCAAAGTATCCTATAAGAAGCAAGATGTGACGACGCCGGAAGGAACGTATTTCGCAACCCCGCTGAACTTAGGCAATTGGCGGTCTTTCTACGATACGGCCGGACAACTGGTGGAGTTCGATGCAGAGCAGCTTCCTGGGGTATGCAGGGATTTCGTGACGGTAGACAAAAGCGTATCCGTATTCGACGGCGAGCACGGCATTACTTTGGTTTGCCAAGACGCGCCATTGGTGCAGGTCGGAGATTTCAACTTCGGCAGAGAGCATAAGACAATCGACCGGTCGCCGAATCCTTTATTGCTGGCCTGGCCGATGAACAATTACTGGGAGACGAATTTCAGGGCGCATCAGCCGGGGTTCCATTCCTTCACCTATCAGCTGTCGACCTTCCGTTCATTCGATCCGGCGGCTGTCGCGCTGGCTTCCACCCAAGCCGTATCGCAAATTTATGCGACGCCGGTTGTGGACTGTCAGCAAGAGGAAAGCGGACAATTCATCGCATTCGAAGGCGACGGCGTGCAAATCTTCGATGTGAAACCGGCCGAAGGCAACAGTGGTATCCTTGTGCGGCTCTGCAGCGTGAAGGATGAAGCAGCGGAGGCGCGATTGAGCTTTCCAGGCAGAAAGATCGCAGAGGCATATGAATCGAACGTTGTGGAGGAACGGCTGAATCGGTTGGCCGTTGTGGAGCAAGCGGAATTATTTTTAACGGTGGGTGCCAGAACGATGAAGCATCTATTGGTCGTATTTGAAGATGAACAGGAAGAGACATAAAAAAGATGGGAGCTGGAGAAACGATGAGCAAACTGTACAACAAATCCCCCTATACTTCGATCCCGAACATGGACAACGAGGCTTGGGCAGGCTATGAGGCAATCGGCGAGACAATCCAAGCGGCGGTTGCCGCGACAGGTAAGAGGAAAGCCATCGTTGTTGTGGAATGTTACCCCGGCGTCCGGCAGGAAGAAATCATTGCCGGTTTGGCCGGCTCGCTGGAGCCAGCTCTAGTGATCCGCTCGGAAGATGCGGCGCTGGAGCCGTTAGAGGTGGACAGCATCGTTGATCGTTACATGACGGACGACCGGGTGTTTGGTTATATGACGTCGTTTAGAATCGGCGAATTTTACGATTCGGACCGCATCGCGGCGCTGCGGCGTCAATTAGATGAAGCGGGAGACGGCACGGCGATCGTAATCGGCTTCGGCGCTTCGCTGATTGCCGAGGGCGACGTCGTCATCTACGCGGATTTGGCCCGCTGGGAGATTCAGCAGCGCTACCGGTCGAAGGAGGTTGGCAACTGGCGGACCAACCGGGTTGAAACCGACATTCTGCGGCTTTATAAGCGGGGCTTCTTCTTCGAATGGCGAATGGCCGACAGGCTGAAAAAATCGCTGCTCGGCCGAATCGATTTCTATTTGGACACGAACGCCAAAGACGATCCGAAGCTGCTTACGCGGCAGGCGCTGTTCGCCGGTTTTACACGGACGGCAAGCGGCCCATTCCGGCTTGTCCCTTATTTCGATCCTGGCGTATGGGGCGGAAAGTGGCTGGAAGCGAACATTGACTTGCCTGAACGGGAGCATCCGTATGCGTGGGGCTTCGACGGCGTTCCGGAGGAGAACAGCCTCTATTTCCAATATGGCGATGTGCGGGTAGAGCTTCCGGCTATCAATCTCGTCTTCTTCGAATCGGTCAAGCTGCTCGGAGAACGCGTCTATTCACGATTTGGCGCGGAATTTCCGATCCGCTTCGACTTCTTAGATACAATTGGCGGGCAGAACCTCAGTCTGCAGGTTCACCCTACGACCGAGTACATCCGCGATCATTTCGGCATGACGTATACGCAGGACGAAAGCTATTACATTCTTGATGTCGAGCCGGGTGCAGAGGTATATCTCGGACTGAAGGATAATATTGAGCCGGAAGCGATGCTGGCTGATTTGCGTAAAGCGGAGGCCGGAGGCTTCACATTCCCGGCCGAACAATACGTGAACGTGTATCCGGCGAACAAGCACGACCATTTCCTCATTCCGGCCGGAACGGTTCATTGCTCTGCAACGGGCTGCATGGTACTGGAGATTAGCGCGACCCCTTATATTTTCACCTTCAAGCTGTGGGACTGGGACCGGCTCGGTCTTGACGGCAGACCTCGTCCGGTCCATGTGGAGCACGGAAGCAAGGTTATTAATTGGAGCCGGACAACCGATTGGACAACGACGGAGTGCGTCAATCCCGTGAAGACGTTGGCTGAAGGGGAAGGCTGGAAGGAAGAAGTCACTGGATTGCATAGACTCCAGTTCGTTGAAACCCGCCGCTACTGGTTCTCGGAGCCGCTATTGCACGAGTCGAACGACAGCGTTCATATGCTGAACCTGGTCGAAGGCGAGGAAGCGACCGTAGAAAGTCCGACAGGCGCGTTCGAACCGTTCGTCGTTCGATATGCCGAAACGTTCATTGTTCCTGCATCGGTGAGCGGTTATACGATTCGCCCTAGCGGGCCGAGCGTGGGCAAGACGGTTGGCATTATCAAAGCATTCGTAAGAGCTTAAGGGATGGGGGCGCAGCCGATGGAACGCAATCTCATTCTCGCCTTCGATGTCGGCGGAACGCAGATTAAAGCGGCGGCGGTTGTGGGCGGTTCGATCATCGAAGAGACGATCTCGCATTACGACTCCCTCGCAAGCTTGAGTGCTGAGCGTATTATTGCGAATTTTGCGGAGGTTGCCGCCGATATTGTCCGTCGTGCAGGAGGGGAGCCGCTGCCGATCGGAGGGCTCGGGATGGCTTTTCCCGGACCCTTCGATTATGAGCACGGCATTAGCCTCATTCAAGGGCTGGGTAAGTTCGAGTCGTTGTACGGACTTTCCGTCGAGAAGCTGCTGTTGGAAGCTGTTCGAACGCATGAGGAACTGGCGGGCCGGCTCACCTCTTCGTTTGCCGTCAAGTTCGAGAATGATGCTGCGCTGTTCGGGCTTGGAGAAGCGGGATATGGTGAGGCTCGCGGATGCGAGAGAGTCACCTGCCTGACAATTGGCACGGGGCTTGGCTCCTGTTTTCTAGTAGACGGCCAGTTGATCAAGAGCGGCCCTGACGTTCCCGATCAAGGCTGGCTGTACAATGTACCGTATCAAGGGAAGGTCGCTGACGATTGGATTTCCAAGCGGGGCGTTCTGCAATTGGCTGTGGAGACGGCGCTCAGGCCGGAAGGGCTCGATGTCCGTGAATACGCGATGATGGCGCTGTCGGGAGACCGGCATGCAGCGGAGCTCTTCGAGACGTTCGGCAGAAGGATGGCTGCCATTCTCGCCCCTTCACTACGGTTGTTTTCTTCCGATTGTATCGTAATTGGAGGTCAAATCTCCAAGAGCGGCAGCCTGTTCGTACCTGTATTTACGGAGGAGCTGGCAAAGGCGGGCGTCCATACGGACGTCAGACTGAGCGGCAACACGCTGTACAGCACGTTTAAAGGCATTTATGATTTCGTATTGGGTCATTGATTTTCCTGCGCTTACTCTGCAGATTTTATACGCAACGAATGAAGGAGAACGCCGATATGGACGTTCTCCTTCATTCGTTGCGGTTTTCTTTTTATCGATGAAAAGGCAGGTTGAGTTTTACATTATTACCATCGCTGTGTAACTCATTAATCATTTTCACCGTCTAATCGTTTATATATTTCTTTTGGAGGTAGTATCATGAAATCCGCTAAAATGCTCTTGCTCCTTATTCTTGTCATGTTTACAGGATGCTCTGCAGCTGCTCCTGCCTCCACACCGGATAATAACGACCAGTTGAATTCCATTGATGTCTCTCAATACAGGACCGGCACGACAAGGACACAGCCGGAATTAATCAGCGTTTATTCCGAGCAAAAGGATTTAGCCTCCATAAACAATTGGTTTATGGAGGCTGGAGATTCGGTTACGTTGCCTGATCTTAATTCAATTGAGAAAATCCAAGTGGTTTCCTTCTTTTACAAAAATTCAGGGGAAAGCTTGAAGGGCGAGGCCTACATGCTCGTTACGTTTAAAGACGGGAGCTACTATAGCAAGCAAGTTCAACCGCCGAGCACCGTTATGGATGCCTATCCCTATCAGGAATCCGATAATGAACAAATCATTAACCGGATGGGCATAGACGGGTGGCGTTCAATGGGCAGCGGTGGAATATAGCACACAACCCTAACGGCCCGATATTTTTTTAGCGAAAGCTTGCAGGATTCCAAACCAGTCACTTCCATTTGCTAACGCAGCTTGCAGCTTTTCATATGTTTTGGGGTCAGATTTCTGCATCAACTCATTCAAATTGATGTAATCAATAGGAGCCCCTACAGGTCGTTGCGAAGGCGTTTCGTAACGAATTTGTTTCGTTTCAGGGTCTATCGTTCTCGTTTTGGAGATGTCCCCGATTTGACGGATCGTATTCATAAACTCCGCTGCATTTTCATTTTTTAAATAGGTATCTGCAATATGCTGAGCCTGCTTGAGCCCCGACTCCAATAACGCCGAGCGTTCATCTTCATCGGTTACGTTGGTAATGAAGTTGGACTGTATGAGGCCATACACCGCTTCCTTCACTTCCGGCGATTGATCGCTGAGCACGCGATTCAGCGAATCGTTGATTTGAGCCGTTCCGAAGTATACAGCTGCCTGATGCACAATTTCGGATTGCAACTGTCTGGCGGCCGGACTGATTTCCACTGTATCGGTGTTAGGGTATAGCCCTGAGTTCGTGTCTGCGGCTAAGTCTGGTTTATCCGCACGATCCTTTGAAATTTTGTATAGATTAAGGTCGAGTTGAGTAGAGCTTTGAATTTGCATGATGAACGTACTCCTATCCTGGGAATTTGTAGTGTCTATTACTTCTATAATCGGAATAGGAATGCACATTTTTTACATATTAAGAGCAATTTGATCGTCTACTGGGAAAACGATTGACCTCAGCCGTTTAGGATAAGAGTCTTTCGCTTCATGAATATAGCATGTATAATAATGGAAATAAACTTGCTTCTGAAAGGTGATCCGTGATGAGTAAGTACACAGACCCGAATTTCGATCAATGTGCGGTCATTACAATTGATACTCAGAATGATTTTAGTTTGCCGGGAGCTGTTGCCGAGATTGAAGGTACGTTTGAGGCTTTACCGCAAATGAAACGGATACTAGATGCTTGCAGAAGCCGGCAAATCCCGATCCTGCATGTGATTCGGTTGTACAAGGCGGACGGAACAAATGCGGATATTTGCCGAAGAGAACGGATAGAGGCAGGGGGCCAGATTGTAACGCCCGGGTCGTCGGGAGCAGATTTAGTCGAAATCATAAAACCGGAAAATGGCGATAAACTTAACGAGGAGCAGCTTCTTGAAGGCGCGATGCAACTGATCGCAGATCAAGAATGGGTTATGTACAAACCGAGGTGGGGCGCTTTCTATCAAACCCATCTGGAAGAGTTCTTAAGAAAGAAAAATATAGATACCCTCCTGTTTATCGGATGCAATTTTCCGAATTGTCCTAGAACGAGCATCTATCAAGCGAGCGAAAGAGACTTCAAGGCGGTAATGGTCGAGGACGCGATTTCCGGCGTATACGAGAAGGGCATTCGAGAAATCGAGAATATCGGGGTTAAAGTGATGAAGACAGAGGAAATTCTAGCACAGCTGGCGGACAGACTCGCAGAACGATCGAGCCTCTCCTAATACCGGATTACGCACCAGCAGTCTGTTCCAAGACTTCAAGCAACCTCCATTAAAATAAAAAAATGGCGCCGGTTCATACCGGCGCCAGTCTATTAAAACGTCATGATAGCTTAAGCCAGACGCACTTTAAAGTCTTCATAACCAAACTGGCGAACCACGCGGCAATCGCCGTCTTTGCCTTTTACCGCAATGGCGGGCAGCGCCATGCCGTTAAAGGTAGTGGTCTTCACCATGGAGTAAATCGCCATGTCTCCGAACACGAGTCGGTCGCCGCATTCTAACGGTTGATCGAACGAGTAATCGCCAATGACATCTCCCGTTAGGCAGGTTTGGCCAGCAAGTCGATACGTATGCGGCTTCTCGCCAGCTTCGCCCGACTCAAAAACAGGGGGACGATACGGCATTTCCAACACATCCGGCATATGGCAGGTAGCGGAGGTATCCAGAATCGCAATGTCGATGCCGTTCTTATGAAGATCGAGCACAGATGCGACCAGATAGCCTGCGTTAAGCGCAACTGCCTCGCCTGGCTCCAAGTATACCTCCAAGCCATAGCGGTCCTGCATGCGCTTGATGCATGCCTCAAGCCTAGGGATATCGTAATCGTCTCTCGTAATATGGTGGCCGCCGCCGAAATTGATCCATTCCATCTTCGGCAGCCACTCTCCAAACCGTGCCTCAACCGCGTTCAGCGTCGTCTCCAAGTCGTCGGAGTTTTGCTGGCAGAGCGTATGGAAGTGCAGTCCGGTTACGCCTTCAAGCAGCTCCGGGCGGAAATCCTCTTGCTTGACGCCGAATCTGGAGCCGGGGGAACAAGGGTCATAAATCTCGTGCCCAACCTGCGTCGAGCATTCCGGATTAATGCGCACACCGATCTTCCGACCGGCCTTGAGCGCCCTGTCTTTAAACCTCTCCAGCTGCGAGAAGGAGTTGAAAATAATGTGATCGCAAATCGAAATGATTTCATCGATCTCGTCTTCCCGATAGGCCGGGGCAAAGACATGCGTTTCTTTGCCCATTTCTTCATAGCCTAATCGAGCTTCGAATAAGCCGCTCGCCGTCGTGCCGCTCAGGTATTCTCCAATGAGGGGGTACAGAGTTGTCATTGAGAATGCTTTTTGAGCTAAAACAATCTTTGCTCCTGTCCGCTGCATAACGCCGTTCAGGATTTTCAGATTTTTCTCGATGAGCGCTTCATCGACTACAAAGCATGGTGTAGGTAATTGATCGAAGTGCATCTTACCGAGCCAATGCCGGTTGCTTAGGAGCTTCTTGTCCGTCGTCAACCAATACAGGATTAAAGTCTTCTACCCATGGAAGTCCCCATTTGTTCAACTCTTCCATGAATGGATCTGGATCGAACTCTTCGACGTTGTACACGCCTGGTTTGTTCCATTTGCCGGTCAGGACCATAGCTGCGCCGATCATGGCAGGAACGCCAGTTGTGTAGGAGATCGCTTGAGAGCCGACTTCTTTGTAGCACTCTTGGTGGTCGCAAACGTTGTATACATAGTACGTTTTTTCTACGCCGTCTTTTTTGCCTTGGAAAATGCAGCCGATGTTCGTTTTGCCTACTGTACGCGGTCCGAGCGATGCAGGGTCCGGCAGAACAGCTTTCAAGAATTGGAGAGGAATAATTTGTTTTCCTTCGAATTCAATCGGCTCGATCGAAGTCATGCCAACGTTCTCGAGAGCTTTCAGGTGAGTCAGGTAGCTTTGGCCGAATGTCATGAAGAAGCGGATACGCTTCAGACCTGGCATGTTAACCGCAAGGGACTCCAGCTCTTCGTGGTAAAGCAGGTACATATCTTTTTGGCCGACTTCAGCGAAGTTATATTCGCGTTTGATTTCCATCGGCTTCGTTTCGATCCATTCGCCGTTTTCCCAGTATCTGCCGTTAGCGGATACTTCGCGAATGTTGATCTCAGGGTTGAAGTTCGTTGCGAACGGATAGCCGTGGTCGCCGCCGTTGCAGTCGAGAATATCGATGTAGTTGATTTCGTCGAAATAGTGCTTGAGCGCGTAAGCCGAGAATACGCCCGTTACGCCTGGGTCAAAGCCGCTGCCGAGAAGAGCGGTAATACCTGCTTTTTCAAAGCGCTCGCGGTAGTCCCATTGCCATTTATATTCAAACTTCGCCGTATCTTCAGGCTCATAGTTAGCTGTATCCATGTAATGCGTTTTCGTTGCCAAGCAAGCGTCCATGATCGTCAAATCTTGGTACGGCAGCGCCAGATTCATAACGATATCCGGTTTAACTTCGTTGATCAGAGCAATAAGCTCGTCTACGTTGTTGGCGTCAACTTGCGCCGTCGTAATTTTCGTTTTACCGCCGTCCAGCTTCGCTTTCAGTTCGTCGCATTTCGATTTCGTACGGCTCGCAATGCAAATTTCCTCGAAAACCTCGCTGTTTTGAACACACTTATGGATGGCTACAGATGCCACCCCGCCGCAACCAATGATTAACGCTTTTCCCATTTCTCGATCTCCCTTGCTCCTGAATTTTTTCATTTCCTCGTACTGTCGCCTTGCTCACGATGGTCGGTCCAGATGATTGCGATCGGTTTTTACGCACAAAAAAAACAAGTGGGTAAAAACGCATCACCGCGTATCACACTTGTTTTTGATATAAATGCAGAATATTAAAAATGTCTCCGCAAACCGGGACATAGCTTTTTTGAGGAAGCTGCTTAATATTCAAATATATCGATAACGAATCAGAGTCTATATAGCAAATAATCACTTTTACCACTCTTATTGATCGTTTCACAAGTTGATGTGCGATTCAATGCACTGGTTGTAAAGAAACCAAACTTATAAAATTTGAGCTCTTCGCTCAATCAATAAGGCAACTAAAGTTGCCAGTCGGCATTTGACCCGGCTGTCCGTATGGCCTTTACTTCCTAAGTGGATGTGGTCAAAAATTATTCGCTTGGAAAGACTCTATATATTTGAATATCTGCTTTCCAAAACTAACGCAATCTCATAATAACATAAACGCTACAGATAGCAAGAAGAAAAAAATTAATTCTTTGTAGCAATATTCGACAATTGTTTGTCGCAAACGCTTACATGCGGACAGACTGCACATTTTTCATCCCCGTCCCTGGGCTAGGAACAAAATCGGGCGCTTGACCGTTAATCCCTGTTATTTACTTCAGTACAATTTTTATGAAGCAAAAGGGGTTATCTATAACGACATGGGACCGGTGAGATGCGATGACTAAAAAGATAAGAAAAGCATTGCTTTATGGCGGTTTGGCGATTATTTTACTGTTGGACATAGCGTTATTTTTCCCGACATGGACGCCCAAAATACACGGTGAGAACAGCATTAGCTTACTTGAACAGGTTGAAATAAATGGGACCGGTCACGAATTGATGATTCGGGGTCACGATAAAAACAATCCGATTATTATTTTTGTGCACGGGGGGCCAGGTGTTTCGGAAATTCCTTATGTAACCAAATACCAAAAATCTCTAGAGAAGCAGTTTACGATCGTCCATTACGATCAACGAGGCAGCGGCAAATCATTTCATTTTAGGGAGGATTACTCGAATCTTTCCACTGATCTGCTGGTAAAGGATTTGTTGGCCGTAACGGATTACATATCGGCTCGTTTCAACCAAAAGAAGGTCATCCTGGCCGCTCATTCCTTCGGAACCTACATCGGCATTCAGGCTGCGCAGCAAGCTCCTGAGAAATACGAAGCCTACATTGGCATGGGGCAGATGTCCAACACGCTGGAAAGCGAGCAGGACGGTTTGAATTACACGATTGAACAAGCAAAATCGAGAGGCAATACAGTCGACGTCGAATATTTACAAGGTTTAGCTGAAAAGATTCAAAGCGGCGAAACCGTAACTCCGCGGGATTATGTGCGAAAATATGGCGGCGCTGCAAGGCTGATCGACGATATTGCCGACATGGAAAAGGGCCGATGGCTCGAACCTGAATATAATTTATGGGATCGCATTCGTTACTATCGCAGCGTATCCTGTGCCCAGGACGTGCTGATCGGGCAAGCTCTCGAAAAGCCTCTGCCTACGTTCGTTACCAAGCTGGAATTGCCGGTGTATTTCATCATGGGGCAGTACGATTACATGACTTCCGCGAAAGCGGCCAAAACCTATTTCGATCAGATGGATGCAGACAAAAAGGAATTTATAACGTACAGCCAGTCGGCTCATTATCCGCAATTCGAGGAGAAGGAAAAGTTCGCGTCGTGGATGGGGAGCACGTTTGCCAAGTGACAGGCGGGATAGCCTGGAGTAGTTTTTTAGGTAACTATTGGTGATTCATTCCGTGCGGTTGACATTTATCGTTTACAAGTGTAAATTTTAAACCATCATTTACATGTGTAAACGATAGTATGAAGACGAAATGAGGTTTGCCGATGAACCCGCCGAATATTACCGATGCCGAGCTTGAAGTGATGAAGCTTCTTTGGCAGAAGGAGCCACTGTCTGCGAATGAGATCAATCTCAGGCTGTCGGAGCAGATGCAATGGTCGTATCAGACTATCAAAACCTTTCTAAACCGCCTGCACAAGAAGAACGCAATCCGTTTCGAAAAAGCGGGCAGAAACTATCTTTATTATCCTTTGGTCTCTTATGAAGAGTACTTAAAAACGGAAAACCGCTCCTTCCTGGATCGCGTTTATAACGGTGCTGTAGGCACGCTTTTTGCAAAGTTTCTGGAGGAGGAGAGCCTTTCGGACAAAGATATTGAGGAGCTCCAGCAGTTGCTTGAAGAGAAGAAGAAATCATGACTAAGACTGCCATTGATACGATTTTCTCTCTTCTGTTGAACGCATCGCTCGCATCGGCGGTAATCATCCTGCTGCTGCTTCTCGTTCGAAAGCTGTTCCAGCTGCGGCTGTCGCCCAGATTGCTTTATGTTTTATGGTTTTTTGTATTGATTAAGCTGCTGGTTCCTGTCGGTCCTTCGAGCCCGATCAGCTTGTTTAATCTGATTCCGCCTACGTCGGCCGATAATTGGACAAGTGATCAAAGCCGTTCCGCCGATGAATTCGGTTCCGTGATGCAAAGAGAGAATGAATCCTCTGTTTCTTCCGGCGCTTCTGAGCTTGGCTATGATGTTAAGGCGGTTGCGCCGCAGCGCGTAAAAGAAAGTTTGCCTTTCGATTTATGGCAATCGCAGCTTGCAGATCCCCATTCAGTCTTGGCCAATCCTTCGCCTACTGTCGGTCAGGAGAAAGGGGAGGGATTGAGCCTATTTCATATCGGGTTGTATATATGGCTCGGAGGTTTAATTGTAGTGGGCCTCTACTACCTGATTGTAACGCTAAGATTTAGAAAACAGCTTCGATCCTCATGGCCAATCGACGATGAACAGGCGCTGTCTGTTCTGCAAGCGTGCAGGGAACGACTTGGCATAAAGCGCAGCATCCAAGTGAAAGAGATCCGCGGTTCCCGCAGTCCTTTCATATACGGAACGATAAAGCCGACCATTTATTTGCCGGAGGATATAGCTGTAATAGTGGATCGCGGGCAGCTGGCCCATATTTTTTTACACGAGCTGGCTCATTATAAACGCAATGATTTATGGTTCAATTCTTTATGGTCGGCAGCGGTATGGCTGCATTGGTTTAACCCGCTGGTTTGGCTGGCTAGGCTAAAGATGGCTTCCGATCGGGAGATGGCCTGCGACGCGGCTGTGCTTGAAGCGCTGGGCGAGCGGGAGGCCTCGTCCTATGGCATGACGCTTTTAACACTGTCCCGTTTATTTTCCAAAAGCTCTGCACTGCGCATCCATCTTCCCGCATTCATGAACAGCAAGAACGAGACGAAACGGAGAGTTATGATGATTACGAGGTTCAAGCAAGGCTCCTATAGGCTGTCCGCCTTCGCTATTTTACTTTTACTGGTTTTGGGGGCGGTATTGCTCACCAACGCGAATGCGAAATCAAATCCGTCCCAGCCGGCCGGTTTGGAGAAAGAGATCAGCGGTTCCGCCCTTCAAATAGACAGGCTGATTCCGTCGTTCAAATGGTTTCACAAGTTGGACCGGGCGCTCGCATATGTAACATTTGATTTTAAAGTACCTGATTATTTGCCCGAAGGGTATCAGCTGCAAAATATAGATCTCAATGAGAATTTCAGCAGAGCAAACAAGGAGGATCTGATTGAATTCGCAACGGTCACTTTTGTATCCAACTTTGGACAAACGGGCGAGCGGAGCTTCGCAATATACGCTTCCAAAGGAAAGGGCACGTTACTGGAGCATAATCTGTTGTGGGGAGCTTCTTATTCCAAAGAACCGGGCCGCGCCGCTGCTTATCGACAAGAAGAGAAGACAATAGGCGGTGTAACGGGCACCCTGTACACAACGAAAAAGTCTAAGTACCGGCAAAAGCCGGAAACGGCACAAAGCTTTGTCTGGGACGAAAATGGCGTAACGTATGCGATTAACTACTATAGCGGGGATCTCTCTCAAGAAGAAGTGGCGAAACTCACGCAATCCTTTGTCTGGCCGGACCAGATCCAGCATGTAGATTACAAGGGCGAGGGCAATTCATTCCCTCTATACGATGAGTCTGATCTGCAAGAAGCTAAGCACATACTTGGCTTTCCTGTGAAGTTTCCGTACGAGCTCTCCGATTACGGGCTTAAGCTATCCGATTCCATCATTCAGCGGGCTGAAGACCAGAACACGGGGTTTTCCATTAGACCGGGGAGCGATGCTTTGAATCTTTCGTATCGCGTTCCGTACAATTCCTCTATTTATGATATCAGCGATACGATTCAGTTTTATCAGAGCAAGGCGCCTGTTGTGGACGTGAGCAAGCTGTCCTTCCTGCGGAAGCTTGAGATGAACGGGATAGCTATTTCCGCGTATGCGGATAATGATCATGCTTATTGGGAGCCGTTTCAATCCGATAATCAGAAGTCGAGGTATAAAACGCAAACATATTACGTGTGGGAGCAGAACGGCATTTCTTATACGGCATTTTTCCTTGGGGTAGATGAGCATCAAGAGGATAACCTGAAGGCCTTGGTCGTCGCGCCTGTGGAATAAGCTATCAATCAACTATAGAAACACAAAAGCTAAGCCGTAGGGCAACTGTAGAAGTTGTCTTACAGCTTCGCTTTTTGCGGTTCCGCCACCACGCGAGCCTTCGCTCAATCGAGCAGCTTTAGCTCTTTGGCCTGCATGATCGCTTTGGTGCGGCGGTTGACCTTCAGCTTGGCGAAAATATGCTTCACATGCACTTTAACGGTACCGACTGCAATGACGAGCCGGTCGGCTATTTCCTTATTGGAAAGCCCTGCGGCAAGCAGCGCTAGCACCTCCAGCTCTCGTTCAGTAAGAGGCTCCTCCATCGCTTCGCTTTGCCCCATCGACGAATTCGCCTCGCCGCTCGCGGAGGAGGCCTCTTCCGCTTCGTCCGAGTCCGAAGGCTGTCGAAGCACGCACATCATCAGCGCCTGCGAGGCCATGGCGAGCAGTACGCCGGTTTGCGCCGTATCGAGCACGCCGGCCGCCAGCCGATTCTCCAGATAGAGCACGCCCAATAGCGTACCGTGGATTTTCACTGGCAGACAAAGCATTGATTGGGGGCGATGCAGCGCGATATAAGGGTTGCGAGTAATCCAACTGTCTGGCTCGCCGTTGTACACAACGGTTTCCTGCGTACGATAGACATAGCGAACGATGCCTTCGGGGAGCAGTGGACTGCCTTGCAGCTTTTGTTCGGCGGCAACGGCCGATTCATTAGGCTCTGCATAGACTTGCATGCGCAGGTCGCCGCTGTCCGCGGCCAGTAGGGCGCCGGTGCTTGCACCTGCGTAGGTCATAATGACGGTCAGCAGCTCGGCAAGCATTGCATCGGCGCTATCCCGTCCAGTAATAACGCGGGTCGCACGCAGGATAGCAGCCAGATCGGCCTCCAGATCGGCGGCTGGCCGCATTGGGTTTTCGACAATCGCTTCGGTCGCCGCCGCTGCTTCGACGGGAGCCGATTGTGCCTCGTATAAAATGACTTGTCCGACCGCCTCTTCCTGCGCCTGCTTGCTCTCGTTCTTATTCCCTGACAGCTTGCTTTCGAGATACGAAATCTTGCAAGGTAGCTCCCATTCCGTATAACCTTCCAGCGCAATCCGATTGTAATGGCGAGCGGCTGCTGTCCTTCCGCTCCGCTCATAAAATCGACCGGCCAGTTCTCCTCCCAGCGCTTTGACGCGCAGGTCGCCGTATTCCAACGCTTCCCGCAGCGCTGTATCGTATAGCCGTTCGGCGTCTTTAACTTTCCTTTGCGCCTCGGCATAAGCGGCATGTAGCAGCGTGCAGCGCGCACGAAAGTTGACTTCGCTGCCTTCGGCAAATTCGAGGAAGCGGCGCAGCAGCTTTTGAATGCGAGCGGCTTTGCCGCCCTGCGGAACCTGCCCTTCTGCCACGCATGAGCCAATTAAGGCGAGCGTCTCATAGAAGCAGCATTCGGTCATATGCGGCAGATGAGTTGCGTACGGCTCATGCGGTGCCGCTGCGACGCTCCACGCCACCGCTTCCTCGTAGCGCTCTTCAAGGCAGAAAAGCTGCGTTTTGTATGTACTGTATTGATACAGCGTCGTTGCGGACGTCTCCTCCTGCTTGATGCGGGAAAGAAAAGCCTCTTCCGAGAACCGTCCGTCGTTGAAAGACAACGTCGATTCCGTCTTCCCTTGCAGTGCGGCGATCCACTGCTGATATAAGTAAAAGTTTTGCTGCACGAACTCATCTTTGGTCGTCTCCAGCACCGTCATGTACCCGGCGATTACACGCGTCAATTCGCTTAGCGAGCTGCGCGTATACAGGGAGTTGACATGGCCGCCCATAGCGTAGCTGGCGAAAATATAATTTCCGGCATTCATGCCATGTCGCATCGCCTGCGGCAAGCAGCGGTCGGCTTCGCGGGCGTCCCCCGCAAAAATGCTGATAGCGGCGCCTTGCATGGTCAGAGACATGCTGCTGACCGAAGCCGCCCCGCCGTTTTCAGCTAGTTGGACGCCTAGAGCTCCTAGCGTTCGGGCTTGTCCGTGATTGCGCCAGGCGGTCTCGGCAAGAAGTCCGTAAGCAGAGAAGACGACAGGCGTAAGCGGCGATTGGCCGCCGCGCAGTGATAAGCGCAATGCCTGGCTCGTTAGCAGAAAAAAGATTTTTTTATCCGTAAAAAAGGTAGACGGCACAATAGCTGCGATTTGGTCCAATGCGGCATTCAATTGCGGATCGGTCATCTCTGGCAGCAGGTGCAGCCGCTCCCGCGAGCGCGATAACAGCCTATTTGTTTTCCATTTTTCAATAAGAAGTCGTAAAGGACCGGGTTTGCTGGAAAGACGAATGCCGAGCTCGGCCAAGCTTTGCAGTCCAAGCGCCGTTCCTTCGGCATATTTGCCTTGATTGATCAGCTGCATAATGCGGATCATTCGAATACGGCTTCGTTCGATCGGGTTGCGCGCTTGTGTCAGCAAGCGCTCAATCCGCTGAAGCGAATCTTCAGCCTGTCCGCACAGATAGGCGCATTCCGCCAATCGGGCGTGCAGCTCAAAGCATAATTCGAAGCGGCTGTCCCAATGCTGCTCCTCCAGCAGCGAGCTGCCGCTGTTGAAGTAATGGAGCGCTGCATCATAGGCTGAGGAAGCCAGCGCGCGGTTGCCAGCCTTCAAATTAAGGGTAGCGAGCAAAAGCCTCTCGTCGTCGCTGTGCAGCAACTCTGCGCCGCGGTTCATATGCAGCGTCTGTTCGAATAAGCGCTCATCGCCCTCGCCTTTATCTGCATGAACGGCGGAAAGAGAACGTCCGATTGCAAGATGGAGCCGCGACCGTTCGGGTTGGCTGATACGTCCGTAAATCAGCTTCTGAATGCTGTCATGGACGAAGCGGGCACCTCCGTCTGGCTCTGTGACGGCTAGCCCTTCTGCTTCTACCGCATGCCAGGCCTTCAAACAGGCCTCCTCCGTGAGTCCGCTTACGCTCGCGGCAAGCTTGACGTTAAAGGCGCTGCCGATGCATGACGCCGCTTCTGCCAGCTTGACAGCGGCTTGCGGAAGCAGTCCAAGACGATACTCCAGCAAGCCGCCTAGCTCGAATTCGGCATCGTCTGCTGGAATGGAATCGAGCTGCCATTGCCACATTTTCTTATCCGGCTGAAGCAGCAAGCGCCGTTCATCCCGCAATCGCAGCAGCAGCTGCTTGTAATGAAACGGATTGCCGCCGGTGCGCGCGGCAATGGCCGAGCTGAGCGACTGCGTCTGGTATTCGTCCGCGCCGAGCATATCAGCCGTCAGCCGGTTTAATGTCGCCATCGGCAGCGAAGCGAGTCGAATATGCCTGAAGGCGGTTTGTTCCGATGCGCTGCCCTTGTTTCCCAATCCGGGAAGCGTGTGAGCGTCGAGCTCGGGGCGATAGGCCCCGACCAAGAGCAGGTATTGGCATTCCGGATCGCGGATTAATGCATCGAGCAGCTGCAGCGAGGAGTCGTCCGCCCATTGCAAATCGTCGATGAACAGCACAAGAGGATGCTCCTTAGTCGCCAGTGCTTGCGCAAACCGTCGGAACGCATAGAGGAAGCGTTTGCGAGCCTCTGCCGTTGGCAGTTCTTCTTCGCTCCCCGCGACGGTTCCAAGCAGCAGGCGCGCTTCGGGAATAAGGTCGGCGATTACGCCGGAGACACTACCCAACGATTTCGTTAACTTGATGCGCCATGCCTCTACGGAAGCTTCTGATTCACCAAGCAGTCGGCGAATGAGTCCTCGGAACGCTTTGACGATCGGCTCGTAAGGAACGCCGCCTGCAAGCTGCTCGAACTTGCCGGAAATGAAATGATAAGAATCGGCTAGTTTGCCGTCGCGGAAGGTTTCTTCGATCAGTCTTGTTTTACCGATACCGGCCTCTCCGCATACATATACCGCTTCGGAGGAGCCTAGGCAGACGGAACGAAACGCTTGCTCGAGCTGAACGGCTTCGGATTCCCGGCCGTAAAAGCCAGGCGCCCCATGCTGAGCAGGGCCAGTCTGTTCGCATACCTCGAGTGCTGCCAGCAGGCTTTCCGCTGAGACGAAGCGGTTGTCCGGGTTTTTGTCCAACAGCTTCAGAACCAACTGCTCCAGTGATTCCGGCAGCTCGGGCAGACGTTCACGCAGGGAGGGGGGACTGTGCGCCAAATGCATATACATCCACTCAAGCGGATCGCCTGCCGTAAAAGGCAGTTCCCCCGTAAGCATTTCATAATAAATAATGCCTAACGAATAAAGGGTGCTGCGCTCGTCCTCTTGCCGCTTCATGCGGCCGGTCCGCTCGGGCGAGCAGTAGGGCCAGTCGGTTTCGGTTATCGGTCCGCGGCGTTCGGGCTGGAGCAGCCGTATTTCGCCATTTGCGTCGATTGCAATGGTAGGTGGCCGTAAATCGGGCAGAGGGAAACCCTGATCTATGCTCTTGGCAAAAGCGGCTGCCATTGCCCGTGCGAGCGGCAGAAATTCACTAGGGGGCAGTGCAGGCCGCGAGTGCAGCAGCTCGTTCAGTGTGGTAAAAGGCGCATCGCTCGCTTGTTCTGAAATATGGCGGGAAATATCGGCATTTGACATCATTAAAACCGTCCTTCGAGCAAATCTAGGCAGCAATTCCAAAGTGCCCGCTAGGTAAACTCAAAAATATAAGAGTGCATGAATGGAAAGGAGTTCATGATTCATCTTGTTTTAGTCTATCGTTAGCAGTTCGCGCTGTAAATTGTCGATTTGCGATAAAGGGAGAGAAGGCTATAAGCAAGAGAGAAAAACAAAGTAACGCCAAGGAGAAGTCGCTGGCGTTACTTCGTTTTCAGTATGAGCTAACCGACGCTGCTTACGATGAAGGTGACAATGGTGACGATTACGGTCGCGATTAGCATGACAATAAAATACCACTTTGTAGACTTTCGCGTGAAGCCTGTTCCTTGCAGCCATGTTCCAACATACGTAACGACTGTCAAAATAATCATAGCGACAAAAGCAATTAATACATTTTCTAATGTTTCCATACAGTCGCGCCAATCCTTCCCTCGTAATATCCTCGATTTCCTATATTAAAAGAAGAGGCGCTTTCTGCTCCATACCTCCTTTGGTGTATTTGAACGGAAAAACAGGGGTTTAAACGACAAAAATACCCCAAAAGGATAATAGTTTTTTGCACAGTAATGAAATAATCTCGTATTTATTGGAGGTTTTTGAAAGGGGGATGAGCAGAATGACGACCGCGTCCGCTTCGCTTTCCCGGGGAAGGCGCTTCGCGCTTATTGCGAATATTGTCGTGCAAAGTATGTATCTGCTATCTTTTCCGGTCTGGTATATCGTTTCGATGTTCTCCGTCATGCTGTTTGATGACCCAAATGCCGATCAATTTCCACCTGTGCTTATCTTCTACTACAGCCTGCAAAGCTACCCTTATGTAACGGTAGCCATGATGGCAGTCTCCTGGCTTTTATACGGGAAGCGTCGTTTTCGGGGATCGGCATGGATAAATGTGGTGCCTGTTGCCCTGATCATCGCCGGGTTTTTACCCATGTTGATATGGGGGCAGTGACGCCACCGGGAGAGCGGACATTGATGCAATGGGACAGCAGAAGCAATCGACAATTTCATTAACGAAAGGAAAGGAACATCCGTATGAAAAAAATAATATCCGTATTAGCCGCTCTTACACTGCTGCTGCCGCTAATCGGTACGCTTGCGCCAGACGCAATGTTTTCTCCTGTTAGCGCTGCGGCCGGCGAAGGGCCGCTCTTGACCAGCTACGAGATTGAGACGAACGCGGTCTACCAAGGCTGGGCCACCGAGTATACGTACAGTCTGAACGGCACCGTGTATACAAGCCCCAATCCGCCGACGCAGGCCGACTGGGCGACCCCTTCCAATTATTTTGATAATTCATGGGGTGTAACTAGCTGGAATAAAGTGTACACGTACAGTAATTTCGGACAAATTAGCCAAACGAACGATGCATTGAGTATACCGTCAACCGCGGCTTGGGCAACGATTTCCTCATTTATTATTGAAGGCACTTCATTTCAACTGCCGATCAGTAATACGGTTTTCCGTTATTCCGTGAATGGAACCGACGTTCTGACGGCCGCGAATGCTTTGAACATTCCGCCTAACGCGAAGTGGGCGGCGCTTGCTGACTTAAGCAATGGGTGGACGCAAAGCAAAAATCATTCCTACGCGACCTATTCCCTCAGCCGAACAGATCCATCCGTAGACTCGTTGACCATTTCGTCCGATAGCGGCCGTTCGTTCTATGCGAAGAACGGCGATACAGTCACGGTTGAGCTGCAAACGGATATTCCGGTTAGCATCGCTATTGTGAAGATTGGCGGCGTTACGCTGCCGATGACGGGAAGCGGTACTGACTGGAGCGCCAGTCTTGTTTTGTCTAGCGCAGTCAATGAAGGAAGGCTGTCGTTATCCGGTTACATCTATGCGGCGGATGGCGCTCCGGGATCGCTTACCTCTGCAACGACTGACGGCTCTTACGTTATCTTTGACAACTCGGGCCCTATCATTGATTACTGGTTATCGCCCGCTGGCGCAACCAATCAGGATGTAACTGTGGAGGTTGAGGCAGAAGATGACGCAAGTGGAGTGAAGGCGATCAAATGGGCGCCGGGAACGCAAACCGCTGCTTACTTTGCAACGCAAGGAACAGCAATTACAGACAGCTTTACGGTGAGCGAAAACGGCATTTACACCGTGTACGCCATCGATAATGCGGACAACGAATCTGTTCTCACAGTAACCGTATCGGGTATTGACCGAACTGCGCCGACGCTATCGCTGACTCCGGGCAGTACTGTACCTACAAACCATAATGTGACAATTACAGTAAATGCTGCGGATGCCGACAGTGGTATCGAGGAAGTGCGCTGGTCGGCAACCGCTCCGAAACCGGATCAACCTTGGCCTTCCCAGGAGGTTGAGGACGACCAGTTTCTGGTGGAGTCAAACGGAACGTACACGGTTATTGCTTTCGACAATGCGGGCAACGAAACGCTCCGGCAGATTAACGTGTCGAATATTATGCGCGATAAGCCGGCAATCCGGCTTAGCCTCCAAACGGCCGACCCGATTGGCGATAAAGTTGCCGTATTGGCGGATGCCTCCGCCCTGGGTAATGGCAATGCGATAGAAGTTGTTCTATGGGCTCCGGGGAATCTTCCGATCAGCTATTTCCAACAAGGGACAAGCCATGATATTACGACAGAACTTCAATTCGATGCGACAGCGAACGGAACGTACACCGTTTATGCCCGCGATCTTGCGGGCAACGAAGCTATAGAAATAATAGCAGTAGACAATATCCGGAATACGAACACGGCTCTTGCTTCGCTTATTGCGTTGAATGCTGGACAGGAGCTGTCAATCTCTCCGGCGTTCACTTCCGAACAGCTGCATTATACGCTGCGTTTGGGCAGAAATGTGGAATCGATCACGCTGAAAGCCGCGCCGGCTGACGGGGCCTCGTCGGTCACCGTAAATGGCGCTCCGCTTGCTGCCGGAGATTCGGCTTCAGTAGCGCTTAGAGCCGGTGTCAATACGATCCGCATCGTTGTAACCGCTGCGCTCGCTTCCGAACAGCGGACGTATACGATTGAGGCAACTCGTGAAATTCCGCCGACTTCTGGAGGTCCATCATCTCCGGGAAGCTCGACATCTTCAGGAAGCGTGCAAAACAATGCTTTTGTCGCGAAGCTGAACGGAAAGTTGGTTGCGGGACTGGATGAACGTCATGAACGCGGTGCAGATGGCATCATCAAGTATGATTTAAGGCTGGAGGATGCTGGAGCGATTGCTGCTCTAGTGGATAATAAAGGAGAGAACGTCCTGCATATTGGACTGAACGGAGATTCCGCTCTGAAAATCGATGCCGTTGCGCTAGCACTGTCGGCAAAGGCGCAGTCGCAGATGAAGGAGCGAAGCGTTAGACTTGTCCTGGATATTGGGAGCACAATTTATGAAATCCCAGCCGGACTAACGGCCGCTGGAGGAGGAGATGCGGTAGTCCAACTAAAGGTGCTGCGTAAGCCTGCTGATGCAGAACAACTGCTTGGCGGCTCAGCCGTAAACGGCTTTAAGGAATGGAAGCCGAAAGCGGCGGGAGCGGTTATCTCGTTTACATCCAATGCAGCTTCTGCTGCCGGCCATTCGCTGGTCATTGCGTTGCCGAACGGACTGGATGCCAAGGAGCTGCGTAAGCTCGCCGTTCTCTTGGAAAGCGGGGCCGATTCAAAATCGATCCAGCCGGGTACAGTCCGCTACGATTCACAAGAAAAAGCAGTCGGCATCGCTTTTAACGCCGGATCAACTGGCCGTGCGGCTGTGCTGCAGGCCGAGCCTGTGATTGCCGAATATGAGAGCTATATTAACGGCAATTCCGACGGCAGCTTTGCCCCTGCACGGGCGGTAACGCGTGCGGAGCTGGCGGCTCTTCTCGCAAAGCTGTCTGTGCCCGAGGGAGTCGATTCGGCAGGCGGTGGCAATACCGCGGCGTTTAGTGATGTGCCGCAAACGCATTGGGCAGCTAATGCGATCGCACATGCGGCGGCAGCCGGTTGGGTTAGCGGCGGTCAGGACGGCCTGTTCCGTCCGGGCGATCCACTGACGCGCGCCGAGTTGGCTACCTTGCTTGTGAGATGGCGCGGCGTGCAGTCATCGGGAAGTGCTGGATTTCCGGATGCCGCTTCTCACTGGGCCTCTGCGGCGATAGCGTCTGCGGAACGGGAAGGCTGGATAACCGGTTACGAGGATGGCAGCTTCCGACCAAATCGAAGCGTATCGCGCGCCGAAGCAGTCGCCGTGTTGAACCGTGTGCTTGGCCGCCCTCCGCTTGCGGAAGGCGGGCCGGCTTGGTCAGACGTACCGGCTTCCCATTGGGCCGCTGGCGCAATACGCTCCGCCTCACAATCGTTTAAGGTTCTTCACTATCTAAGCGGTGAGGTTGAGCCGATCGCTGTGAAATAAGAGTAAATACTAATAGGGTAAAAAAAGTGGAGCCGGGCAACCGGCTCCACTTTTTTTAAGGGCTGATAGGTTTCATTGGCATATTTACTGAAAAGTAAATTCCCACCTTCTAAAAAGGGGCTTGATACTTTAGTAACGAATATGAAATATGTACCTAAAATTACCTAAATCAGGTTTCGAATTGGATGAGCAGAATTATCGAATTATCGGGCGAAAAACCCACGCTGTTATATGGACTGTAGCCGAAGGGAGACAAACATGGATACAATGCTGGAAGAAAAATTATCAGATTTGACCGCGAACATTGAAAACTACGTAACGGAAACGAATGACGGGCTTTCTTTATATCAGGAGCATCATCTTGATAAAACATACGTACTTACTCCAAGAGCCTATAAGGTACCGGTAAGAATTGAAGCGGTGGCCCGGACAGATTCCAGCAATATTAGGCTCAAGTATGCGAAGGGGCAAATCATTTTTAATTGGGAACGAAATCATGATTCCTTGCGCTGTGGGGAGCCGTCCAAGGGCGGAGCTTACAACAATATGAACGGGAGTATTCCTGTTGACGAATGGAATCATTTTGTGTGGGAAGTCGAGCCTGATTTCATGAGAGTGACGGTAAATGGAACTGAGCGGCTCTTTTTGGAAGGGAAATTTTCGCACGTGAAAGGTCAGGCTGGAATTGGCTCGGCCTTTCGTTCGAAAGTGGACGTGAAGTCGTTTCGCGTCGCCGGTGAGGAGACCGATCTGCCTCCTGAACCGCTCAAACCGCTGATGTTCGAATATGATGAAACGCACATCTCCGTTCCTGAAGGCTCTCTGGAGACAGCGATACAATGGTACGAACTGCATCTGGGGCTTGAACCGAAACCGGGCTTTGGTCCTTGCTTGCTTCATCCATCGATGAAAGGGACCCTTATGCAATTCCCGAATGAACGCGGTTCTCTGCAGTTGATTACGGTAGAGGAGGATCAAGAGCATTTTCGAGTGATCAGGGAACAAGCGGATCATTTTTGCTTTCCGATTAAAGCGAAGGATATTAGCGCTGCGTACACCTACGCGGGAGAAAACGGCATCCGCACAAGCCGTCTGTTCGAGGAGCGTGGAGAAACATGGTTTCATCTATATGATCCTTACGGCAACCGGCTGACTGTAACGCAAGGAAAGGACTCTGATGCCGCGCCGACAGGTTCGGGAATTTATGGTTGTGATACGCCGATCGTAGTCGTCAGTAACCTTGAGAGGTCAGTGGAGTGGTACACCAAAGTGCTCGGTTTGAAAAAATCCGGTCGCCTGTCTGGCGCTAGACACGCGTTGATGCGAGGGAATTATCGCCATAGCGGAGGAAACGTGAATATCCTGCAGCTTATACATGGTTCGGACTGCTCTAATTCCGCTGCCAGCAGACCAGGTGTACGCCAATACTTCTTTGTAGAGCGGCAAAATTTGAAGAAAGCCTACCAGAAAGCGCAAAAATGGAGCACTCTAATATCTCCGCTGGAGGACAGATCATTCCATTTTTACGACCCGGACGGCAATCGGATCAATATATTTTCTTGAAAAAGTAAAAGGTAAGCCTCGCGAGATGAGGATCTCTGTCGGCTTTCATTGCGCGAACGATGACCCGATATACTGTAGAAGAAAGGATGATAGAATTGGCAAATGATAACGAAGCTCGACCTTCTGCTGGTTCGATCAGAGAACCCGGGCGTTATCCCATCGATCTGATAGGTCCTAGCAGTCATACTCTTGTTATTGAGCCTGGTGTGGGCAGTCTATCGATTGGACCGCCGCAATTGGGGAAGAAGGCAGACCTTCACGTTGATTCTGATGTGCCCATCGATTGGACCGTATTCGATGCCTTTGCCACTCCGGCAGGTTCGCCTTGGCCGCGGTTTCTGTACTATACAGGGAGTGATGAAGGCTTCCTTGATTGGGCGCAGCAACGTCCGATTGAAGAAATGACTTGGGCTCCGGTCCTGTCAGCAGACACGGCGGTGAACGCCAGTCAATCCCATATGCATGGTTTGCATATCGTGTTGGACCAGTCCGGGGAACGTCTGAGCCTGAAGCTTCCGCAGCGACATTTTCGCTTGAGCGTATCCGGTGATCTATCGCGCTTCTCGGCTACTGGCGATATGCCCTCTTCTCTGACGCTAGCGCCGCGCACGGGCCGACGTAAGAACGATACTCCTTTCTTGCTGCCTGACCTAGGCGAGCTGCATCAGGTAACGAATCTATACCTGCAAAACGCGCCGCTGGGACAGCCTATCTCGCTGAAATGTCTGGACCGGTTCCCTAACCTTGACTCCCTAAATTTGTGGGGGAACTTCTGCGACTTGGACTTGTTGGCTCAGCATACCCGGTTAACCAATCTGGAACTGCGGTTCATGCCTGATCTGGGGGACTTGCCGCCTTTGAACGCTTGGCCGTTGCTTGATCGATTTATCGCTTACAATGTGGAAGAAAGTGCAGGCAAGCGCCTAAGACAGCAAATGAAGGCACGCGCTGCAACCCGCCCGTGGGCCGGCTATGCTTCAGTGAGCCAATTAAGAAAGCCTGAGTGGTGGGCCACCGAGTATGGGCGCCCGTTCTCGTCTTGGCCTAAACGTCTGGCTAAGCAGGCTAATGAAGCATACAACGTTGCCGAGGCAGCCTTGGCCCATGCTCGCAGCTTTGCCGATGCTGAGGCAGCCATTACCGCTTTCACGGTACGCTTCAATTCCCTCAAAGGCATTGAAACAACCGAACGGGAAGATCTTGGTGAAGCGGTATGGCAGCTCAGCCAGTCCGATCATCTGATTGGCGAGCCTATACCAGAGGAGCTGGCTCAACGTTGGTTTGACGCCGCGCGTGATTACTAATTTAAAGTGAGGTCATAAAGCTAAGCTGTACAAAGGAGTGTTGGCCGGTGATCACCATTTATGAGGAACGGCGTAAAGGAGCTGTAGCCGATACCATCGAGCACTCTCATACATCACTTGAACAGTGTCTGGAAGTTATCCAGCGAATGGACGGCTTCACATGCAGTCAGGTAACGATCGCGTACAGGGAGAATATGATTATGATCGGCGGAGGAAGTGAGGCGTTCATTGTTACTGTTGAGACAAGCACAGCGTTACACAATCTTCTCGGCGCACTAGAGGAAGAAGATGAGGATGAATTTGTTGAGATTACCGTGGGCGGTCAAGCTTGTGAATTCCCTCAAAAGTATATCGTTAGCTTCGAGCTTGTTGAATCGGCCCTCATTCAATTATTGGAGGGCGCATCTGTCGAGCTGAATTGGGAAATGATCGATAAGTAAGCAGTGGCCTCTTTCGCGTGCTATTGAAGTGTATCTGGAGAGAGCCTGCTTCGTTACGCTCGTTTTTCACGGATGTCTAGCTTGATGCGACTACTATACGCGAACAACTTCCGTCGGAAGCAACGGGTCCGGTTACGCACAATGCGTCGTGGTAAAGCCGTTGCCAAGCAACAGCGGCGCACTGTGCTGATCAAGTAGCAGCAATAACACCGATAACATAAATAACTGCAGAAACGCAGTTATTTCGCCTGATTGACCCCCAGAATGAGCCAATAACTGCAGAAATGCAGTTATTGCAGGGGTATACACGCAAACGGCGGTGGAGAGGAAGGAATAACTGCAGAAACGCAGTTATTTTGTATTTATCGAAAGAAACGAGAGGAATAACTGCCAAAATGCAGTTATTCCCTGTTGAGGTCGCACAAACTGGATTGAAATGGGAGATGGAAAATGGTTGGTTCGATCGCGGCCCGAGCGATTTTTCATGGACCATTCGGTTGAAGCCATTCTTGAAGGGCTGCGTGAGCAGATTAACCAGAATGAACAGAGGAGGATGCAATAAACAAGCCATTGTATAAATCGGCGTTCTGTGCTAACTTATTAAAGAAGTTTAAAAAGTTGATTCGAGGCGGTGAGTTCCATAAAACAGCCTTTTGTTAATCCGAAAATGATGGGCGAAATGATTCGTCAAGCGATTCGCTCGAAGCTATTTCAAGGCAATGAATCGACGAAAGCCGAGCTTGCTCAGATTACGGGCATTAGCTTCCCTACGGTCGGTAAAGCGCTCGATGAAATGAATGCTGCCGGAGAGGTGCTGCTGACTGGATTGGGCCAGTCTAGCGGCGGCAGACGACCGAAAACCTATAAACTAAATCCCGATTACATGACGGGATTAGCCGTCTATTTGGAGCACAGCTTCTCCACCTACTCGTTGCTTAACTACGAGGGGGAGGTCATCGGCCAAGAGACCCTTCCCGGAGTGATGCAGGCCGGGCCGGCTTTGCTGACGGAGCAAATAGAAGCCTTCTTAGGACGCTACCCTTCTATTCGTGCGCTCACGCTAGGTATTCCCGGTGCGGTGGATAACGGACGCGCGTTTCATATTCCATCCTATGAACGGTTTACGGACTTCAACTTCAAGACCTTCTATGAGGAACGCCTTCCGCTTCGAGTTGAGGTTGAGAATGACATGAATGCAACTGCAATGGGATATTACGACCGCTATGTGAACGATGATTCGCACTCTGTTGTGTACTTGTATTTGGGCAAGAACGGACCGGGCGCAGGTGTTATAGTAAACGGTCAAGTGGTGAGAGGCAGAAGCTCGTTCTCGGGCGAGATTTCCTTTCTGCCGTTGAGTGATACGCAAAGCTTTATGCAGCTACTCGAGGCCGCTTTGGAGGTACAGGAACAGGACCCTACCGAGAGCCGTTCGAGGCTTGTGGACGCCATAAGCCGTCTTATCGCAACTTTCACGGCCGCTATTAATCCGCATACCTTCGTTTTTAGCCGATCTGAATTGACCGGCCTTGATCTTGGGCAAATTCGGGCGAGAAGCGCTATGTATGTTCCGGAACAGAATCTCCCCGCTTTTGTCGTTAGCGACTGGGAGCAGGATTATCTTCATGGACTGCATCGGTTGACCATAAAGAGCATGTTGGAAATAGATCGCAGCCTAGCCAGCACAGGAGGATCGTTATGAACACGTTAAGCAGTCGTCAAATTCATTTATGGCGGATCGCCATTTACTTCATTTTTGCTCTGCCTGGTTTCGCTATAGCGTCATGGGTATCGCGAACGCCGACGATACGGGATGCACTGGGGGCCTCAACGGCTCAGATGGGCTGGATTATTTTTGGACTGTCCGTAGGCTCTATCATCGGCTTGCTGGGCGCCAGTCATCTAATTGCCCACAAGGGTGGACGTTTTGTCATGGTTGCAGGCTTGGCAATCTGTTCGGTCGGATTATTAGTTGTCGGATTGGGCGGCTCGTGGCTGACGAATGGCATTGCGGTATTTTTGGGATTGGCTGTCTTCGGATTTGGAAACGGAATGTGCGATGTGGCGATGAACGTAGAGGGAACGGCTGTGGAAAGGGCGGCAAAGAAGTCGCTTCTGACCGGATTTCATGCCGCGTTCAGCGTGGGTACGCTGCTCGGCGCGATGGCCGGTTCCGCTGTAACGAAAGTCGGTATTCCCGTTCATGTTCACATGGCGCTTGCCGCGGTGGTAGTCGTGCTGTCTACTCTATACTTGTACCGGCTCGTACCAGCCGGCACCGGCAAGGAATCGGGCAGCGATTCGAGTGAACCGCCAATGAGCGTGAAGGAACGGATGGCCGTATGGAAAGAACCGCGTACGGTGCTGATTGGCATCATTGTGCTCGGGATGGCATTTGCCGAAGGCTCGGCAAACGACTGGCTACCGCTTATCGTTGTGGACGGCTACAAGGTAACGCCGGAAATGGGTTCGTTCGCCTTTGGCATCTTTGTTGGGGCGATGACGATTTGCCGTGCGGCAGGCGGTTTTCTGCTCGACCGGTTCGGCAGAGTTGCCGTTCTGCGGGGCTCCGCGCTGTTTGCGATTGCAGGATTGCTGATCGTTATTCTGGGACAGAGCTATACGGTCGCATTTGTCGGTATTGTACTGTGGGGATTTGGCTCGGCGCTTGGTTTTCCGGTGGGACTGTCCGCTGCTGGGGACGATCCGCGCGGAGTAGCGGCGAGAGTTGGCGCTGTTTCGACCGTCGGTTATCTCGCATTCCTTGTCGGTCCGCCATTGCTGGGAGTAATCGGTGAATCGGTTGGACTCCTTCGCGCCCTGATTGTCGTGCTTATCGCGGTTACTGTCGCAGGCTTGCTGTCTCAAGCAGCGAAACCGCTTGGAGGGCAAGCTGCTCATGCGAAGGACAGGGCGAAATCATTAGACGTTCACTAGGTTTGATGCTAAAAATAATAGGATCATTCCACAAAAGGCCGCCGATGAATCGGAGGCCTTTTGTACGTAGCCAAAGTCTTTGATGGCGCTATTCGGCGTTGCATGAAGGAGGTCATTCTCCATAGACTGAATTCCAAAGCTGCTGGGAGATATTCGTTAGCTTTTGCTGTGCAATCAAGCAGGAGGCGACACAGCAGGGAAGCAGAGTCTAGCCGAGATGCTTAGCTTAGCGGGCAGGAGAACGAGAGTGCGAATGATTTCGGACAAGGCCGTCCATACTAAGTAATACGGAAAAGATGTCCATGGGAGTTGAGCGGGTACGGCCAGATTTGCAGCTTACACAGATGTCTGCTGCCTCATCTCAACAAACCATCGGAACAGGAGTGGTAAGGATGAACATGGGTCAGCATGATAGTTCAAATCGGCCCGCCTCTTTATGGATCGTGCAGCTTTTGCTATATTTTTCGGGCGGATTGAACATTGTGAATGGCATTATCTCGTTCGGCAGTGCGGATGCGGTCAAGAAGTCGTTAAGCATAGCTATGCTGGTATTGGGCGTTGCGGCTATTTTTGTAGCCCTGCGTTTAAGCACGCCCAAACCCGCAAGCTTGCGAGCGGCCGTCGTTCTGTCCATCGTCATGATCGTGCTGCGAATCGCTGAGTACGCGGTATGGCACAGTGTCGGATTTTTGCTCGGGATTATTCTCCCGATCGTGGTCCTCTGGAGATTGAACAGCCCGGAAATAAAAGCTCGCTTCCGCTAATTCTTTTTGCCGCGAGAACATACTCGGAATAAAGATTTGATGATTTGACATGACAAGTCCATTCGTATGATCGCTTTCTTTCTATTTTGAGCGTCTAGTGTTCATCGATAGTTGGAATTTATGGTAATATAGACGAATAGATTACCATTACTTTTTCCATTGATGGAGGCGCTTACTTATGGATCAACAGCTGCAGCAAGAAGGATACTTCGGAGAGTTCGGGGGCAGTTTTGTCCCACCGGAATTGCAAGAAGTGCTCAACTATTTGAGCGAGCAATTTTACAAGTTTCGAGATGACCCCGAATTCCAAGAAGAGCTTAGCTATTATCTGCGCGAATATGTGGGCCGTCAAAGCCCGCTGACGTATGCGGAGCGGCTGTCCAAAGTTTGGGGAGGACCCAAAATTTATTTGAAGCGCGAAGATTTGAATCATACCGGCGCGCATAAGATTAACAACGCCATTGGCCAGATTCTGCTTGCCAAGCGTATGGGCGCCAAGCGGATTATTGCCGAGACCGGCGCTGGACAGCACGGCGTCGCTACGGCGACGGCATGCGCCATGTTCGATATGGAGTGCGTCATTTACATGGGTGCCGAGGATACGCGGCGTCAGTCGCTGAACGTGTTCCGGATGGAATTGCTCGGCGCAACCGTCGTTCCAGTCAATAAGGGACAAGGACGGCTGAAGGACGCGGTGGACGAGGCGCTGGACGATCTGGTCCGCAATTATCAAAATACGTTCTACCTGCTCGGTTCCGCAGTGGGCCCGCATCCGTTCCCGACGATGGTCAAGCACTTCCAGGCGGTTATCAGTGAAGAATCGAAGCAGCAGATTTTGGAGAAGGAAGGTCGTTTGCCGGATGCGGTGGTAGCCTGCGCGGGCGGCGGCAGCAACGCGATCGGCGCGTTCGCCCATTACATCGACGAGCCGAGCGTCCGCTTGATCGGCGTCGAGCCCGATAAAGCGCCAACCTTAACGCAAGGCGTTCCAAGCATCATTCATGGCTTCAAGTGTCTGGTACTGCTGGATGAGGAAGGTCAGCCGCAGAAAACGTATTCGATCGCCGCTGGTCTTGACTATCCAGGCATCGGACCGGAGCACAGCCACCTGAAGGTGACGGGCCGGGCTGAATACGCGACCGTCACGAATGAGGAAGTATTGGAGGCTTTCCAGGAGCTGTCCCGCACGGAAGGAATCATCCCTGCTCTTGAGAGCGCGCATGCGATTGCTTACGCCAAGAAGCTGGCGCCGACGATGAGCCAGGATCAGATTCTTATCGTCAACCTGTCCGGCCGCGGAGACAAGGATGTCGAGCAAGTGTTCCAAATGCTTAAATAATATCGATTGCACCAGCGTTGGCCGTCAGAAAAGTTGCTCTGACGGCCTTGCTTTTTATAAACTGTTATTGCCGGGTATGCCATGCTGAAGGAGGAGAGCGCATGAAGACAATCACGGTGAAAAGCTTAACGGAAGCATTCCAATTGGAGGTGCTCGCAGGAGCGGGCCAAATGGATCGCGTCATTACCCGTCCTCGGACGCACAGGCCGGGGCTGGAGTTTGTCGGGTATTTCGATTTTTTTCCGATGGAGCGGGTGCAGGTGCTCGGCCGTAAGGAAATTAACTATTTATTGACGCTAACAGTAGAAGAACGTCTGCATCATATCGGCAATGTTGTAAAATATCATCCGCCATGTTTTATTGTGACGTCGGGACAGCAGGAGATTCCCTATCTAACGCTGTTCTGCGAACAGGAGGGCATCCCGCTGCTGAGAACGTCCGAGACGACAACGGGGTTTATCGCCAAGCTGGACCGTTACCTTGTGAAAGCTTTAGCGCCGGAGGTGTCGATTCATGGCGTATGCGTCAATGTTTCCGGTATCGGCATTTTGCTTAGAGGCAAATCCGGCATTGGCAAAAGCGAGACCGCCCACACGCTGATCCGAAGAGGACATCGATTTGTGGCTGACGATATCGTGGTGCTTAAAAAGCTCGGTCCGTCGACGCTTCTCGGGTCCCATAATGAGACATCACGCGAGTTTCTCGCCCTGCGCAGCGTTGGATTGATTAATGTGGTGCGCCAGTACGGACGCAGAGCGTTTCAGGACGAGACGCGCATTGTGCTAGATATCGAGCTGACGCCATGGCAGGGCAATTCATTGAACAATGATTTGGAGGTTGCGCCTCAGTTCAAGGAATATCTCGGCGTTCAAATTCCGCATATCGAAATTCAGCATCAGCCAGGACGCGACGTGGCCGGTTTGATCGAGGCGGCGGCGAACAATTGGTATTTGAAGCAGCACGGCTACAGCGCCGTCGAAGAATTTATGAAACGGATCGACGACGGGATGCAGCAATGATTCGAGAGACGCTATATTGCAAAGTTAAAGGGTAGCCGGGATTATTGTCCCGGCTACCCTTCTTCGTTCTTACGCTACTCCTCGTCGTCGGGAAGCACCTTCACGGATGCGAGGGCATTTTCTCGGGAACGGCATAAGCGAAGGTGCGTAAGTCCCCCTCTCGGACAGAGGTTGGCACACGTCCCATTTGCGTTTTGAAATTTATAATTCTTGTACTATGATAATCTTGAATCCATGAGTGAGCGGCGATAAGGGGAAGCAACCGTGTCTCCTTTTACAACCTATTGAAACGGTATATTTAAAGGAGTGGCGACAATGGCGCGTGTGTTGGTGATTAACGGCGGATCGGAAGGGCATATCAATCCAACGATCGGCGTTGTGCAAGAGCTGATTTTCGCGTGGAGAAGAGGTCGTGTACTTTTGTATAGAAGCGTATCGGGAACGCATCGAGCAGACAGGAGCTTCGGTACGAACCTTTGATGATCAGAAGTTTATACAAGCTTTCATCTCAGGCGGAAGAACCTACCTGCTCGAACGGGTCAACGGTCTCCTGCTGACGGCGGATATCGTGATCCCAAGCGTTCTTGAACAAATTAGAGGAGAGCGCTTCGACTATATCATCCATGATTCCATGTTTGGCTGCGGCCGGCTGCTGGCTCAAATGCTAAAGCTCCCTGCCATCAGTTCCTGTACTTCTTTTGCGCAGACGAAAGAGGCTTTCGACAGCCTGTTGGAACACTTCTATAAAGATGTACCTGCCGAAATCGCGAAGCCTATCGAAGAAAAATATCAGAGCCTGAAGGCAAGCTTAGAGGAACGTTACGGCGTGAAAATTGATTCTCCCTATGAAGTCTTTTGCAACCCTGCGCCGCTGACTATCGTGTACACAACAAGAGCGTTTCAACCGGATGGCGATGTGTTGGATCGCTCTTTTAAATTTGTGGGTCCGTCCATCTCTCCGCGAATAACGCAAGAAAGCTTCGATTTTTCCGCAATCAAGGGCACGAACCCTATATACATATCATTAGGCACCGTATTTAACCGGTCTACTGATTTCTATAAGCTTTGCTTTGAGGCGTTCAGGGACACCGGGCACGTCGTTGTCATGTCGATCGGAGCGCATGTCCAAATCTCCGATTTAGGCGATATTCCTGAAAATTTCATCGTCCGCAATTACGTTCCGCAAACGGCTGTTCTGCAGCAGGCTAAGCTGTTTATTACACACGGCGGTATGAACAGCACCCATGAAGGCCTTTATTATGGTGTTCCATTGATCGTCATCCCGCAAAGCGCGGATCAACCAATTATTGCGAAACAGGTTGCCGGTATCGGAGCGGGCATCGCCCTGCAAATGCAGAGTCTAACTGCTCGTCAGCTGCGTGAAGCTGCAGAGCAGGCGCTAAGCGAACTCTCTTACCGGACCGCCGCTGAGAAGATGAGTCAATCTTTTCGGAAATCGGAAGGATACCGGCAGGCGGCCGATGCGATTTTTGAGTTTAAAAGAGAGCATCACCTGTAAGTCGAATTTACAGGGCGCCCCGATCGGGCGCTCTTCTATATGCCGCACGCGGTCTCCAAGCACAGTCTCCACACCTTCTGGTTCGAGCGGCGGACAAGCCCCTTTTTTACTTTAACCTCTCTCTGTACGTATCCCTCATTCCGATAGCCGACGGGTCTCTTTTGTAAAACAGCGCCACACAGAGCCCCGTGGGTAACCGCTGCAAACTTAAAATTTCCAAATTTAACATTTTGGCGTTTTGCTTTGTGTTACTTATGAAGGGAGGGAAAGTATGAAGGTTCCTATACGGAGAACGAACGACGAGATTACGGAGATGTACCGCAGGCATATGGAGACTGTTTTCCGGGTTTGCTATATGTTTCTGAAAAACGTCCCCGATACGGAAGATGCCGTTCAGTCGGTATTCCTTAAGCTAATTCGATCAGGTCCGACTTTTGCGGATGAAGAGCATGAAAAAGCATGGCTGATCGTGACTGCACAAAATCATTGCAAAAATGCATTGAAATATTGGTGGAAACGAAACCGCTCTGCTTTTAGCCGGATATCCGAACGTATCTTCGAGCAGAAGCCTCCGACAGGGGAAGTGCTAGAGCAGTTGCTTGCGCTTCCCGAAAAATACAAAATGGTCCTTTATCTTTTCTACTACTAAGGCTATTCGAGCAAAGAGATTTCAGAGCTTATCGGCATTAAAGACGGTGCGGTGCGCGCAAGGCTGAGCAACGGACGGAAACAGCTGCAACTTAACCTGACAGGGGGTCATCGCCATGAAGACAGATCGATTGAAGGACTCGATTGACGCTATAACGCCCAGCGAATCGCAGAAAGCGAGAATGTTGAACGATTTGCTGCTTCTCAAACAGAAAGAGGAAGCATCGGCTGACGGCCGGTTCGGCAGAAGGGCAAAATTAAACTTGAAAATAAGCGTAACGGCTGTCGTACTAGTTCTATGCTTATTGGCAGGCGGCAGTATCTTTAAGGGAGGGCAGGCTCAACTTTCGTTCACAATGGTAGCCTACGCTGCGGATCAGGAAAGTCATAAAATACGCATCTCGGAAGGAACGCAGGTCGAGCTGCCATTCGGAAAACTTATACGAGATCAAGCGATTCCGCAGGATGATGGCACGATCACCTACAACACTTACTTAAAAGGTTCAAGTTACTTTACCGTATCGGGCGATAACATTAAATCCGTAACCTATACAAGCGAGCTCGGAGAATTATCTTATACAGACATGATTAAGAGAGATAAGGATCCCGAATATATCCGGGCAAGGAATGAAGCGAAGACAACGAAGAGCGGCTTTTCTATCATGGTGGAGCGAGGCCCTCGTTCTTATCAGCAAACAGGCCATCAGGTTACCGCGGCCTATTATGAGGAATTGGGCGATCAATCGCTTGCTGTAAGCTGGGAGCCTTGGTACGTTTCTATGGAGATGGCTAGCAATCCAGATGTCAATCCTGCCGATTCCTCTCGCGAGAAGATCACGGTTTCCGTCAGCTTCAACAACGGACAAATCGTGACCAAAACGCTTTATTTATCTTTTGAGAGCGACGGGACGCTGGTTGCGGAGCTTGCGGAGACATGACGGCCAACATACGCATCCATCCCTAAATGAATACGAAAGCAAAGAGCTAGCAACCCCGCTTTTCTATATTCAACCCCAGTGCTATAATTTGGTAATAGGAAGGGACTGAGAACAATGTAGTCACAACCAGAAAAGTAGATCCTCGTATAAGATCTCCTCCGCCTTCTTTCTTGCAAAGGAGAGGGATTGCAGGAATCAAATAAGGAGGGTCTATATGAACAATAACAATAATAATATCTGGTCGGGCAATAAAGTTAGGCTGCGTGCAATTGTGCCTGCAGACTGGGAAAGGTTTCACCAGAACGACTTCGATTCGGAAAATGCCAGACTTTACGATATGATCTATTTTCCAAGGTCTGAAGAAGGCACTAAGAATTGGGCAGAGCAGCAGTCGGCTAAAGGTCCGAATGGCGATAACATCATGCTTGCGATTGAAACGCTTCACGGCGAGATTGTCGGAAGCATTTGTACGCATGGCTGTGATATGCGGCATGGTACTTTCAAGTACGGCGTAGCGATTTTCCGAGAACACTGGCGTAAAGGATATGCTTCAGAAGCCGTCAAGATTCTGATCAACTATTTCTTCGGAGAGCTTCGCTACCAGAAAGTAAACGGTCATGTCTATGCGTTCAACGAAGGTTCAATCGCGCTTCATCAGCATCTGGGGTTCGTTCTAGAGGGCAGGCTCAGAAATATGATTTTTACAAAAGGGCAATCCTTTGATGAATATGTATTCGGCCTGACTAAGAGCGAATACGAGAATATGAATACTTGAAGTAAATAATAAAAAATGACTGCTCGACTCTTGGGCAGTCATTTTTTAATGGCGATTGGAAGAACCCTCTGACCCGCAGCTCTTCCCCTCACCTAAAGGCAATAACGCCACTTTCTTTGAAAAGGAGGTAGACTCGTAGAAAACGAACATTATAATGGAAATAACAGGGATGTTTATGAAGTGAAACTGCATATTAAGAGAGGATGAAATTTATGTATGAACGTTTGGCAGAAAAACTGCAAACGACGACCGCTTTAAAATGGTTTCCCAATGACGTGGCGGAAGAGAGCTGGATCGTTGAAGTGGAAGAAGAACTAGGATTCCGACTGCCGCCGTCTTACCGTTGGTGGCTGCTTCATTACGGAAACGCCCTGCTGAGCGGCAGCTGGATTTTGAAGGTTGGTGACCCGGAACACAGGGAGTATCACGACACCGATATTTTATACATCCATCGGCTGAATTTAGGCGAAGATTGGTTGGTGAGCCGCTTTCCGCACAGAATGGACCTATTCGTTCCAGATAGCGACGAGCTTTATTTCTTTGATACGTCCTCCCGGGATGAGCAGGGTGAATTGCCGGTCATGCGCTACGACCTAATAAATGATGAGGTCGAGCAGTATGCTCCGACATTTGCCGATTTTCTGGAACAACTGATTGACGAACGCAGCTGACGTACAATGAAAAACAAAAATGTAAATCGCTCATTGTAAAACAAGCCGGGGCCAAGGAGGCAATGTCTGCATGATTAAAGCGGTTGTTTTTGATTTCGACGGTCTCATATTTGATACCGAGACGCCAGAATTCAAAGCCTTTCAAGAGATCTATGTTGAACACGGGTATCAATTGGATTTAAAGATGTGGAGCTTATGGCTGGGTACGGACAGTTCTAAATTCAATCCTTATGATTACTTGGACGAGTGTGCAGGCAAGCCGCTAAATCGAGAGGAAATTAGCAGCTTGCGCAGAACGAAATACGAGAGGCTGATTGCGGGCGAGCAGACTCGGCCCGGCGTAGAGGAATACTTGAAAGCTGCCAAGGAACTAGGGTTAAAGGTGGGGTTAGCTTCAAGCTCATCGAGGGAATGGGTAGTGGACCATCTGACCAAGCTTAACTTAATACATTATTTTGACTGTATCCGCGTTCGCGAGGATGTTAGAAAGGTGAAGCCCGACCCGGAATTATATCTTCAAGTAATAACTGAATTTGGTATCGAGCCTTACGAGGCTGTCGCTTTCGAGGATTCCCCTAACGGGTCGTTAGCCGCGAAGCAAGCCGGCCTGTTTTGCGTTGCCGTTCCAAACGAGATAACGAAGCAGCTATCGTTTTGCGAGGTCGATTCTCGTTTGGATTCGATGAGCCAGGTGAAGTTAAAAGCACTAATCGAAGAGCTTGCAAGCCGAGAACCAAGCCGAATTGCGAAAGGCTAACTGTACTTATACTTGAACCGAACTAAGCGTGTCGAACGGGAGGAGTCTGGTCCTTGAAAACCCATCCGATTGTTTTTGCCGTTAAAGTGCCGCAAACGATTGAGTCGCATCAGTGGGAATCCGGGCTGAACCGCATCTCAGCAGAGCGAAGGCAGCGGATAACGAGGTTTCGCCTTCAAGCCGACAAGCACCGTTCCTTGTTGGCGGAAGTGTTAGTGCGTCAAGTGCTGCAACGGACATATGGGCTATCGGATTCGCAGATCGGGTTCCGAATAGGCCCATACGGAAAACCTTATTTGGCCGAGGGCGGTCCCTTCTTCAACTTCAGCCATTCAGGAGAGTGGGTGGCCGCTGTATTTCATGATCGTGAAGTGGGTATTGATATCGAGCAGGTGCGCACTGTCGACATGGACTTGGCGGAGCGCTTTTTCACCCCGGAAGAAAGCTCGATGCTTGCCGGATTGAAGGAAGAGGAGCGGCCGCAGCAGTTTTTTCGGCTATGGACGATGAAAGAAGCCTAATCAAAACGAGTGGAGAGGGACTTCAAATTCCCCTGCATTCATTCTCGTTTCTTCAGGACAAAGGAGAGAGCAGCCGGTTCCGCATTCTGGATAACGGCCAAATAGCGGAGAAGAGCGTTCATATCTTGCCGTGGGGCGATTCTTACGCTTGCGCTGTTTGCAGCTCCTCTTTCGTTCAAATAGACGGGCCAATTATATTGCAAGTCGAATCGTTGCTAGAGACACCGTGACAGAACCACTGCTCCTCCATCCGATTACATTTGATCGTTCAGGAAAAGTTATATATAATGTTGTTCCTGTTTTAATGAAAAGGCGGTGGACATCAAGTGATTTTGTATACGGAGAGACTTTTGTTAGAGCCTTCCGATCATTCGAAGGACGAACAGGTGCTGGACTATGTGCTGAGAAACCGGGATTTTTTGCGGGAATGGGATCCGGTACGAACGGCCGACTATTACACGCTTGAGGCGCAGCGAGATCTGGTTGCTGGTGATCTTCAGCAGATGGCGGCGGGGCAGCTTGCTAAGTTCTGGATTTACAAGCGTGAGGAGCCAGCGCGAATAATCGGCTCCATTGCCCTAAGCAATATCGTTAGAGGCGTTTTTTTGTCCTGCCACTTGGGCTACCGTCTGGATCACGAAGAGGTGAGCAAAGGATTCATGACGGAAGCCCTCGCTGGCGTGATCCAGTACGCTTTCGACGAATTGAAGCTGCATCGAATCGAGGCGAATATTATGCCCCGCAACGCTGCTTCCTTTAAGGTAGTCGAGAAGCTTAGATTTGCTGATGAAGGATTGGCGAGAAAGTATTTGAAGATTAATGGAGAATGGGAAGACCATGTCCATATGGTGCTGCTCAACGATAAGGTGGAATAGCTGAATTGCCGAAGCAAGCGAACTCTGTCCTTAACGGGATAGGGCTTTTTTTGCGTTTTCCGAACAGTCGTGATGAATAAGCAAAGGTTTATGAGGAGAAAGCTGAAACATCCTTATTCTTTCCCACGTTCTAAATTATGGGTATTAAAGAGGGGGTATGAGGGTGAGAAAGGCGATGCTTGTCTGCTTGTTGATGGTTGTTATTATAATGGGTTGTACGAATCGCGAGCATTCGAATGAAGAGGCGGTAATCATCACCGCGGAGCAGCTTAAACAAGCATTTGCCGCATTTGACATCACGTTAACCGAACCGCAGGGGTTGAGCCCGGATAACGTATTTATACGGACTTTGAATGGCGTTAAACCGGAGGTTTACGCGATTGACAACGATACATTCATAAGCTTTTATGTCTTTCCTTCCAGCCAAGATGCTGCAAAAGGACGGATCGAATTCGAGGATATTCCAGCGTCTTTTGTAACGCATAGCAAGTACCAAGTGGCTAATATCTTGCTTTTTTATGTCGGCGATAACGCAGCAGTCCGTGAGCGCATGCAGGAATTGGCGGACGGGTTGCTCGTAGCGAAGTGATCGGCTGTATCGAAGTCACGGTGGATAAGGCCTACCTGTGGGTAGCCATTACAACGAACTTGTAGGAGGGCAAAGATGAGAAAGAGCGGCATATGGATCGGAGCGGTGTTGCTTTTCGTTTTGCTGGCAGGATGCAGTAATAATGCGGCTGTTGAAAATGAACCCTCGTCATCCCCGGCGGTTGACAATCATACGGAAGAAACGGCTGCGCCAGAGCAGCAGCCTGCCGAGCAGCAGCCTGATAAAAAACATCAGGAGGAAGCTAAACCGGAGCGGGCAGCATTCAAACAGCTGGAAAGTGTGTTTGGTTTTGCCGATGAGTCGGGGGAACAGCTCATTACGATTCCGAGCGAATCGGGGGCCGATCCGGAACATCCGGAGCAATTCAAAGCGGCCATTGGCAATAACGGACAATGGATCGAAATCGAATTTGTCCGTCTCCAGGAAGCGAATGAGCAGGACAACGGCCGGCAAAATATGTATAACTTCAACAATATGAAGGGCTGCGTCTACAAGGCGAAGAACGGAAAGTTTGCTCCGGATAAATCCTATTTGTTAGTAAAGGATGCGGTTATCGGTAAGGGTGCGCTGATTGATTTGAAAAGCGCAACAGACAGCCAATCTCCATCGGGCCAATACTTGCCTGCGGATGCCGAAACGATTGCGCAGGTCGAGGCGATCAAAAAGCGGAAGGTCAAAGCGAGCAGCCTTCTGGCCGAATCGGCCGAAGAAAAAATCGCGCTGTTCGTGTTTGAGCGGCAAGGGGATGATATGCTGGCAAGCATTGCTTATATCAAAAGGAATGCCGTTTTGTTCAAGGATTACCCTGCCAAATATGACGAGTTCAGTACATGGCGAGTCGATAGCGGCGACGAACCGGGCTTGTTTGAAGTACTGTTTCTTGCTCGTTCCGATGAGGGGCTGCTGCTAGGGATATCATGGGGTGCTCCCGAAGGCGAGAGCTTATCTATTTTAAAAGAAGCGGACGGCGCTCTCCAAGAAACCGATTTACACAGCGGGAGATACTGGTCTCCGGTATAAGACAAGAAGAGCTGGCTGCGACTGGCTCTTCTTTTTTTCGCCGATATATTCAGAGAGACATCTTTTTCCTGCTTATTATCCCTTATAATTGAAGTGTCTGTAAGCAACGAAGTTCACCCGGACAAAACAAAGCATTCTCGAACAGGAAGCTATAGAGCCGCTTTTCTATACTGAATGTGAAAGGAGGGGAAGCGAATGGAGTCGCTTCGATTGCTGCGGCAAGCGATTGATTATGTTGAAGAGCATCTTCATACAAACATTGAGATCGATGATATCGCCAAGGCTGCGATGTCGTCCAAGTATCATTTTCAGCGAATGTTTCATACTTTGACCGGCTTTACTGTCACCGAATATATTCGAAACCGCCGACTTACGCTGGCGGCTGAGAAGCTAGTCGGCACGGATAGCAAGGTTATCGATATTGCGCTTGAGCACGGTTATGAAAGTCCAGAAGCATTTGCTAAAGCGTTTCAAAGGATGCACGGCATAACGCCGATTGCCGCTAAGAAAAACAATGTAAAACTCAAAGCGTTTCCTCGGATATCCTTTCAAATTCAGATCAAAGGGGAAACGGAAATGAATTATCGAATTGTAGAAGCAAAGGCATCTACGGTGGTTGGCAAGGATGTTTTCATTGAGAAGGACCCGTTCGTGGAAATCCCGGTGTTCGTAGAGAGGATATGGAACGACGGCACGCATGATTGGATTAATAAGGCTGTCGGCAGACCGGCCGGTTCCCTGTTATACGGTTATCACTATGATTTCAATGAAGACGGAACGCGACGCTATTTGATGGGAATGGAGCTGTCGGAGGGGCAAAACGTTCCAGATGACCTTGCATCTATTTCCATTCCAAAACAGACCTATGTAGTGTTCGAAGGCCGGGAGCCTTTTTTGGAGGACCAGGAATCCGAATCGGAGATCGCTAAAGTTTGGAGACGAATTTATTCGGAATGGTTTCCGTCCTCTCATTTCGAACAAGTAGAAGGGCCGTGTGTGGAGAAATACTACTGGACGGATGACAGTCATACCGAATCGATTTGCGAAGTATGGATACCGGTTAGAAGAAAGGCATAGTTTACGAGCAGGCCGCCGTTTTGGCGGCCTATTGTCCGTGATTAAAGGTGGGATAAATGCATTACATAGCGAGTATTTAACCCCTTATGCGAAGGCGGATTTCCCGTCACCTGGTAAAACGAACCTTTTTCTCGGATTGAACCAATATACAGTTGTAGGCACAAATAAATGACTTGCATCGCTATTCTTAAGGAGGTGGGGGAAGTAGAAGACAAGGAGTTGACAGCATGGCTGCGGCGCATGCTGGAAGGCGACACAAATGCTTTTCATGAGGTGTATGTCCGTATTCATCTTCACGTTTACCGCACAGTCTATTTTTTGATGCAAAATAAAAACGAAGCTGAAGATGTCGTAAACGAGGTCTATGCGGCACTGTTTCAAGCGCTCCCCGGCTACGACTTCAGCAAACCGTTCAAGTCTTGGCTGAATGGCATCATTTTGCGCCAAACGAGCAGTTGGAAGCGGAGAGTATGGAGGAAAATGAAGTTAAGCTTCAAAGTCGAGCGGCTGATGCCGTTCGAGTCTCCTGTCCATGCGTTACCGGAGGACGGGGTATTTCGCCAAGAAAGCCGGTACGAGATGCTGGAGCTGATCGACCGGCTGTCCATGAAGCTGAGGGAAGTCATTGTGCTGCGCTATTATCACGAGAGTTCATTCGAGGAGATCGCTTCTGTGCTGCAAATACCGGTCGGCACCGTGAAATCCCGCCATCATGCGGCGATTCACAAGCTGCGCGGGCTGCTGGAAGCCGCCAAGACTGAAAGGGGGACATCTGTCCATGTTCAATAGCAATCAATTAACACAGCAGTACAAATTGCAAGCTTCGAAAATACAACCGCCGACCGGCCATGAGCAACGGATACGTCAAATGTACGATAAACAGTTCAACAATCGCTCGAGAGCTAGGGGGATCCGCAGCTCCAAGCTGTATAAGGCTGCTGTCGTTTCTTTGATCGTAGCAGTGGTATCGGGCTTTACCGGGTACTATTATTTGAAGATCAGCGATGAACGGATTGATATCCGATACAATCAATCCGCGTCTACCGCGTTTGATACGGCGGAGTCGGCCCGTACCTACGGCGTGCTGTCGGAAGCGAGAGATCAGCTTGCCGTTGGGGAGACCGCGATTGTCTACGTGCCGGAGCTGGCCAAACGGTTCCCGGGCCACGAGGAGATGGCGCTGATAGCGGTTTCCCAGCCGGAACCGATTGTTGACCATGAAGCGTGGAAAACGGTTGTGTCCGAGCAGATAGCGGGAAATGAACCGATTCCGTTAACAGTAGGCGAGTGGACATTCGATCGGGGACAGAAGCAAGCGCCTTATGGCGGCAATATTGATATTGCCCAGCAGCATTTGCTTCAGGAGCTGAAGCAGGAATCGGCCAGCAAGAACGGCGCAGCGGCATGGAAAAAGGCGCCTTGGACGAAAGATGATCCTTTCCCGAATGTACTTACGGCCTTTTATCGAAACGGAAGCCAGACTGAGCTTTATGTGAGCGTTACGATTATCGAACAGAACACCGAGCAGCGGATCAACTCCAGTCTATTGGAGTCGGAGGAGCTTAATCTAGAGGGCGTTCGGGCGTACTATTTGCGCACGGAGCCATTTATGTTCTCAAAGTCCAATAAGCTGCAGGAGGTCACATGGGTGGAAAGCCGGGACAACTATTCTCTCATTTACAGCGTTGGCAGCGATTCTGATGCTATCGAGAAGACCGAGCTTGAAAGCCTAGCGCATGAGCTTGTTCAAAAGCAGGAGCGGTAGACTTGAGTTGAAGAAGATAGAGCTAAGCGCTATATAGCTGCGCGGCGTATCCCCCTGAAGACGGACTTCAGGGGTTTTTTTTTGGCTTGATGCTTTTCATGATATAATTATGGAAATAACAGGGTCTTTTTTGTAACTGGCCTACTGAAATAAGACAGGGGAACACCTTTCATGGACATAAGAGAAGCGCGTGAATCGGACTATCATGAATTAAGGCAGATCTATTTAGAATCGCGCCGAACTAGCTTTTACTGGGCGAATAAGGATGAAATGAGTCTGGACGATTTTGATCAGGACACGATAGACGAATCTATTGTTTTGGCAGAGGAAAAAGGCCGCATTCTGGGCTTTATATCGTTATATTTGCCTGAAAATTTCATCCATCTGCTGTTTGTTCATCCTGAACATACGGGACGGCGCGTTGGTACTCGTTTGGTCGATTATGCGGCTGAAAAATTGAATAAACCGATTCGATTGAAATGCGTATCCGCCAATCAGAAAGCCATGCTTTTCTACGAGAAGAACGGCTGGACGAAAGTGAAGGAAGAAGGCGAACGCGGGGAAGAGTATTGGATTTTAACCTTACTATAGTGCGGAGGCGGAACGCTTGAAGTTAATAACAGCAACCTTCCTGATTTTATTTTTGATAACCGGATGCAGCAGCCCTAAAGAAGAAAAGCCTTTTATCCTTTCCTATGAATTCAACAAAATCGATCCCAAGCACGAGGCTGAATTACAGAAATGGCTTCATGACGCAAAAGAAGATCAAGAGATTAAAATCCACAATATCGATCTCGATGGCTATAAATATAGTTATGTAAAAGGCTACAAAGACGTAGAGGTGTCGTATATCCATGAACGGCAAGAAGGAAAGCTGAAGCAGCGTTTTATTAAAGGGACCGAGAACGACGAAGTATTCGTTCAAATCAAATACAATACATCGATTTGCTGCACCGGGAGCATTTATGAAACGGATGATAGCGAGCCTTCAAACAATTAAACGGATGAAGTTCCAGTAGTTGACATGTTTTTGCGCATATGTTTAAATGGTAAAAATTGAATACTAAATAAAGCGATGATGGAGCGAGGTCGATGACCTCTAGTAGGGAAGATAGGAATAAGCTTCAGAGAGCCGGTGGAAGGTGCGAACCGGTGCGGTCCTCTTTCCGAATTACAGCCCGGAGCTGGAAAAGCGAACAGGCCTTAAGCTAAAGCAGCTTTTCTCGGTATCTTCAAGATACCGTTATCATAAATAAGTGAAAGAAGCTAGGAATGCTTCTTTAATTAGGGTGGTACCGCGAGACAATCTTCTCGTCCCTTTTGGGATGGAAGGTTGTCTTTTTTTATTTTAACGATAATGAAGGAGGAAGGCAGATGGATGCAATAAAGCAGCTTACGGAAGAGCAAAAGCAAGAGGTGGAACGGCAATTAAGGATCATTCGAAGAGGGGCTGTCGAGATCATACCAGGGGATGCCCTTGTTCAAAAGGTGGCTGCTTCCGTCGCGACGGGCAAGCCTTTGCGAGTCAAGCTTGGGCTCGATCCGTCTGCCCCCGATATTCATATCGGGCATACGGTCGTACTGCATAAGTTAAGGCAGTTTCAAGACTTGGGGCATGAGGTACAGCTCATTATTGGCGATTTTACCGGGCGGATCGGTGACCCTACAGGCAAGTCCGAGACGAGAAAACAACTGACCGAGGAAGATGTGAAACGAAACGCAGCCACCTACCAGCAGCAATTATATAAAATCCTTGATCCGAAACGGACGAAATTTCATTTCAATTCGTCATGGCTTCAAAAGCTGAATTTTCAGGATGTGCTGGAGCTGTCCGCTAAAGTGACGGTTGCTCGGATGCTGGAACGCGATGATTTTGCCAAGCGGTATACGAGCAGCCAGCCCATTCATATCCATGAGTTCTTTTATCCTTTAATGCAGGGGTATGATTCGGTGGCGCTTGAGAGCGATATTGAGCTTGGCGGTACGGATCAAACCTTTAATATTTTGATGGGCAGAACGTTGCAAAGCGCCTATGGTTCTAAAGAAGGTCAGATAGCCCTCCTCATGCCACTGCTGGAGGGGCTGGACGGCGTTCAGAAAATGAGCAAAAGCCTGGGCAACTACATCGGCATCAATGACTCGCCGAATGAAATGTTCGGCAAGACGATGTCGATCCCGGACCACTTGATGGTGAAGTATTTCGAGCTTAGCACCGGCGTGACGAACGAGGAGCTGCTGGAGCTGAAAAAGGGTCTTGAAGAAGGCCATACTCACCCGCGCGATGCGAAGATCAGGCTGGCTAAACAATTTGTTCGTATGTATCACGGCGAGGAGGAAGCTGAGCAAGCGGAGCAGCATTTCATTACGGTATTCCAAAAGCGCGCCCTCCCCGAGGAAATTGAAGAGAGAAGTGTCGGAGAGGAGCTTCTGGAAGAAGGGACGATTGCGGTGAGCAAGCTGCTGGTTGCGCTTGGATTTGCCGCTTCCAGCAGCGAGGCGAGACGACTGGTCGTTCAAGGAGCCGTTAAAATCAATGAAGAGAAGCTTAGCGATCCTAATGACCGTGTGAAGGTCCAGAGCGGCGATATCATTCAAGCGGGTAAGCGGAAGTTTGCTAGGCTCGTTGTAGGAGAGTAACCGCCGGCTCTGGAGCTCGGTAACTGGGAAGCAATCAGCCCGACAAAGAATTGCGAAGCCACTGCTGGGCAACCGCACATGACTGGAATGTTTGCCGTTTTCGAGGATTAACTGCGTGAGCTCTCGGTTAACCAATCAGCAAAAGGCAACAGACAAAAGAAGCCGTCGTCATTGAAAGGTGACGACGGCTTCTCCGTTAAGGACGGCCTAACTAACGATAGGAAGCTCTACAGCGGCGTGGTCATGACGACAAATGCGACCTTACCATCTTGGAAATAGAGATGGAATCGGCTGAAGTCGCCGATCGTATAACTCCATTGCGAAGCCGATTTGTGGTTTGGCTTGCCAAGCGCTTCGAGGACTTCCGTATCTGTTAATCCGACTCGAATTTTATCTTTCGTCTGGAAGGCGGAGTCCTCGAATACAAGAGTTAAACTCAAGGTCACGATGCCGGACTCATATTGCCGGACGCTATCCATCTTTTCCGTGCCGGTATCATAAAATTTATGCTTGCTGACTGGCGTAAGCTGCGCGAGCTCCTTCTCCCAACCGTCATAATCCTTCCCGTTTACTTCAAGACGGTCCGACTCGTAGACATAACTTCTCCGTGACATTTGCTCGTTCTCCTGTTCCAGCCGCGCCTGTTCAAACCGTTGATCGATGATGCCCAGCTGGGACTCTGGCTGAAGCAAACCGTAAGCGAGCAGTAAAGTACGGTCATTCATATAAAAGGACTGCCCTTGCCATTCCACGGTATTCGACTCGAGCCAGTATGGAATCTCGTAGGTTTGATCGCCTACCGTGAATCGAAGGAGCACACTCGCAGGGGATTCGGCTTTTGGTGCTTTTGCAGCCTCTAAGTCTACCCAGTTCATACTTTGCAAAATCACGTACTTTCGGTCTGCCGGTATTTCATAATCTTTGCCGCTTTGATTGTCATGGATCGAAATCGTCATCTCGCTCTCCGTATTGAACGGCAAATGCTCTCTCAGCTTGCCGGTTAACGGCGCTGTTTCTGCAGGCGGGGCAGTCTCCTTCGGCGGTTCAGGCATCGGCTGTTCCGTAGCGATTGGCGGTGCGGTCGAGACCGGCGGCGCTGTGTGCTTTTCCGAATCGCTTCCAAGCATATTGAGCAGCCATCCCGTATAGGAACCGGAGGGCAAAAATCCGATGATAAGAACAGCGGCAACGACTGCTCCTGCTACATAAGCTGCCACTCGCGACCTTTGTTTATTTCTTGGCGATCTGTTTTTGTTATCTACAATTTTCATCGCAATAGCCTCCATTTTTTCAGGAGTGAAGGTTTTTTTTCGCAATGGATCGGTCGCCTTCAGCTTCCTCATCCATTCGGTTTTAGGATCGCTCATAAGTTCCCACCCCTTCATTCCAGTTGTTCATCTTCTTGCGCGCCCGCGATAGTCTCGATCTTACAGTCCCATCCGAAACGCCGAGCGTCTTAGCGATCTCCTTAATGGATAGGTCGTATTTGCCGAAAAGAATGAGCACCTCTCTATATTTAAGAGGGAGCTCCATCACCGCCAGCCATAGATCATCAGTGAAAGATTGATCCAACACTTCTGTCTCGGCTGATGGGCTGGTTCCGAGGTCGCTTACCCACTCCATCAGCGTCACTTTGCGTAGGAAAGCGGTGCGTAAATAATTGATGGACGTATTGCGCGTGATGGATAGCAACCACGTTCGTATGGAGGACTCCCCTCTGAATGTCCGGATATTGCGATAGGCGTTAAAAAATACGTCTTGCGTAATATCATCAGCCAGATCATGACGCTTCGTTAAAATAAAAGCCAAATTCCACACTTCCTGCCCGAATTGAGTCATAAGCTCTCGAAGCAGTTCGGCATCCATGCTGCTTAGATGTTTCCAGTATTGCTCCTCCACGATTTCACCTCCAGGGATTAGACAAAGCAAAACCGAATTTTGTTCCAACAATTTGAAAAAAATGTGTGTTTTGTTCTAAGAGGCGTCTCTTTTCTATTATGCGATATTGATTTCCATGACATGGTATAATTAGATGGGATTGCATTTTCAATGAATAATCAAGCAGGCGGTCTAGGCACAAAATGATTTCGAACAGGAGAGAATACTGTGGATTTGTATATAGCAAACGGCGCAAATGATGCCGGTAAATCGCATGTCATAAACGGATTAATCCATTACAATCGCCGCCATGTTGCGAGTGACTTGAACGGCAACTACCGGGAAGTTCAATTGTATTTGAAGGATGCGGACAATCGCGTCTATGGCGGGCTTCTTGGCGAAATATGCTGGAACTGGCTGGAGATTAAAATTCTTTTTGTGGACGAGAGTGTCCGAAAATCGGGCTACGGCACGAAATTGCTGCAAGAGGCCGAAAAACTGGCGAAAGAAAATAAATGCGAGTTTATAAAGCTGGATACGCTGAGCTTTCAAGCGTTGGATTTCTATAAAAGACATGGCTTCGAAGTGTTCGGTACGATTGAGAATGCCGCCAGACATACGCATTATTACTTGAAAAAGGATCTATAGCTCACGCTCGATACACGGTGTAAAAGAATGGTTTGGCGCAGCATAGAGAAGTATGGCAGCGCTGAACCGACAAGAAGAAGGCGCCCCGAGCGGGCGCCTCCAATAAACGGCTGCAAGATAATGGAGGCCGTGCGACAAGAATGAAAGGAGGCCTTTCAGTTGAAGAGAAGACGAATGTTGGTATCTATCTGCGCAGCCGCATTTCTGATTTCCTTGATCGCTGCCGGTTTTAGTTACAATTACAACAAGGATGGCGGTCAGCTTAGCCTCTGGATGACCATGTCGTTTGTTTCCTTATTTGGATTGATCGGCAATAGCGTCGTGCTTTTGCTGCAAGCTCGAAACAAACGTTAAGGCGAAACAAGCTGCGGCTCCTTGCTCACATCCACCCATTCTACGGCATTCCCGTATTGGAAAATCTCTTCCGGCGATAGTTCGACCACGTAATAGGGGCTGCCGCAAGCGGGGAACAACGTTTCATACGGTCTTATGGAGCTGTCGATGTAAACGGGGATAGAGGCCGGGATAGCAAAAGGGCTTACGCCGCCGACCGTTTGTCCGGTCATTTCTGTCACTTCATCGGCTGTAAGCATTCGTGCTTTCATGCCGAATTGGTGCCGGAATTTTTTATTGTCAATCGTTGCATTGCCCGCCATTACAAGCATCATGCACCCCTCGTCATAACGCAGCGTCAACGTTTTGGCTATTCTTGCCGGGACGACCCCGATTGTTTTCGCCGCTTCCTCTACCGTTGCGCAGGACTCCCCGAAGGTTTGGATGCGATTCTTCAAGTGACGATCGATAAAAAATTGCTGAACTCGCTCAAAGGCCATAGCGATTCACCTCTCTTATAAAATTAGCTTTACGGCGCTGTACAACAGCAGTGCGGCCATGACGATGTTGGCTATACGCCAATATTTTTGGAGGAAGCTGCTGAACGCCGATCCGGCAACCGCCCAAACGTGAGTGGCTCCATTGCCGATAAGCGCCGTCAAAAGAATAAATCCCGCTATCGCCATGAAAGAATCATAAGAAGGCAAGACGAAACTGGTGAAGACAGTAATGCCGGTTAAAATGATTTTGACATTCAAAAATTGAAGCAAAAAACCTCGCCAAAATGACGGTGAAATGCTGATTTCAGCAGCCTCCAGCGGTTTGCTGCCCGCAACATGCCAGGCTAGCCAGACGATGTAGGCGGCCCCCGCATAGTTCAGATAGGCTGACAGGCTTGGCAAAACTTCGATCAGAAAAACACTAAACATCCCGCAAACGGCTATAACGACCAGAAATCCGGTATAAATCCCCCACAATAATTTCCGGCTTCGCTGCCATCCAAGACTTCCAGTCGAATGCAGCGCTAAAATATTGTTCGGTCCCGGCGAGAGAGCCGTAACGACCATATAGGAAAAAAAGGCTATCCAGACACTATGACTCACTTGAATCTCACCTCGCGTTCCCTTATAGTAACAACAAAGAATATATCGATCAAATTGAATAATTTGAATTTTAAATTCGATATATTTGAACGGAGGGGACCATGGAACTCAAATATTTGCAAACCTTCAGAACGATTTTAGAAGCGGGAAGCTTTCTTGGCGCCGCTCGAAAGTTAAACTACACGCAGTCGACGGTTACTTTTCAAATCCAGCAGCTGGAGCAGCAGCTTTCGATTAAATTGTTTGAGAAAATAGGCAGGAAGATGGCGATTACCCAGGCGGGAAAAGATATTTTGCCGTCTGTAGATACCATTTTGCAATCGGTTGAGCAATTGAAGAACTACGGGAAGGGTAGCACGGAGCTGAAAGGCCAATTGACGATTGCGATGCCGGAGACCTTGCTGACGTATCGCATGCAGCCGGTTTTAAAAGCTTTCCGAGAACAAGCGCCCGGCGTGAAGCTCTCTCTTCAAGCGCTGAACTGTTATACCATTCGCGATCAAATCGTGAACGGCGGCGCGGACATTGGCGTCCATTATGACGTTGGCGGCTACAGCTCATCGATGGTTATTGAAGAAATCGCGGATTTTCCTTTGGCGCTTATCGCGAGCCCGACGTTGGATGGTCAATATTGCGATTTTACATCGACGGGTCAACGAAACGACGTCTGCCTGATTACCAACGACCGGGAAAGCATTTATCAAGAGATGTTCGATTACTACTTGAAGGAAAAGGACATTACGCTGGACGGCATGATGGAGCTGGGCAGTATCGAGACGATAAAGCGGAGCGTGATGAGTACGCTGGGCGTTGCTTATCTTCCGCGTTTTGTCGTGGAGCATGATTTGGAAAGCGGCTCGCTGCAAGAGCTCGAGACAGGGCTGGCTGATCGAAAAATAACAGCAGTCTGCGTTTATCATAAAAACAAATGGATGACGCCTGCTATGGAATTATTCATAAGATTATCCAAGCAATTTTTAAGCGACGCCGCTTAACTGGCAATTTATTCGCGGCTCGCTCCGGAATTATTTCCAATAAAATCTATTAAAGGGTAGATTTTTGCCAATGTTCCACTGTATAGTGAAGAAGGCAATAACGCCGCTATTATTATGCATTGGGAGAGGTCATCGGATGAATCAGAGATACCGTAAAAGAAATACGACAGCCTTTACGCTAGCATCGTACTTTGCTTTGGCAGCGGGTCTTTTCCTGTTCTGTCTCGGCGTGTACAACGCGGATTGGGAACTGAACGTGAAAGGGTATTATCTGCTTTGCATGGTATTAATTACGATTAGCTGTATCGTGGTGCAAAAGGTCGTTCGCGACAATTCGGAGGATAAGGATCTGCGTCTGGACAATCCGAAGCACCGGATGCGCAATACGGGAGCCTTCACCGGTATGGCGATTGCGGGCCTGATTATCGGGTATGCGATGTTTTTTATCGGACTTTACAACGCTCCGTTCGAATTGAATGTAAAAGGCTACTACATCGCCGTCATCTTGTTGATCTCCTACAGCGCCATTGGCGTTCAGAAAGTGACGCGGGATAACGCCGAGGACAACGAAATTATTGCCGAGCAAGAGGCAAGACGCGATATAGTAGGGTAACGAAAACAGCGCCTGAAAGGGGGAGCGCTGCGGGTCAGAGGGTTCTTCCGATCGCTGTTAAAGCCAGATTCCTTTATTTATTCGTAGTTTGCGGTAGGAATCAGGCTTTAAAGGCGAACACTATCGTTTCTCCAGAATCCCTCTGACCCTTCGCTGCTCTCTTTTTACGGCGAAGCACTTTAGGGTGGAAAAGGGCTCCAATCTCTTATCGAGATGGAGCCCTTTTTGTATTCGGCATTTTCGGCATTTTTCTGGAATGAAATGAGTACGCAACCGTTCCCTGTTAGACTCCGTTCTCTTTCGTATACATGTTCTGATCCTGCAATCGAATCAATACTTTGCCGAAGCGCCCGCCCTCTTGGATAGCTACTTTGCCGGACGGGTAGGCTTGCTCCAAATAATCGGCAATGATGCCCCGGTTCCGCTCATCGGCGGGCAAACGGTGATGGGTCAGCCAATTCATCGCTTCCTCCAACGCCTTCTCTTTGGTAACTTCTGTCGTTTTGGATTCCCGCGTAATTAGCGATTCGTAAGCATATCCTTTAAGATACAGCAGATGCATCAGGTAGCCCATCTCCATAGGTTTTGCGGGGTAAGGTTGACCGGTGACGAGCGGCCAGATCTCATTCATTAGGCTGTTCTCGTGAGAGCTTGCCGGCATACTGATATAACAGAACTTCCGAGCGCATTGGAGTATCTTTTCAACGCTAGCCCAATTGTGAACGACGGGGCACATCGAGACAAAGACGAGATCGAAAGCCTGGTCCCAGCCCCTTTCCTGCACATCGATATCTTCAAACCTTTCGGATACAATTTTCACCTGATCTTCGGCGAACTTCGAGATGTTTTCTTCCAGCAATTCGATCTGAGGGGGAGACGTCTCTATAGCTGTTACAATTGCCCCTCGTTCCGCAATAGGCACGGTGAACACGCCCGAAGCGGCGCCAATATCTAAGACAGTGGCGTTTTCGAACGAAACGCCTTGTCCTTCGAGCCAGCTCAGGATCCGCTTGGATCTTTTTTTTCCTTCTTCGCTAAACGATTGTTCGTTGAAAGTTTTTGCCTTAGGGTCAAAGGAGCGGGAAGGATCGATTCCGGCTTTTTGCATCTTTTTCAAGACGGTATCGGAATCCTCTTCCCATGCTTTTTCCCAAATCGCTGCATTGAAAAAGTCATTCATAATCGTAATGCCTCTCTTTCCGTTTCCTTTATAATTTCCCTAAATGGACGTTCAGACTCATTCTGCCGCCTGTTCATGCTCCGGCGATTTCCCTTTACGAAGGAAGAAACCGAGTACAAGCGCAACGAGCGCGATGAAGAAGCCGATCCAGAATGCGTTATTGATACCGGATGCCAGTCCTTTGATGATTTCCGCTGGAGATTGCGGATCGCTCACTCCACTCAAATGCTGTTTCTGTCCGCCCGACATAATGCTGAAGTACAAGGCCGTGCCGATTGCGCCGGACACCTGCTGCAGCGTGTTCAAGATCGCCGTCCCGTGCGGGTGCAGATGGCGCGGCAGCTGGTTAAGCCCGGCTGTCTGTGCAGGCATCATCACTAGCGCGACTCCAACCATCAGCGCAATGTGCACCGTAACGAGGAAGCCGGTGCTCGTTGTTTCGTCGAATCGGGTGAATAGCCACAATGAGGCAACGGCAATGATAAGGCCGGGGATGACAAGGACGCGAGGCCCAAACTTGTCGAACAGCTTGCCGGAAATTGGAGCCATGAGCCCGTTCACGACACCCCCTGGAAGCAGAATCAAACCGGACTTGAATGCCGTCATCAACAATACACCTTGCATAAACATCGGCAGCATGATCGCTGACGAGAAGAATGTCATGAGAAGCACGAATAGCAGCACCGCGACGAGCGCGAACATAGGATATCGGAACGCCCGTAAATCCATAATGGGCTCCTTAAGCAGCAATTGCCTCCAAACGAACAGGGCCAAAGCGATGCCCCCCGCCGTAATGGTCCAAATCACCTCCGGCATTGACCAGCCGAGTTCACCGGCCTTGCTGAACCCGTAGACAATTCCGCCGAAGCCTATAGTGGACAGCACGATGGACAGGATGTCTACTCGTGGTCGCGTGACTTCTGACACGTTTTTCATGACGGCAAGCCCAACGATAATCGAGAGCAGCGCAAACGGCAGTACAAGGTAGAACAGCCAGCGCCATGAAAGACTGTCAACAATCAAGCCCGAAACAGTTGGACCGATCGCCGGGGCGAACATGACGACGAGCCCTAACATCCCCATCGCGCCTCCCCGTTTTTCCGGCGGGTAAATGGTCATAATGACGTTCATGGTCAGCGGCAGCATCATCCCGGTTCCTATCGCCTGAATAATCCGCCCTCCCAGCAGTACGCCAAATCCTGGCGACACCGCCGAGACGACTGTGCCGATGAAGAACAGAGTCATGGCCGACAGAAACATTTGTCGGGTCGTAAACCATTGCTGCAAGACCGCCGTCACCGGCACGAGCACGCCAACGATGAGCAAGTAGGCAGCGGAAAGCCATTGGACTGTCGTAGCAGACACATCAAACGATCTCATTAATTCAGGAAGGGCATTGCCCATTAACGTCTCATTTAAAGCGGCGACGAACATCCCGACGATCAGGGCGAGCATGATCGGACCGCGTTTTATATTGTTTAAATCAACCATAAGTTTCTCCTCCAAGAAAGATTCTGTGTTCGCAGTTCCTGTACAAGATTATATAGACCTGTAATATCCATAATATGAACAAAAAAATGTATCACTTCTACCACTCGACATTCATTTTCCTCCTGTACTTGAACCCGACATTATTGCAACGCTCTAAATGCCCGAGATGTATGAAGGCGTGCAGAGCATAATCGGTATTTTTGGAGAACTGCATGTTTCCCCCTCTCCTTTGCTGCATTATCTATAATATGGACCTGTGGTATCCATAATAATTGATTCAATTGCAATTTGCAATGACTTTTTTGATCCGATGAGGGAGAACCGGCTGGGTGGGTGTCTCCTCTTGTTATAATTGGTCATAGTGATTGAGTAACTGCTGCGCCCGATTGCGGATCATTTTTTTCAATGATTGTGGCTGCACGGATCGAATCGAAAGGCCGTATCTCATGAAATAGTCGGCTATAAACTCCTCTTCCCGCGGACTGTAAAACCCTTTAATAACCGTTTGTTCCCCTTCTTCTAGTGTCATCGAGGGATAATGCTCTTTATAAAAAAGATCCTTCGCTTGCTCTAAAATTTCCACTTCAAAGTTTATGCTTTTCTTCGAACGATAAATATCCAATGAGCGGTTAACGAGATCATCTAATGAAAAGGGAGAGTCGAGCTCTGCTTCTTCGATAAAAGTAATCTTGTCACAACGAAAAACGCGATGTTGATTCGTCTGCAAATCGACTCCAGCCGCATACCATTGACCGAACTTGGCGGAAATGTTGTAGAACTGAACGCGATAGCTTTTTTCCTCCTTGTTTTTGGCGTATCGAAGGGTACAGCTGCTCTCATTCAGAATGCATTTTAATAGTTGATCTAGATAACGGCTCACATGGGGATGCGGATACACTTCGAGCTGCAATACTTTCTTCATACGATGAATCTGCTTGACCTGCTCGGCGGAAAGGCAGTTCTCAAACTTCTCATTCAGCTTCGTAGCGCTTAGATGAAACGGTGTCGATTGATAAGCGTTCAGCGTCAGCATCGCAAAGTATAGCGCATACACTTCGTCAATTGTGAAGATAATGGGCGATAGCAGCCTGTTTTTTAAAAGGCCGTATCGTCCATGCTTGCCGTGCTCCGCATAAATGGGCATGCCCAATTGCTCCAACGAGCGGATATCGCGCAGAGCCGTACTTTTTGAAATAGCGTATGTATTCATGAGGTCGCTTAAATTAAAAAATTCCCGGCCGTTTAAATAACGAATCATGTCGTTTAATCGTTCCGATTTTTTCATTCTAATCCCCTTTAATAAAGGTGTCATGTTCTGCTACCTTTACATATTAAAATAACCTCAAGGCCAATATCAATGACCTTCAATCACGTTATATATAAGGAGACTGATACGATGAGCGCAACACTGGAAGCGGCTATTTTCTTATCCATGAACGGCAAAGCGGCAGAGGCGATCGATTTCTACAAAAAGCATTTCCGGGCAGAACAACTATTGCTCGTTACTTATGAAGACATGGCGAGACGTGACAGTTCGTTTCCGATTACGGATGAAAATAAGCATTCGATTTCCCACTCCGTTCTGCTGATCGGAAAAACAAAGTTGATGCTGGCCGAGGATACAATGGATGCAAAAGAAAAATATACGGTTGGCAACAATACCTCGTTGTGCATTCAAAGCGCGGACCTGGAAGAAATCGAACAGTTTTACGGTAGTTTGACCGCGGACGAACGAGTGCATGTGATCGTTCCTTTATCGAGCAATCTATTCAGCCGAGCTTATGGAATTATTGAGGACCCATTCGGCATTCAAATCCAGCTTATGTATGATGATAGACTTCACTAAGTGATGGAGGAATGAGACAGCGGCGGGTCCGGGTACGCACAAATGAGTCGTGGTAAAGCCGTTACCAAGCAACAGCGGCGTATTGTGCCGATCAAGTGGCAGCAATAACTCTGATAACAGCAGTAACAGCAGTAACAGCAGTAACAGCAGTAACAGCAGTAACTGCAATACTGCGATGACAGCAATAACTGCAGAAGCGCAGTTATTTCGCCTGATTGACCCCCAGAATGAGCCAATAACTGCAGAAATGCAGTTATTGGAGGGGGATACACGCAAAAGGCGGTGGGAAGCGAGGAATAACTGCAGAAATGCAGTTATTTTGTATTTATCGAAAAAAACAGGAGGAATAACTGCCAAAATGCAGTTATTCCCTGTGAAGGTCGCACAAACGGGACCAAAATGCAAAATGGGAAATGGTTGGTTCCATAATTCCATGGCAACGCCGCCGATCCGACGTATATTTGCCTATTATCCAACTGGTTGTCGTTGACTGCACTAGAGTGGGAAGCTGCCGGTCAACGGCGAGTTAGTGCCCAGAAGAGCAGGGCAAGCGCGCTGACCGCAGCGCCAAGACAGCTTACCCCATACCAGCCGTAGTACGCGTAGACAGTAGTAGAAGCAATGGCTCCGGAGGCGCTCCCGATCGAATAAAAAACCATATATAAGGCCGTCAATCGGCTTCGCGAGTCCGGTCGCGTGCGCAGGATCATGCTCTGGTTCGTGACATGCACCGCCTGTACCGCGTAATCCAGCACGATAACGCCCACGATTAGGCTCCATAAGGAGCGTTCGGTCAAGCTAATAGGCGCCCAAGCGGCCAGCAGCAAGGCGAGCGAGATACCGGTCGTTCGTTGCCCAAGCCCGCGATCGGCCCGTTTTCCCGCTCTTGCCGCCGCAAGAGCGCCAGCAACTCCCGCGAGGCCGAACGCACCGATCGCGCTATGGGAAAGAGCAAGCTCCGGCGAGCTTAGTGGCAACACCATCGAGGTCCACAGAATGCTAAAAGCCGTGAAAATAAGCAGCCCCAGCACGCCGCGAATGCGCAGCGTCCTCTCTTGCGCCAATAACTCGAACATAGAACGAAGCAATTGGAAGTAGGATATGGCCGCTTGCTCTCGTCGCTCGACATTCGGCAGAGCTTTAAACAAAGCCATAATTAAAAGAAGCGTCAATGAGGCCGATACGAGATAAACCGATCGCCAGCCCGCGAGATCGGTCAATAGACCGGCTGCGGAGCGGGCGAGCAAGATTCCGATGACGATACCGCTTGTGACAAGTCCGATAACGCGTCCTCGTTCTGCGGGGGCAGCTAACGATGCCGCAAACGCAACAAGCGTCTGCGTTACGACGGCGAGAAGGCCAACGCCCGCTAAGCCTGCCAGCAGTACAGTACCTGAAGGGGCCGTTCCAACGAGGACAAGTACGGCTACGGATAATAGCATTTGCCCTATAATGAGCCGCCGCTGATTCATGAGATCCCCAAGGGGGACTAATAATAGCAAGCCTAAGGCATAGCAAACTTGCGTCACGGTTACGACGATGCCGATGATGGAATGGTTCAGGCCGAGTTCATTCGCCATCGCATCAAGTAGCGGCTGAGCATAATAAATATTCGCAACGGCCATCCCGCTCGCAACGGCGAAGAGCAGCGCAGTCTTGCGCGAGATGGAACGGCCGGAAGCTGGCTCCTCTGTCGGGGGAGGAGGCTGTACGATTATGTTGTCCTCCTTGCCGAGGCTTATGTTTGCCATAGCTTTATCCTCCTTTACATAAACATGGTTTCCTTCCATTGCCTGTTGCTTCCTTTCTGTAGTTCATTGCGATTATTTAATACCGAACGGTACAAAACTAACTTGCAATTAAGATAGCTCTAATCGAAAAAGTTGTCAATAGTTAAGAAGGACAGAACGCTATTAGGGTGGTTGTTGACTTATAACTGGGATGAAAGTAAGATTATAATATATCGATCAGTACAATATTTGGGATGGAAAAGGTGAGCTTTGAATGGTTCGTCCTCGCGAATTTGATGAAGAACGGGCATTGGATGCGGCGATGCGGCTTTTTTGGGAGAAGGGATACGAGGCAACGTCGCTAAGCGATTTGACGTCGGCGATGGGTATTCAGCGGCCTAGCGTTTACGCGGCATTCGGGGATAAAAAGCAATTATTCGAAGCGTCGCTTCGCAAATATACGAAATTTCACGCTTCTCAGGTTTATAACAAGCTTCATAACAAACCATCCGTCAGGGAGGCTTTTCGAAGTTTCTTCAATGGCCTTGTCGAAGAAGAGTACCGTGAAGAAGGCCCCAGCCACGGTTGTTTTTGCATCAATACGATGGTGGAGCTGGCCCCTCACGACGATAAATTCGCCATTCTGACGCGAGAGCATCAAATGTATCTTGCGGCTGTCTTTCAAGAGGAGCTGGAACGAGGGATACAGTCAGGAGAATTGTCCGGTCATTTAAACGCCAAAACGATGGCGCAGACGCTGGTCGTATCCTTAATCGGCATCACCGTTATGATGAAGTCGCGGCCTGAACGATCTTTCATCGATCATTCGGTTGAAGCGATTCTTGAAGAGTTGCGTTGAGCGGAAGAACCAGGGTTAAAAGGGAGGATACAAAAAACGAACGAAAGAGGGCGTCTAATGAGGACGCCCTCTTTCGTTCGCTAACGTCTATTCCTTATCAATCGGCTTGAGGATCTTGTCTTCATAAAAGTCGAAAAACAAATTTTGCCGTGTGCCTCTTACGGCGTAGAATACGTCGGAGATCTGTTTTCCTTTGCGGTGAACTTCACTTTCGAGCCAATCCATAGTCAAGCCGTTATCCGTTAGGTTTTCCTTGATAACCGTTCCGTCCATAATGAGCTCAACCGGAAAGCTTTGCTGTTGAACCGTTAGCTTTAAATCCTTCTTTGTCACAAGCTGGTACTCTTCTTTTTTCAAAAGCGAAACCATACCGTTATCTTCAAGAACCGCATAATCCACTTCATCGATATTGAAAACCCCGTTTTCCCGCAATGCCTGATCCAAGGAATCGAGCGTATATCGTATTTTTTTCATATTGTCTTCGAGAATCTTTCCATCTTGTATAAGTACGGTGGGCGAACCGGAAATCCAGCCCCTTAGCTTGCGGTTCTTAATGGCGACGATGGACAACAGGTACGAAATGCCGGTAATGACGCCAAGCGATAAAATCAAAAAGGGCCATTTGATCGTTTCGTTAAACGCCAAATTAGCCGCAACAGCGCCAATCGTGATGCTGGTCACAAAATCATGAAAGGTCATATTGGAGATCGTCTGTTTGCCGAGCAATCGCGCGATTAATAACAGCAGTAGAATAGAAACAATGGTCCGAATCAGAATATCGACGTAAGCTTGCATCCGTTAGCCCCCCTCCTAATTCGCATTATGCCCACCCGGAATGAAAACCACACTTGCGGCAGCAAGCTCTCCCAGCAGTTTGTGCAGGCGAATAGCGTTGCGGGTCAGAGGGTTCTTCTGATCGCCATTAAAGCCTGATTCCAGCATCCCACTGCCCCTTCGCTGTTCTCTCTTTTTCCGTCAAGCACTGATTTTAATTTTGATCCCAATTTTTAGCTGAATGACCTGTTTTGATGTGTTTTTGAAACACATGACAATTCAGTTTGCTAGTGGTATATTAAATTAAAAACATGTTTGAATTAGATTATATGAGTTTTCAAAACACATAAAAGGAGAGGCGACATGACCGCCACGTTAATTGGAGAACGTATTAAACAGCTGCGGGAAAAAAAGAAGATGACGCAAAACGATGTTGCGATCGCAGTAGATAAAAGCCGTTCGGATATTGCGGCCTATGAAACCAAAGGGACGGTTCCGCATATTGAAACCATAGCAAAACTTGCTGACCTGTTCCATGTATCCATTGATTATTTAGCGGGAAGAACAGAAGACCCCTATCAACTTTACTCGATTGATGAGGAGCTTACCCCGGAGCAAAAGCAGGTCATTTACAGATTGTCCGATCTTTTGAAAGAGGATTTAAGATGCGAGGATTTAAAATCAGCCGTTGATTTTCTAGGGTTTCTTTCCCAACAAAACATGAATCGAAAAAAAATATAAGACTTCGACAAACTATGACAAATTCCTCGGTTTCCAAGTGTTATATTCTAATTACAAATTAAACCAGTTATTGCGGCGCGATCCTCACCCCCATAGACGATGTGTCTAACTCCTTAGAATTCGCTTCTTCATGCTCTATCGGGCCTTGTTTTTCAACCTCATTTCTTAAGAGGGGACGCGGAATAGAATAACTACCGTATACAAGCAGTCGTCCAGCAGAAAGACCGTCTTTGTAGAGGGGAACAACAAATCGGTATTGCAATAAGGATATGGGGAGAGGAAGCCATTGTTCCGAAAAGAAGAAGAATCCATAACGCCATTCGAAACAGCTCGGCAGTTAGGAATACGCCTTGATTATTTTTCGCTGGGTGATCGGGTAGTCGGGATATACTCTTATCTCGGCGGTTATCAGATCGTCATTAATTCAGAGATGGACTTGGATCGGCAAGAAGATGCTGTGCAGCTGCTCATTGAACATCATCACGCCGATAGAGGGATAGACAAGGTTCTTCGGAAAGAAGATATTGACAGAGCATTCGAAGTGCCGGAGTTAAGCCGGTTTTCAAGAATGGTCATCAACTCGATTATTCAGAGAAAATCGCGATACGATAGAACCTAAACAAAGAGCCAAGAGGTTTCCCTCCTGGCTCTTTGTTATTGTATGGAACTAGAACAGTTCTTCGGGAGCTTCTGGGCGGTGGCAAATGAATACACAGTTGGTTTTCACCAATACATTTGCTACCGACGTAAGTGCCTTGTTTGCCAGTTGCGCAACAAAAGTCTTCATCTTCAAATCATTCCTTTCTCTCTTAGATCTGGTACTTATCCAGTAGCTTCTGCCAGACTGGAATCGTAGTAAGAGCTTGAATAAAGAAAACGAGCGCCAGTATCTCTGAGTTGAAAAGGTAATTCGATGAAACAATTAAAGCCACGATTACCTTTAAAATAGGGTAATGCTTCTTTTCAAGTTTGCTGCGTGTAACATTGGCTGGTGCAGTAATTACTAGAATTAGTAATGCCAGCGTATTTATTACAAATCCAGTATACCAAAAATGAATTGGTAAATATATAGAAATTAAAACTAATACACTGGAAACAATATTACAAACATTCATAGATTTAAAGTGCATTCCGCCGCTAAAGTATCTGGTTAGAGGAAAAGCAATGATAGATAATAATGCACCGGTAAAATGGCCGGTGAAGGCGCTGATCAGCAGCACAATAGCCATGAATATCCAAAGATTGATGAGATTGATCAACGAGTATCGTAGAACAGCTACCGATGAGGCATTGGGGGTTGAGCGATGAATGGATATGGCAATACGTTCAGAGATTTTTTCTACAAAGGTCACTTATTCCGCCTCCTTGCCGAATCGATCCTGTAAGGACACTTTATTTTGCTTATAGGCGTACCGGGTGCTGCCCAAAAACAAGATGGTTACCAGCAATATAATATATAGATTCAAGGACTCGATTACAGCGGGCTGTGTAAGCACGGTCATAAAAAGCATGGAGGCAATCAATAGAAAAGACCAAACATAATTGATATTAGACAGCTGATGCTTTCCTGAAAATCGGCGTTTTACAAACGAGAAGCCTATATCCAGTTTCAATAATGCGTATGTAATCAGCATGTACATGATAGTAATCGTTATATGAAGGAGGGAGTAGACTCGCAGATCATGCGCCAACTGGCCGGAATTAAACAAGTTCAACGCTTGTAGTGTGAGGGTCACAGTGCCATCAACTAACGAAACGGCTACGAATCCGCTCGAAGCTACAATGATGGCGTACAAGACAGGATATCTTCTCAACACAATTAGCAGGATCACGAAGGTAATCACTTGATAGGCAAACACATAAGGCGACTCCACAATATATTTAAAATAGAAACTAATAGAGCCTACTATTACGGCAAACAAAGCGATTTGCTTATCATTATGTTTTATTGGCAATTTGAATAGAGCAAAAATCAAACAAGTAAGGGCGCCAAAAAATACGATCGTGATTCCATACTTAACGATTAAATCAAGCATTATTAATTTCATCTCCCCCTGGTTGCTCGGTTTCTATTATTATACACCCCATTACAGATAGATGTATAATAAATACATGAAATGATAATTTATGTGAAAGGTGGAATTGTTGCTCTGGTGCCTTTTCTCATCTTGTTTTTAATCATTCTCGTAATCCCGCTGTATAACTTTTTACGCACTCGATCCATCCGGTCCCAAAATAATCATGTTGTCAAAGAGCGTGGATATATTGAAATTTATATCGTCTACGGAGTCGTGTTCCTGATCATAGCCTTGTTTTGGGGAGAATTGTGGAATGGCCGTTTGCCTGTTGATACATTGCCTGCTTGGTCGCTTATTCTCTTCTGGATTATCGTCGCTTACATCCTCCTAACCACAGTCCTCCCGCTGATATTACTGCCTTTTAATAGTACGCTTCGCGAATCTGTGAGGAGCAGCTACGACGATCGGCTATACCCGGTAACCGGCAGGCAGCTGATGATGTTCGTATTCGTTGCGGTCACAGTAGGCATTGGGGAAGAGGTCATGTACCGGGGGTTTCTGATGTCGTTCGCGGCTGACGAATTATCGGTAGGGCAGTTGGCCGCTTGTTCGATAACAGCGGTTATATTCGGTTTAAGTCACTTTATGCAAGGGGTTCGCGGGATCGTCAATTCGTGCTTGTTTGGTTTCGCCATGGGGTTGCTTACGCTCATGACCGGCAGTCTGGCACTGCCGATTGTCATTCATATCTTATATGACCTGAAGCCGATACTGATCGCCAGAAGTCTGGCAAGCAAGTAGCTGTTTGAATAAGTAGAAAAAGCCTGCTTCCGTATGAAGGAAGCGGGCTTTTTCATGTCTTATGGATTGGCCGAAAATAGTGAATGCTAAAAAAATAACCGGCAAATGAAAAATAACGGGGTGGTCAGTTGTATTAAAAGCGAAAGGGGGAACGGAGGTGTGCAATTCATATGAGCTCAATGAATCTGTACGACGTGCCTTGGATCTATATTCGCAAAGCTTGATTAAAGTCGCTTTTACTTATTTGAAAAATATAGCCGACGCCGAAGAAGTGACGCAGGAAGTTTTTCTGACGTACTTGCAAAAGCGCCCGGTGTTTGAAAGTGGAGAGCATGAAAAAGCGTGGCTGATACGAACAACGATTAATAAAAGCAAAAATATGTTGAAAGCGGGATGGTTCAAAAGCAGAAATCCGGTTCCCGAGGACCTAAGCTACCTTCCCAAGGAAGAAAACGAGGTTTTACGGGCCGTGCTGGATTTGGACAAGAAGTATCGCATCCCGATTCATCTGCACTATTACGAAGGCTATTCGATTCAGGAAATTGCAGTTATTTTACAGGCGAAGTCCGCAACGGTAGGAACATGGCTGGCAAGAGGCCGGTTACTCTTAAAGGAGAAGATCGGAGGCCCGGACAATGAAGAAAACAGTGTATAAATCGGCGATGTCACGCGTGAGAACGAGCGAGGATTTTAAAGAGGAAACCTATAAGAAGCTGATGCAGGAAATGGAAAAGGAAACAGGAACGCAAAATAACGGACATCATCAAAAGGAGCGGTTACACATGGAAACAGCAAAGAAACGGAAATTGGCAGGTTGGACTATCGGAATTGCAGCATGCGCGATGTTAGGGGTCGGTATGATCGCAATGAATCAGAATCCTTCAACGATCACGCCTCCGCCTTCAACCACGATCACGCAGCCTCCTATTCAAGGGAAAGTGGCTGTCAATATCGATGGTGTAATCTCCGAAGTTAGCGCGGACGGCAAAAGCTTCAAGGTTGGCGACCTATGGGTAACCGTAACGCCGGAAACGAAAATGGGCATCGACGGTCCAACGGCGGCCGAACCTTCCGAAGAACTGTTGCAAAAAGAATTTAAAGTCGGCAATATCGTATCCGGGTTTACGACGGACGATCTAGGCACGGGTAAAGTCAATGCAACGCGTATTTACAACAATATGCTTCCGGCAAAATAAAGTACGTTTCTCATCACCGCATCTAAAAGCTGCTGTTCGCTCTCTGTATATTGGAGCGTGTTCGGCAGCTTTTTATGTTTTACGCTGGGACAGCAGGCTGTCTGGGGCGGCTATGACGACTCAAGGATCGGAAATTTTAGCAAATAGTAGTATAATAGTGTGATAGTAATAGAGTGAAAAAGAAGGAAGAAATCCGATTGATTGGCAGGAGGCGAGAGGATGGAGATGTCACAAGTGAAAGTGAAGGTATTTCATTACGATGCATTCAGTTCGATTCCCGATAAAGGAAACCCGGCAGGAGTCGTCTTGGATGGCGGTCATCTGACAGATGAGCAAATGCGGGAGGTAGCCGAGAAGGTCGGGTTTAACGAAACGGCGTTTCCGCTTGCCTCTGATAAGGCTGATCTTCGCATTCGGTTTTTCACCCCGGGACATGAAATAAATCTTTGCGGTCATGCCACTATGGCAACCATATATGCTTTAGCAACAAGATGGCTATTAGACGGTAAAACCGACTTTACGATAGAGACAAAAGCGGGGATTTTGCCCATTCGCCTTCTTCACTCCGAAGACGGACTCTATATCACGATGAGGCAAGCGGCACCTCAATTTCAACCCTTTGAGGGTTCGTTGAAGGAGCTTTCTGCCTCGATCGGAATTGATGAGAGTGATCTGGAGACGGAATGGCCGATCGTATATGGCAGCACGGGCACATGGACTTTGTTGGTTCCTGTGAAGAGTCTGTCTGCCTGCGAGCGGATGAAGCCGGATAACAAGCGATTCCCGGCTATTTTGGAAGAAATGCCTGCGTCCTCGGTTCATCCTTTTTGCACGGAGACGTACGATTCAAGCGCACATATGCACGCACGCCATTTTTCATCGCCGTATTCTGGCACGATTGAGGACCCGGTCACTGGTACGGCATCCGGCGTAATGGGCGCCTATTGGGCAAAATATAGGCAAGCGGATAATCCTGTTCAACTCTGGATCGAGCAGGGCCAGGAGATTGGCAGGGATGGCAGAGTGCAGGTTACGGTAACTAATGGCGACCAGGTCGAGATAACCGGAACGGCCGTTTATGTAAATGAGTTTGAGGTATCGATCTGATTTGATTCCTGCAGAAGGAGTGAGAAGAGTTGAGGAAGAAAGCATGGATTGCACTCGCTGTATGTTTTTCGGTCGTGGCTGGCGGCTTGACACTGGCTGCTGCTAACGGAGATCGGGCGGAGGTGGCCAGCTCGGATCTGATTGAGCGCTTCTCAGATGCGACAGCAAGCTATGAAGCGCAGAAGAAAATAGCCGATTCGCCTGGCGCGACGACAGAGGATGAGCAGCGGCTGAAGGAATTGGCGACGAAAGCCGCCGACTTGAAGGCGGAGATAGAGCCGCCAAGCGCGAGGGAGCAATTCTCCGCCGTTTTTGCAGCCTATAAAGATATGTACGCGATTGAAAGCTCTTATTACGTGGGGCGAGAGGGTTCTGATGACGCCGCCGTTGTTCAAAGGGTATTAGTAGAATTGGAGCGTAAGGGCCAGTTAATTGAGCAATTTGAACAATTGGATGCGAACGAAGAGGTAGATGCCGAGGAACTGCTCGAACGGTTTCATGAAGAAACCGCAAAATTGAAGCAAGAGTAATCCTCTAGAGCAATTTCTTGTTTCTTCTGCTGGGTGAGTGTGCGTCGCTGGTGTAAGCGAACAAGCGGCTCGTCTGCGAAGGGCGTTGCTGGTGAAAGCGATCAAGCGGCTCGTCTGCGGAAGACGTTGCTGGTGAGAGCGAACAAGCGGCTCGTCTGTGGAGGGCGTTGCTGGTGTAAGCGAACAAGCGGCTCGTCTGCGAAGGGCGTCGCTGGTGTAAGCCAACAAGCGGCTCGTCTGCGAAGGGCGTTGCTGGTGAAAGCGAACAAGCGGCTCGTCTGCGAAGGGCGTTGCTGGTGTAAGCGTCAAGCGACTCGTCTGCGAAGGGCGTTGCTGGTGAAAGCGAACAAGCGGCTCGTCTGCGAAGGGTGTTGCTGGTGAAAGCGAACAAGCGGCTCGTCTGCAAAGGGCGTTGCTGGTGTAAGCGATCAAGCGACTCATCTGGAGAAGACGTTGCAGCTCTAGGCCGTGGGGACAACTGTGAGTTGTTTATTGGGCGGCACAGCTTATTACTTTCTTCGTGAGCTGCCGCAGGGTGGAAGTTGTGCCGGGGTGAATGTTGATTTGCAGGTAGGGCGGGCTCAATAACTGCGATTTCGCAGTTATTGCCTTGCATTTTACCCGAAGCGGGGAGAATAACGTCCATATGGCAGTTATTGCGGTAGCTGCCCGCCTGCTTGCGGACAAGTCGCAAGGAATAACTGCCTTTTCGCAGTTATTCCCTTGCCTTTTACCCGAATCGTGAGAAATAACGTCCATATGGCAGTTATTGCGGCCGCTACCAGCCTGTTTGCGAGCAAGTCGCAGGGAATAACTGCTTTTTCGCAGTTATTGCCTTGCATTTTACCCGAATTGGGAAGAATAACGTCCATATGGCAGTTATTGTGGTAGTTGCATCCCTGTCTGCGAGCAAGTCGTAAGCAATAACTGCAATTTTGCATTTGGAAGGCGACGAAAGTTGAAATTGAAGTCGAAGTTTAAATCGAAGTTGAACTCGAAATCGAACCCGAAGTCTAAACGGGACTATTTAATATGTCTTTAAAATCCGAAAAAGAGCAGCACGCCAATGAAGGCGTGCTGCTCTTTAGTAGCTGTAACAATCATTAACCTGGGTAAGTCGAATCGATGTAAATCGAGCTAATGCCCATATCGTCGTAAACATTGCTTAGCTTGGAGAAAACGGCGCCAAGGTTGTTGCCGTTCGCATCCTGCAAAATCCCTTTATGAATGCCTTCGATAACGGCGAAGTTTTTATTATTTTTCGTAATAATGGAATACCACAGACCGCCGCTATCGCCGCCTTGCGTGTTGGCTACGGAAGTCCGGATCATATCATAGTTGGAGCCCGGGACTGAATAAGCGTTATCGACCACGGTGACGCTATTGTAGTTGCCGGAACGGCCGCTGAACCGGATAGCCGAACCGACTGTTTGGCGAGCGCCGTTGTAATCGAACGTGCCGATAGTCAGCGTCGTGCCCCGAACAGAGACAGTCCGTGTACCGTTGCTGCCCAGTGAAGCGGCTGCGGCATCTTCCTTGGTAGTCGTACTGTTGCGGGCGGCGACAACTGTTCCAACCGTAGTCGAGCCAACTTTGTAGCTTGTTCCGACCCCTCCGCAATGGCCTGCCGTAAAAAAGACATCCGTATTGCTGCGAACGGCGTGAAAAGCGGCAGTGCAGGCATAGGTGGAGGAGCCGCTTGTATAGGTGATTTCTCCGCCTGGCGTTACGGTTGCTTGCTCGACGACCTTTACATCCTCGATGATGAAGTTTACTTGATCATCTGCGGCCAGTTGCGTGATTTGATCCTTGCTTTCGGCCAGCTGGTCTTTCGATAAGTACACATTAACTTTGTTTAATTTCGGATTGATCCCAACAGCTCCTAACTGAATTTGTCCGTCCTCGGCCAGTTTCAGGAGATGCTGTTTGACTTCGACGTTTTGAGCTTCCGTATATTTTACATATTTGATTGTGATTTTATCCGGGAACGAGCTAATGGATGCAATGCCGCGATCTGTGCTGGACGATTCTTTCGTCAGCGTTACTACGTTTGTGCCGTCCTCGTCGATATAGGCTCCTCCAAAAATATCGGCATTGTTTGCTTTCACCCATTCCTGCACGTTTGCGAGGTCGTTCTGAAGGCTGGCTGCCTGTACCTCGCTTGCAGAAAGGCTTTGCCCCTCCTTGAACTGCGCCGAGGGCTCCGCTTCGATCGGCGTAGCTGTATATGTTTTGCCATCATAATAATAGACAATTGGATTTCCGTCCGCGCTCCCTTGCGCAAATACGGACCCCAAGCTGCTTGTTAAAAGTAATGAGGCCGCGATTAATATAGACCCTGCCCATTTTTTCGATCTTCTCAACATTATTTTTCCTCCTCGTTGAATATGAATCTTCGAAACTAGGTATCGCTCAAGCCCGATGCAGATGTCGAGCCAATCTCCGAGCCAGCCTCCCTTCCCGAGCCCAATCCGTCTATCAGAAGCTCCGCTCATTCTCGTTGTCTATCTATATAACGTACGAGCTTAATAGAATCTAACGAAAATATTTAATTTTATCGAACACCTATTTCCTCGCGCAAAAAAAGCCGGGCGAACTCGCCCGGCCTCTATCCGTGATCAGTCTGTCTTCTTATCTTGCTCAACGAGCGTGAGCTTCTCTTCTACGACCCAGTTCACCTGCTCTTCCTTGATATACTTGAGAACCTCCGCTTTTTTCGCATCCAAGGAGTCTGGCGATAAATAAATATTGATCTTGCCTTCCTTAGAGTCTATGCCGACCCCATGCACATCCAAAACCCCATCATTCGCCAGCTTTAAAATGTTGTCTCTCAGCTCGAGTAGAGTAAGCTCCTGCTCCGAACTAGCGGGATTTGTTGGTTTATTCCCTTTTTCCATCGTTCCGCACCCTCCTGACACGGCTAATAAAATCGCCAAAATGAATAAAACGATCGGTTTTTTCATCATGAACATAGCCTCCTGTCGGTATCGTACTTTCTAAACGCATAGAGGTGACAGTTTGTTTCACAAAATCCACAAAAAGGAATGTTAATCTGAAATATACAAAATTTTAATCTCTCATTTACCTACAATTTCCAAAAATGTGGTATGATTGTTGACGCTGGCCGATTCGGCCCGTCTGATCTTCTTCTACTATCTATATAACGGGGGAGTCTTATGGAACAATGGTTTACTTGCCTGCGAAGCCCACTGGATGATCTCAATCCCTCAACGCAAGAGAGGGTTTACCGTTCTTTTTACCAATTCGTTTATCGGGATATTCATTTTCTCGTCCGCGACCATGCGCTTACGGAAGATATTATTCAGGATGCCTTCATCAAAGCGATAACCAAGGGACCTAAGATGCGAACGGATGCCAATATTCCCGCTTGGATTAAGCGATTGACTCGCAATACCGCCTTAGATTACCTTAGGAAATTAAAACGGGACCGCCAGATGACGGCCCCGTCCTCCTGCGCTGTGATTGGCGCTGCCGCCTTCGCTGAAGCGAGCGTAGCCGGTGAAGTCGAGTTAAGAGAAAGAGACAAGCTGCTCTATCAGGCTATGGATGAGTTGAAGTCGGCTTACCGAACGATTTTGCTTCTCTTCTACGTAAAAGGAAAGTCGTATCGGGAGATATGCCGGATGCTGGATGTGTCGGAAGACGCCCTGACCCAACGGCTGGCAAGGGCGCGTAAAAAATTACTCTACCAATTCTCACGGAAATGGGCGGACAACGAATAAGGCCGCTCGGTTTAACTTTTCTTCATTCTACCCCACCATTTTCTTTTGAGCTTCTTGAAAAATCCGCGTTGCTTGTTTTCAGCATTGACGATTCGCAAATAACGCAGCAGCAGCTGGTATCTTCTGTCGTCATCATGTTCGAATTTGCGCATTTCTTCTAAGATGGTTTCCTTCAAAGGCGTTTCACTCCGTCCGGTTCATAGGCTGCAAGACCTATTCTAGCCGGTTCAACTAAACAAATTCTAAACAGCTCTCGTTTCTCCATGCAGCACGCCAGCAAAATCAAACAACCCTCCGCAAAATTCACGAAGGGTTGTCCTATGAAATAGTTAATGCGATTCCGCCAAACGGAGCGGATTCAGCTTTCGAGAGGTCGCCGTGAACTGTACGATCATCATCAGGACAACGATGCCCATCATGCCCAATACGGCCGACGTGAAGCTGTTCGTATAATCATGAATCCAGCCGAGAAGGAACGGCCCTGTAGCGCCTATAACATAACCTACAGATTGCGTCATGGCCGACCAGGAGGCGGCTTCATGCGGGTTGCTGGTCGCGTCGATCGGCAGCAGAAGATTTAGCGTGAACAGTCCGCCTGCACCGATGCCGATAAATGCGGCAGCCACCAAAGGCTCGACACGGAATGCCAGCAGCAGCAATCCGAAAAGCTCAAATGAAGCTTCGACGAGCAGCCACAACCGGCGAGAAGGAAATTTTCTCAGCAGAAGCGACAGTATTAAACTGACCGGAATTTGAATCGCTACGAACAAGGTTAACGCAGTGGACGCATAAGCCTTCGAGTAGCCCATACCCTCGACAATTTGAGGCAGCCAGGCGGTAAACGAATAGAAGAGCATACTCATACAACCAAACGATAGGGTCAGCATCCAAGCTTTGCCGCTCTTCCAAGGCAAATTGGTTTGGGTTTTTCCCGAAGCCATTCGAGCCGTCGGCTTGATCTGCGTATGAACGAACAGTTGCCACACAATTGCCGCGAGAAAAGCGGCAGCGGCCCAGAAAGCAAGGGAGCCTTTCCACGAATGGAAGGCCCTCTCGAGCGGAGTGGATAACCCAGAGCCAAGTGTGGCCCCTAAAGTAAGAGCGACGGAATAGACGGCAATCATCGTCGGAACATTATTCGGAAAGTGCTGCTTAATAAAACCGGACGATAGAGGCCCAATAACAGCGATACCGATACCTGCGATTAATGCGGTAAGGAGCAAGAAAGGCACGGAGCCTGTAAACAGTCGAAGAAACGTACCTACGCCGATCACAAGAAGCGACAAACCCATGACCCGTTCGATGCCGAAACGGCCTCCTGCTTTAACGGCAAAAGGTGAAAATAAACCCATGCAAAGGACCGGGATAGAAGTCAGCAAGCTGGCAACGGCGGCGCTCATGCCCAGGTCGGCACGCATGCTCTCGAGCAGCGGCGCGATGGAGTTGATGGCCGGACGCAAATTTAATGCGGCGATAAATAATGCTATAATTAATAAGACGTTTTTTCTCATGATGACTCTACTCCCTCTCGTTGACGATACGTCACTCACAAATCATACTTAGGGAGCGATCATTTATCAATTCTATGAAATTAATAGTTACCATTTATGAAACAAATTATTGAAGGGCAAGGGAGCACAAATTATGGAGCTTAGGCAGCTGGAATATTTTCTTGCGGCATGCGAGGAACTGCATTTTACGAAAGCCGCCGAGAAAGTGGGCATCTCTCAGCCTAACTTAAGTCTGTCTATTAAAGGACTGGAAGAGGAGCTTGGCATGCCGCTATTCGATCGAATTGGCAAGCGAATCGAGATGACGGAAGCGGGCTTGATTTTGAAAAGACATGTGCGGGCGATGTTTCAAAACCTCCAAAACGGGCTCGAAGAGATGGATGAGCTGAAAAATAAGCAGGGAGGGAGCTTGAGTATCGGCGCACTGCCGTCCGAGCTGGATTTCCGGCTAACTCCGATGTTTATCCGATTTTTTCAGAAGTACCCAAACATCAGGCTGAAAATCGTATCGGAAGTCGAATTGACACGGCTTGTACTGAGCACCGAAATTGACATCGGCATATCGGTGACGCCTTTATTCAATCCTCGACTAGTCGTACGGCCGTTAGCTCGAGACGAGTATGGGATTGTAGTTTCGAAGGATCACGAGCTGGCGAATAGGGAGTCAGTTTCTTTATTTGAACTGCAGGCATTGCCGAGCGTCATGTATCCAAGAGGATTTTGGGGCCGAGACTTTCTGGAGAATTGGTGCCAGCAGCACGGTTTCAATCTGAATGTCGTGGTCGAAACGAGCTCGAATCCGTCTCTGTTCCAATTTGTAAAAGCAAATCTCGGTATTACAATCGTGGCGATATCGCTGCTTGAATCGATCGACAATCTCAATTTGCGGTATATCCCAATAAATGATCATCCTCCGGTCAGAGAAACGAGCATCATTTATCGGTCAGATAAGTATCTTAGCCATGCGGCTCAAGTTTTCATTCATTTTGTGGAGGAGCAGTTGAAGGGGCGTTGATGCTGCAAGCATCCGCGCCTCTTTCCTTTGAACGGCCTTGCTTAGCCCGAGAGAAGATGCTGTAGAAGTGGATCAAACTTAAAATCATTGCTTGACGGAAAAGTTGAGTAAAGCGAAGAACCCTCTGACCCGCAGTGCTTCTCCTTACTTAGAGTCAAAAAAAATTTTTCACTATTAACGAACACTGTTCTTTACGAACGGTGTTCGTTTGTGTTATAACTATATCAATCGATGCATCGAAACGACGAAGATACAAAGGAAGTGATCGCCACTATGGTACAGTCCGCAAGCGACAGTACGAATTTTTCGATCAAACAAATACTGCCGGTTCTACTAGCCGTCGTATCCGGTATGTTTCTCGTTATTTTGGACAGTACGGTGATGAACGTAGCGATTCCAAAGCTTGTGGAGTCGTTCGACTCCAGCCTTAGCATGATTCAATGGGTAATTACAGCTTATACATTGGCATTGTCGGCTGTCATTCCGTTGGCAGGCTGGTTCTCGGACCGATTCGCGGCGAAGCGGGTGTTCTTATGGAGCATCGTGTTATTCGTAATTGCTTCCTTGCTTTGCGCGCTGGCCCAGACGCCGGAGCAGCTGATCGCTTTTCGGATTTTGCAAGCACTAGGCGGAGGTATGATTGCACCAATTGGCATAGCTACAGTGTTCAAGGTTTCCCCGCCCGACAAGCGCGGCTCGGTTATGGGCATTCTGGGGATCCCGATGCTGCTGGCGCCGATACTTGGACCGGTTCTATCCGGCTGGTTAATCGAGTATGTCAATTGGCACTGGATTTTCCTCATCAATCTGCCTGTCGGCCTCTTTGCCTTCTGGATGGCCTGGCGGTACATCCCGGCGGCCGTGCCGCAGAAAGGCATGAAGCTCGACCTGGCGGGCGCTTTACTTGCTCCAATAGCATTTGCCTCGCTGGTCTACAGCATTCATCAGGCGGGAGACAAGGGATGGTCGAACGAAGCGGCTATTATTACGTTGGCTGTTGGCGTTATTGCGCTCCTCTTGTTCATCTGGCAGGAATTGCGCCGGAAACAGCCGCTGCTGGAGCTGCGAGTGTTCCGTTCGCCATCCTTTACACACGGCATCTTGCTTGCCTGGACGAATCAAATCGCCTTGTTCGGCAGTCTGCTGTTGTTCCCGCTTTATTTGCAACAGGTGAAAGGTCTATCGCCGCTTACGGCTGGTCTGTACGTTATTCCGCAGGCCATCTTGTCGACGATCGGCATTAACGTTGGCGGCAAGCTGTTTGACAAATTTGGCATTCGTCCTGTCGCGATCGCCGGAGTTGCCTCGCTCGCCTGCGGGTTATTCACATTAACTCAGCTTTCAGCTCACAGCAGTCCATTATATATCATGGCAAGCTTCGCCCTTGTCGGTCTTGGCCAAGGCCTGACGATGATGCAGATCAACACGCATGTGCTGAAGTCCGCGCCGAAAGAGCTCGTCAGCCGTGTAACCCCGATTACAACCGCGGCGCAGCAAATTATGTCCTCGTTCGGCATTACGCTGACGACCGCTTATCTTTCCCGGCAGCTGCGGAATTTACCGGAGCACCATTCGCTGGAGCAGTTCGGCAATGTTTTTGGCCATACCTTTTGGATTACGCTGACTTTCGCGCTGATTGCTTTCCTGTTAAGCCTTTTCTTGAAAAAGCCGCAAGCATCTCAACAAAACGCATCCGATCGGTCTTAAAAGCAAACAATACAACGAGAAAATGAAGGAGAGATCACCTATGACCCACACATTATCCGCACAAAAACGTATCGCTATTATCGGAGCCGGTCCCGGCGGAATGGCATTGGCACTGATTTTGCAAAAGCACGGCATCCAGAGCGTCGTCTACGAAAGGGAACTGCAAAATTCGAATCGCCAGCGCGGGGGCTCCTTGGACATTCATGAGGAGTCGGGCCAAAGAGCGCTTCGAGAGGCTGGCCTGTACGAGAAGTTTAAGGAAATCATCCGGCTTGAAGGGGAGGATTTCCGGGTTTTAGACAAAACGGGCAAAATCTATATCGATGAAGACGCAGAGATGGATTCGTCGGGAGGCAGGCCGGAAATCGATCGCGGCGATTTATGCGATTTGCTGATGAACGCTCTTGATCCCGATTGCATCCGTTATGGCTATAAGCTGGAGCGGGCCGTTTCGCTCGGCGACGGGAGGACGGAGCTTCATTTCGAGAATGGGGAAGTCGATACGGTAGATATGCTGGTTGGCGCCGACGGCGCTTTCTCGAAAGTGCGTCCGCTGCTCTCGGATGCAAGAGCCGAATACTCGGGCCTGACAATGATCGAGCTGAACGTTCTGAATGCGGCGCAGAGCCATCCCGATCTGGCTGCGTTGAACAAGCGCGGCAAGCTGTTTGCGCTAAGCGACAGCAAAGGCATTTTGGGCCAACTGAACGGCGACGGCCGGATTAAGGTTTATGCGAGCTTTGAGGCGGAGCAGAACTGGTTGGATAACTGCGGCATACCGTTCGAACGGCCGGAGGAAGCCAAACAGCGGCTGCTTGAGCTTTTCGAAGACTGGGATGATTCGTTGAAAAATTATATCCGTTACGCGGACGGCGCTATTTTACCGAGAAGAATTTATATGCTTCCTGTTGGTTTCACATGGAAGCATCAGCCGGGAGTGACGCTGATTGGGGATGCGGCCCACGTCATGTCTCCTTTTGCGGGAGAGGGCGTCAACCTGGCGATGCTGGACGCGTTGGAGCTTGCACTCGCTTTGGTGGAGCATGACGACATCAATGCCGCTATTCAGGCCTATGAGCCGAAAATGTACCAGTATACGTCCGAAAAAGCCAAGGAGTCGGACGACAATTTGAAATTGACGTTCTCCGACGGCGCTGCCCAGAAGCTGACCGACTTAATGAATCGGATCTATGAGGAACACGGCGTGCATTAACTCACAACCGCAAATTTACTAATAGCTATTGATATGATATAAGGAAAGTATGATGAATCCAAAACGATCAGTTGTAAGCCGGCGCTCCCGTCCGGCCAAAGAACCGCTTAGCCATGAGCAAATCGTCAAGACGGCGTATACCCTTCTCAAGGAAGAAGGAATGCCGGGCCTGACGATGCGGAAAATAGCGAAAGAGCTGGATACCGGACCGTCTTCGCTATACGTCTATTTTAAAAATGTGCAGGAACTAAACGCCTATGTCATGGATCACGGGCTGGGTGAGCTTGTCTTGCCTGCCGAGAATGAGGGGGAAGCGGCATGGAAGGAGAGACTGTTTGGCGCCCTTAATGCCTACCTAATGCTTCTGTACGAGCAGCCCGGACTTGCTGAGCTGTCGCTTACGACGTTTCCGATAGGGCCGAACTACCTCCACTTGACCGAGTATATTCTGTCTTCCCTGCACGAGGCCGGGCTGGGACCAAGGTCTGCGGCTTGGGGATTGGACCTGTTCATGGTGTACGTCTCGTCTATTGCCTTTGAGCAGGCGTCCCGACAGAAGAATGGAAGCATGCAGGTGTCGGCCATTCAACAGTCATTTCTGTCTGCCGATCCGAACCGCTACCCGATGATCGCCAGTCTGAATAATGAAATGTTCTCCGGCGATATCGCCTCGAGGGAACGGTTCCGCTGGGGGCTGGAAGTGATCCTGCAAGGGTTGCTGCAAACTCGAACGTAAGATCAAAGGTTTGACTTGAAAGACGAAATAATTTGTTTGCTGAATAAGAAAATGAAGAAACGGCGGTACTAGGGAGGTTATCCCCTGTACCGCCGTTTTTGTTTGGACAACCTATTTTGGACAAGCGCCGTCGCGGTTCGGTTTCCTTTTCATACGATATAGCATCGATTCCTCTATCATTTTAAAGCCAAAATTTTAGAAAGGAGATGATAGATTTGGAAAACGGTGTTATAGACATTTCCGTCTTTGGAAGCGCCGGTGGAGTAGCGAAGGCAGTCCTGTCTGTATTAAACAAAACGGCAAAGGACCCGGATGATCCTCTCCATCCTTTGCTTAAGCAAAGCAAGCTGCATTTGATTGATCGAAAACAGAAGAGCATCGAGGATTATGAGCGGATCTGCCCTTTTTTAATGCCGCGCAGTACGCTTTATACGCTTGATCTGGACGATTTGGCAGAGGTTCGCAGGCATTTGTCGGATACCGGAACGGGGCTGGTAATCGATCTTTCTTGGGCCGATACGGTGGACATGCTATCTATATGCAATGAGCTGGGAATTGCCTATGTGAACTCAGCTTTGGAAAGCGCGGAGGTTGATCGGGACGAGACGCTGGACGGCTACACGCTAATGGAGCGGTATACGAGAATGGAGAGCGTCAGAAGCCGGTTCACCGGCATGAAAGGACTGATCTGTTCGGGCATGAACCCTGGCGTGGTGCAATGGATGGCGCATGAAAGAATGAACGAATTTCCCGATGAGACCCCTCTAGCCTGCTATATCGTGGAAAGGGATGATACGTTTTTTCAAGATAAATCGCTTGCTCGTGAGGACAGCTTGTACGCCTCGTGGTCTCCCGAATGTTATCTCGATGAAGCGATCGATAACTATCCGATGTTTGTGCAACAGCATACGCCTATTCATTTATACACGCCGGTTTACGCGCAAGAATTCAAGGTTACGCTAGGAGATATTCAGTTTTACGGGAGTCTGGTGCCTCATGAAGAGGTGCTCACCTTGGGCCGCCTCTATCCGATGGAATTCGGCTTTATTTATAAGGTCAACGAGTATACGACGCAACAGATCCGGGATTACCTGCACGAGAAGGACTATCTATGGAGCTTGCAAGCTAAAGTGTTCGATCCGGCTGAAGCGCTGTTGGAGGGGGAGGATTTGGTCGGCGTGCTCTTGGTGTACGAAGATAAGGAGCGGTACATGTACAACGTGATGAACAGCCAATCCGTCTATCAGCAATTTGGAACAAATGCGACCTATTTGCAAGTGGCCTGCGGGGTGTATGCCGCCGTCTGCACGCTGATGCTCGATAATGTGCCGAGCGGCGTACATTATGTAGACGAACTGCTGGCAGTGGACAAGCATATTCGTTACGGCAGCTATGTCAGCCAATATATGACCACATTCGTGAAAGGGGAGAACGGCGCATCGGAAGGCTCTTTGCTGAAACGAATGCGTAAAGCTTAATTCTAGGAGGGAATCCGCAACCGGATACCCTCCTTTGTCTTTGAAAGAGTTCCCTCATTTAGAAGGATAGGATATTTTTCCACTTTTATTCAGGAGGCAGCCGGTTGTTTTGCAGTTTGGCTGCGGATTTGCAACACGATTTCATCCCCTGAAATTTACCTGCTTTTAAAACATATCTAACTATCATATAATAGTGTATAGATTAATCAATTGCTAATAAGGGTACACGATGGTCGGTAGGCAGCGTATCGTGGAAAGACGCAAGGTCGGGTATTTCCCGGCCTGCTTTGAAGCGTCTGCGTCTTTTCAACAAAGTATTAGTGTATAAGGACGGTTAAAATGAGCGATGACAGACAAACCAAAACAGACGTAATCTTAATCGGTGCCGGCATTATGAGTGCGACTTTAGGGTCGATGCTGAAAGAATTGGCGCCGGACTGGGACATCAAAGTGTTTGAGAAGCTGGGAAGCGCCGGGGAAGAAAGCTCGAACGAATGGAACAACGCAGGAACGGGGCATGCCGCGTTGTGCGAGCTGAACTATACCGATGAGAAAGCGGACGGATCGGTCGATATCGGCAAAGCGGTCAAAATTAACGAGCAGTTCCAAGTGTCGAGACAGTTCTGGTCTTATTTGGTGGAAAGCGGTAGGCTCCGCAATCCGCACGAATTTATTATGCCTATTCCTCATATGAGTATGGTTCAAGGGGAAAGTAACGTTAAGTTTCTGAAGAGACGCCATGAAGCGATGTCGGCTAATCCTCTCTTTAAAGGAATGGAGTTTTCCGACGACCCGGCCAAGCTGGAGGAATGGATTCCTCTCATTATGAAAGACCGGGCATCGAAAGAACCAATCGCGGCTACCAAAATTGACACGGGCACGGACGTTAACTTTGGCGCTTTAACGCGTATGATGTTTGACTACTTGAAGAAGAAAAATGTCGAGATCAAGTATAAGTCCAGCGTAGACGATATTAAGCGTACAAAAGACGGCAAGTGGGAACTGAAAGTTCGCAATACGGACAACGGCTCGGTTCAGCGCCATACGGCAAACTTTGTTTTCATTGGCGGAGGCGGAGGCAGCTTGCATTTGCTGCAGAAATCCGGTATTCCTGAAGGCAAAAGCATTGGCGGCTTCCCGGTAAGCGGTCTGTTTATGGTTTGTAAAAATCCCGATGTCGTCGCTCAGCATCATGCCAAAGTATATGGCAAGGCGCCGGTTGGCGCTCCTCCGATGTCGGTACCGCATTTGGATACCCGTTACATCGACAACAAAAAATCGCTCCTCTTCGGACCGTTTGCCGGCTTCACGCCGAAGTTCCTGAAGACGGGCTCCATGTTCGATTTGATAAGCTCGGTTAAGCCGCATAACGTATTCACTATGCTGGCTGCCGGCGCTAAAAACCTTTCGCTCACCAAATACCTGATCGAGCAGGTTTTGTTATCGAAAGAAAAGCGCATGGAAGAATTGCGGCAGTTTGTTCCGAACGCAAAGAGCGAGGATTGGGAACTGCTCGTAGCTGGCCAGCGCGTGCAGGTCATTAAGGATACGGAAGCTGGAGGCAAAGGAACGCTTCAGTTCGGTACGGAAGTCGTCAGCGCTGCCGACGGTTCGGTAGCTGCGCTGCTCGGTGCGTCGCCAGGTGCGTCTACCGCCGTTTCCGTCATGCTTGAAGTCATTAAGAAATGCTTCCCGCAGCATATCCAAACGTGGGAACCGAAGCTCAAAGAAATGATTCCTTCGTACGGCGTACCGCTGCAGAGTAAACCGGAGTTGATTGAAGAGATTGATGCTTCGACTTCGCGAGCGCTCGGCCTGGACCGTGAGCTTCACGCAGTGAATTAGGTTTTCGAATAATCGCCAAGACGGCCTTACCCGCTTTAACTGGGGTAGGGCCGTTTTTTTATTGAAATCTGCGCGCTGCCCGTTCGGACTTTAACAGCGATCAGCGATCGGAAGAACCCTATTTCCCGCAGCGTTCCCTCTCACTCTTGAAGTCAGGCGCTTATTTCGGATTGAATCAGATTATATATGAATTTTCATACATATTCCTTCAAATAGGGCCTTCGGTTGTTGCGACTGTTGCGCCTTATTGCAGTTAGAGAACGAGGTTTGACCGCCGACGTGTGACCGAGCACCGTGCCGTGATGGCACCGCGCGCCGGGCTGCGAGAATTTTCGTGCGGCCTGTCCCGTTCCACTGGAACGGGTATTTTTTTGTTGGTGCCAATTATAGAGCTGATCTTCATTACATCGCTATCAAGAACAAGAGCAATTGGAATGATGCAATGATGCAACATCGAAAATGTATGTATAGCAGGTACGATTACAAAAATGTCCACTTTATTGACGAACAGGTTAAGCAGCAATATATTATTAATTATTGATATATAGTTTTCATAATTAGATAACAATCAAGTATCCGATAAAATAGCGGGGTGTGACATGACCAAAGGACAAGACTTAAGGGATGCGTTGGAACGTCTTGCACAGGCGGGCCGACTGTCGCGCGTAACCGGAGAGGTGCATCCGAAGTTTGAAATGGCCGCAGTGCTGGCGCAGCAGCCGAATCGCAATGTCGTTATTTTCGACCGTATCGCGGGGTCTTCGATGCGCGCGGTAGGCAACGTCGTCGACCGCATTAATTATGCGATCAGCTGCGACATCGAGCCGACGCTTGAGGCGTCGTTGGATCATATAACACGGGGCTTGGAGCATCCCATCGAGCCCGTTCTGACAGCAGAAGCGCCGTGTCGCGACGTCGTTGTGACAGAAGGCATCGATTTGGCGGCACAGCTTCCTATTCCAACCTTTTTCGAGAAGGAAGCGGGTCCGTATATTTCGGCGGATATCGTTATTGCCAAAGATCCGGAGACCGGCAAGCGCAACGTGTCCATGAATCGACTGCTGCTGCTCGGACCCGACCAGCTGATGATTGGCATGTCACCGAGCCATCATCTCCATCAATTGAAGTTGAAGGCGGAGCGGCTCGGCAAGTCACTGGAAGTGGCGATTGCGATTGGCAACCATCCTGCAGTGCTGGTCGCTGCTAACGCTTATGTCGATCTCGGAGTGGATGAGTTTGCAATCGCTGGAGGAATGCTGGGCGAACCGCTGCGGCTATCACCGGGCGTGACTGTTGACGTGGAGGCCCCTGCTGGTGCAGAGATCGTCATCGAGGCAAGATTTGAGTCCGGCGAATATTACGAAGAAGGCTTGGTGTCGGAGTTTCACGGCATGTATGTCGATTACGGCAAAAGCCCGGTACTGCGCGTAACAGCCGTCACGCATCGGAACGATCCGTACTTCCAATTCGTTCTGCCCGGCAAATATCACGAGCATTTTCTCATGGGCGGCATGGCGATTGAGACGACGCTGCTTTGGAACATTCGTAAATCGGTCTCGTGTGCGAAAGCGGTCTATATTACGGAAGGCGGCATGGGCCGCTGCCACGCCGTCGTGTCGCTTGCCAACCCGCGGCCGGGAGAAGGGCAGAAAGCCGTCTTTGCGGCATTCGCCCATTGCAACCTCGTCAAGCAGGTGACAGTCGTTGACGACGATATCCGGATAGACGATCCGCATGAAGTGGAATGGGCAGTCGCAGCCCGAATGAGGGCGCAGCAAGATTTGATGATTATCCCCGGCGTAAGAACGGATCGCGCCGAGCCGCTGGTCGATGGCGGAACGGTTGCCAAGATCGGCATCATTGCTTTGCGCCAGCAGGAGGCAATGCCGCTTGCAGAAATACCTGACGACGTTATGAACAATGTTAAACGCAACTGGGATCGCTACAAGATACGTCCCGCTGACGATTATACCTGACATAGAAGCTATATCATTTGCACTCTGGGAGAGGGGCTCTTTGCGAGCCCCTCTCCCAGAGCGCGTTTTAGCGCCGAAGACGCCATGGATCAGGACGCAGCACGGTGGCGGCGACCGTGCCCCCTATGCAAACATCTATCGGATGGAGCAAAAAGCGGTTAAGCGGCCCTTTTTCGTATACCTGGAGCTGGGGCAAGGCGTTCACTGCTTGATGTCGCGCAGTCAGCTTATCAATCGCATATCGGTGCTGTTCAGTGGCAGGTCTCTTTGATATATTGAAGTAACGGGCAGGCTCCATTTCGGATATGAGCTAGTTGGGTCGGTGCAGTCATGCGGCAAGCGCAGATCCAGTTTGCAATTGAAATGGCTGAGACCCGGCGTTAATGACAGCGCTGTCAAAGATTCGTGCGAACATCATGCGAGAGGTGGACGAAAATGACGAAGAACGTAATGGAAGCGGCGGTTCTCAATAAGCCGCTCGACATCGAAATGAAGACGATCCCGATTCCGGTTCCGAAAGAAGACGAGGCCTTGATTCGGGTGCATTGTATTGGGGTATGCGGCTCGGACGTTCATTATTACGAGCATGGAAGAATAGGCCGGTATGTCGTCGAACAGCCGATTATTCTCGGCCACGAATTGGCGGGAGAGGTCGTTCAGGTGGGAGCCAGCGTTTCCAACATTGCAGTCGGAGATCGGGTGGCCGTCGAGCCTGGCGTCACTTGCGGGCGCTGCGAGGCTTGCAAATCGGGCCGCTATAACCTGTGTCCGGACGTCGTATTTATGGCGACGCCGCCAGTCGACGGAGCATGGGCTGAATATGTCGCCGTTCGCAGCGATTTCCTGTTCAAGCTTCCTGATGCCATGACTTACGAACAGGGTGCACTGCTTGAACCGCTGTCGGTCGGCCTGCATGCTATGAACCGCGCGCGGGTAACGCCAAGCGATCGTATTCTCGTCACAGGGCTTGGCCCAATCGGTCTGCTGGCTGTTCAAGCTGCCCAAATGTTCGGAGTGAGCGAAATCTATGCAACGGATGTCGTACCGTTCCGGCAGGAGCTGGCGAAAGAGATGGGAGTCACACATGTAATTGATCCTTTGCATGAGGACGTGACCCAGCGAATTCATGAACTGACGGAAGGGAGAGGAATTACAGTTGTCATCGAGTCGTCGGGCAACGCTAGCGCTCTATCGAATGCGGTGAAAACGGTCAACCGGGGCGGGCGGATCGTTCTGGTCGGCTTGTCGGCGTCCTCCGAGGTGCCGCTCGACGTCAACGCCATTGTAGACGGAGAGCTTGACGTGCTTGGCTTATTCCGATACGCCAACACGTACCCAGCCGCTATTCAAGCTTTATCCCGTTCGAACATCGATATTGAAAAAGTCATTACACATAAATACCCTTTGAGCGAGACGAAGGCGGCCGTAGAAGCGGCGCGTACGCAAAAGGATTCCGCCATCAAAGTGATGATCTATCCGGGCCAATAACGATTGGCGTAGGGTTACAGATAGGTTGAAAAAGATAAAGACTTCTCTAGCTGCCGATCATGAAAGCCGGTACTGCAAGAGAAGTCTTTTTTTATTTTATGACCAATTAATTCTCAACAGGAACAGTGGTCAAATCGATTATAGAAAAAAATCGAAAAACAACAATTTTCATTTGAAAATGAAAATAATTTAGTTACAAAAAAATAGAATGAATATTATTTTATATCATGTTAGATTCATCTTGCAGTTAGTATTTAGAAAAGAAAGGAAGATTAAATGAACAGAACAGTTGAAATGCTGCCCTCCTACCGTGTGGCATACGTGAGGCAAGTTGGTCCGTATGGACCTGTAAACAGGCAGGCGATGGAGACGTTGAAGCAATGGGCGGGTGAGAGAAATAAGCTCTCCGAATCGGCCATCCTGCTAGGCATTCCGCAAGACAATCCGCAGACCACGCTTCCAGAGAACTGCCGATATGATGCTTGCATCGTTATTTCAGGCGATGAACCCGCGGATGCTCCATGCAGCGAGGGTCAATTCTCAGGCGGAGAGTATATGGTCTTTGAGATCAAGCATACGGCCGAGGATATGGAACGAGCGTGGGCGGATATTTTTCCGGCCTTGCACAGCAGCGGCTACCAAATGGACAATAAGCCCATTGTAGAACGGTATAGGGGAAAAGCGCTGATCGAGGGGTATTGCGAAATATGCGTGCCGATAAAACGGTTATAGCACTTTCGGTATAAGCTAAGCGATCAGGCCGATGCATTAAAAAAAAGATCGGCCAGCCAACGCCTCAGTCGAGGGGTGTGCCTGCCGATCTTTTTTTTTCTAGCTGCTTATTCAGGCTTTGGCGCTTTGGCCTGGCCCCATTAGCCGGGAGTCCTTAGGCAGTAAAACAGCGAGTATGCCGAGCAGCGGAAGGTATGCACAAATTTGAATGATGAACGCGATGCTGGTTTGGTCGATCAGCCAGCCTAGCAGTACCGAGCCGAGTCCGCCCATGCCGAAGGAGAGTCCGAAGAACAGTCCGGATATCATGCCGACTTGACCTGGCAGCATTTCCTGCGCGTAGACGATAATGACCGAGAAGCCGGACATTAAGATAGCGCCGATGGCCAGACAAAGGAAGATGGAGCCGACCGGTCCAGCGAAGGGCAGCAGGATCGAGAATGGCGCTGTACCGGCAATGGAAAACCAGATGATTTTCTTCCGGCCGAACCGGTCGGCAAGCGGGCCGCCTAGCAGCGTACCGACCATGCCGGCGAATTGCAGCGCAAACAGAGAAACCTGCGCCCGTTCCAACGAAAGACCGTATTTGTCCATAAAGTAGAACGAATAGTATCCTGTCATGCTTGCCAAATAAACAAACTTGGAAAACAGGAGCAGCACTAAAATCGTCATGACGAATACGACGAAGTCTTTGGAGAACGCCTGCTCACTCTTCGCGGCGGCTTGGCGGGCTTTATTTGCCAAAGCCTGCGCGGTCATTTGTTGGCCGTACCATTTGCCGATGTACCATTGAATGCCGATGCCTGCGACTGCCAGCAGCGTAAACCATAGGAAGCCGAGCTGGCCTTGCGGCGCAATAATGAACGCGACCATCAACGGCGCTAGCGCCTGACCGGTGTTGCCTCCGACCTGGAAGACGGATTGCGCCGTTCCTTTGCCTTTGCCTGCCGCAAGATGGGCGACGCGGGAAGATTCAGGATGAAGCACGGAAGAGCCGACTCCGACGAGCGCCGCAGAGACAAGGAGCATTGCGAGCCCTGGAGAGAAAGCCAATCCAACCATGCCGAGCAGTGTGAACACCATGCCTAGCGGCAGCAGGCCGGGCATCGGCTTGTGGTCGGTGTAGTAACCGATCAGCGGCTGAAGAATGGAAGCCGTCACATTGAGCGTAAAGGCGACCCAACCGATTTCAGCGAAGCTGAGCTGCATCGATTTTTGAAAAATGGGAAAAACGGCCGGGACTGCGGTTTGCATGGCGTCGTTGAGCAAGTGCGCCAGGCTGACGCCGAACAAGACGACGTTGGCGGTTCGTCTGGGCGTTACCGCCATTGCGGGCTGAGACATGACAATCACCTTTTCTTTTTTTCCTTATCTTATCGGAAGGGAAACGGGCCGTCTTTGCGATAATTGCTTCGTATCCGCGAAATTATTGCTATAATGATATCGGGTGAGCAGACATGATTGTTCAAGTTTCCACGCCGCAGATGGAACTGTGGCGAATAGAAGGACCTTTTTCCAATAATCTTCATCGACATGACGAAGATTTTCAAATTACCGTAATGATGGACGGGGGATGCGTGTTTACGCAGGAGGACCGTGACTATAAATTGGCGGGGGGCGACGGACTTGTCCAGCCTCCTGGAGAGCGTCACGTTTTTGGAATCGGCGAACAGGCGGGCGTTCTCATCTTTAAAGTGAAGGAAAAGGGATTGAAGCAGTTTGTAGGGCGGGATTCGGTAGAGCTGGGTTTGAGGCAGCAGTTTGACCGCACGCTTCTCGCCGGCCGCATGCGTCAATGGACGAACGGATTATTGGCGTACGATACCGGAAGCCGTTTAGCGCAAGAAGAGATCGAGCTGCAGGTGCTCGACTATTTGACGGGCGCTTTGTCTGGCAGCCACAAGGGCTCAGGAGGCGTGAAGGTTGGCGGCGGAGAGCCTGCGGGAAGCGACCCGTACATGGGGCAGGCGATGGACTATATCCATTCGCACTACAAAGATCCGATTGCTATTGTGGATTTGGCGGCCATTGCGATGCGCAGCCGGTTTCATTTTATTCGGACGTTCAAATCACTCGTCGGAACGACACCTTATCAATATGTGCTTCAACTGCGAATCGACGAGGCGAAGCGGCTGCTGCAGCGCACCGACCGCTCCGTAACGGACATTGGCCTCAGTCTCGGCTTTTCCGGCAGCAGCGCCTTTTACCGGGCGTTTGTGAAGTCGGTTGGCGTTACGCCCGAGCATTTTCGCCAGGACAGCCGCTATTGAAGCTGGCAGCGGAGGATCGAGGGAAAGCGCGGGGGCTGTACCAGCAAGGGCCCATTAATCATCTGCTTGACCGACCGCAGACATGAGCGTTGCTTCTCTATCATTTTGTGCGTTTGGATGGTGAGTAGGCGGTGGATGATGGCGCGGTTGAGGGATTGGAGAGATGTCGGATATTCCAACTCGGAGGACCAGCCGGAATGGATGGGAGCATGATGTTTGACGGGGCGGGGGCAGTTGCAGCATCCGCTATCGGGCTTTCGGCAATATTCGTGACTAGGTAGGCTCAGATAGACGGCACAGCAAACCAGGGTGAATAACTGCAGAAAAGCATTTATTTCCTCGGGTTTGCCGCCTCCGAAGCGAAATAACTGCAAAAAGGCAGTTATTCTCCCGTACGATGGACATCGCGAGGTCATATGTGCCCTAATAACTACCAAAAAGCAGTTATTCATCGAAAAACCACTGTCCCGACCTAAAATAACTGCAAAAAGGCAGTTACTGCCTCATGAAGCTTTCCGCACTGTGCACCGCTCCCTAAGCTAGGCGCTTGGTGTTTCATGACGAGTGTCAACTAGAGCCTCCCCTGAATCATTCCCGCCCTATTTTTCCTCTATCATATCGTAAAATGTCATATGCGTTTTCTCTTCTCTGTAGTAGGAGAGCCTGTCTTGCAGCGATCCTGTATGGAACTCAAACTTATGACCGTCCGGATCTGTGAAATAAACGGATCGCTTATCTCTTTCGTCGCGCGTGCGTCCCGAGAGGATATGGACATTCAACCGCTCGAGTTTCTGGACAAGATCATCAAAATCTATTTCTTCTACCGTAAAAGCAATATGCGTATAGGAGGATTTGATTTCGTTTCGCGGAATATCTTTTTCCACATTTAAAGCGAGCCACAGTCCATTGAGATCAAAGTAGGCTGTGCTTCTGCCTTTGGTTAATAGCTTTGCTTCAAAAACATCCTCGTAAAACGCTATGGATCGCTCTAAATCGGAGACCGAAAAAAGCAGATGATTAATGCTTCCGATTTTCATAACCATTCACCTCTCCATCCAGATTATAAGCACACGAACTCTGACACATTGCATTAGAAGTCGGGACCCCCTCAGCACACGTCCTTATTTCTATCCTACTGTACCCTTAATCCCTACTCTGGAGCAATAACGTTACAACTTGCATGCGAAAAGGCATCCCCTAGTAATCAGGAAGATGCCCTGTAATCGGCCAACCGTCGCCGCTTATGTGAGACAACACTCGCTGCTTTGAATATTCGTACGTGCCGCCACCTGCCACCTGATATCGGCTCACAGTTAACCTTACCGTTTACTATCTGTTAACCGCTTACGGGTAAACTCTCACCCGTTCCTGGTTAATGATCGCTTGCTATTCGTTACCCACTCACGGCCAACCTTCTCCCCTGCTCTCCATTAACGCTCACTCGCAATCCGTCACCCGCTCACGTAACCTTTCACCCGTTCTCCGTTAACGGCTCGCCCGTTGTCCATTACCCATTACCCATTACCCATTACCCATTACCGTGCGCTTGAACCTTCGCCGCTACCTTATCTCCTAGCTCAGCGGACGCTTCGTGCAGATAGCTGAGCACCACATTTTGAATATCCGCTGAAGCGCCTGATAGATCGCCAGCCAAGTTGCTCACGAGATTGTTCTGCTGAGCCGGTGATAGAGAACGGTAATATTGGCCTGCCTGTGAGAAGTTATCCGGCTTCGGAATATCGCTGCGCTGCAAGCGGCCTTCCACAAAGACGCCGTCGCCGCTCGTAATTTGATCGGCAGGGGTCCAATTTTGTTGATGGTTGATCGGTATTTTGCGGAATTCGGGACCGAGACGTCTTCGTTGCGAATCGGCGTATGTATTAGCCCTTCCTTGCAGCAGCTTATCGGCCGAGAATTCGGCGCCCTCCAGCAAGTTCGACGGCGAGAAAGATAGCTTTTCAACCTGTTCTTGATAATTGTCCGGATTTTGATTCAAAACAAGCCGCCCGACCGGGTGCAGCGGGTATTGACGGTCATCCCATATTTTTGTTGCATCCAGCGGGTCGTAAGGGAGAGAGGCCTCGTCCTGCGGATTCATCAGTTGTACATAAAGGCCATATTCCACCGTTTTTCCCGCAGCAAGCGTATCGTAAAGATCTTTTGCCGCGTAGTCTGGATTCTCGCCCGAAAGCTTGGCGGACTCCCGGCTGTCGATGTATTGAACGCCTGCTATCGGTAGCCAGTGATATTTCACATATAGCCGCTGGCCTTCGTGGTTTCGCCAAACATATGTATTGACGCTGTGGCCCGGCATATGGCGCAAGCTCTTAATCGTTCCTGCATCGGAGTAGAGCCAGACGACGAAGAGGGTGGACTCGGGCGCACTAGCGACGAATCGCCAGAAACGGTTAGGATCGATTAAATTATTGACTGGAGAAGGTAAAAAGGCGTTGATCGCCGCAGGAAAACGAATCGCGTCCCTGACGGAAAAAATCGGGATATGATTGAAGACGAGATCGAATACGCCTTGTTCTGTGTAAAATTTGGTGGCGAAGCCTCGTACGTTGCGGGAAGTATCCGGTGTCCCTTTGTTGCTGACAGCAAGCGAGAAACGGATTGCTACCGGGACCTGCGTGCCAGGCTGTTGGAGAAAAGGGATCATCGTGTATGGGGTCATAGAATGGAGGGTTTGAAAGTAGCCGAAGGCGCCGCAGCCTTTGACATGGACGGGCCGTTCTAACAGCTTGCCATAAATTAAAGCTTCCAGCGTTTCATGTGTAGCACTGTCCTGCTCCAGTGCGGGACCTCGCTCGCCGACCGTCTGTGAATGAAGCAGGTCCGAATGCTTGCTTGCATGCCGCGAATAGGCGTGGCCTCCGCTGGTACTCTGATCCGGTACCGACTGTTGTTCGGGCTTCTGCGATTCCGGCTTGTTATCTGCCATGGATTGTTCCTCCCCATGAATTCATTGGTTTTGTCCTTCTGCACGTCTCATCTGCCATCTTATTCGGGGATTAGTCGATTTAGTACAGGGGGGCTGCTCTGTTCCACGCGCTCGAATGAGATTGACCTGTTTTCTTTATTGCAAGGAGGAATTGAACAACGCCAAGAGGAATGTTGTAGAAGGAACATAGTCCAATTGTTGTAAACAAAAGAGTATAAGTGAATACAAACGAGGAGGCAGTCTGCATTGACTCTACCAGTCCTGACCCCATCACTGGCCGAACGTCTGGAACGATCGGAAATCGAATACATGTCTTCTAGAATGGCGGCTATACGCGAGCGCGAAGGCAACCCGGAAGGCGTTGAGATTGAAACGTTTGGCGGCGCGGTTGCTTATTATGCGAATACGATGCCTTGGGGCTCTTTTAATACAGTCAAAGGGCTTTCATCGGCGGATGCGGATCAGGTGGACCGTATTTTAGCTTTTTACCAGGAGCGGGAAAGAGCCTGTCAGTTTGAGATCATTCCCTCGAAGTCGAATGCCGAATTACAGCGGCTATTAGCAGATAGAGGCTTTTATCAAAGCGGGTTTCATACGACCATGTATGGAGTGCCAAATGTCTCGAACGAGGAACCGCCGCCGCACATCACCATACGTGAAATCGAGGAGAATGAGTTTGAGTTATACGGCAAATTGCATTGCTTAGGAAGCGGGATGAATGAAAGCGGCGCGCCCTACGTTGCCGCAAACAATCGCGTCTTGTTCAATCGCCCGGGCTGGCGCATCTTTCTTGGCTTCGTCGAAGGCGTTCCAGCAGGCGTTGCAGCGATGCATATGGCAGAGGGGATTGCCTCCTTGACGTTCGCCGCGACTTTGCCGCAGTATCGGCGGCGCGGGCTGCAATCCGCATTTCTGCGCAAACGGATGCAGGTGGCGGCGTCCCACAGTTGCCAGCTCGTAGTCGGCCAATGCGCCTATGCTTCAACCAGCCAGAACAATATGGAGAGAGCGGGAATGAGAATTGGCTATACAAGAGCGACTTGGGTCGAGAAGAGGTAAAACGGCGTGCTGCATAAGCGGTCGAGTTACCCTTCAAAGAAATTTCGATCTTATACAAAAAAAACCGTGAACCTTGTAGAGGTTCACGGCTTGGATGAAGGGAGCGAGTTCGCAATTATACGCTTGCAGCCCAAATTTCGATTTCAATTTTTATTTCAGGCAGGCCTAGTTCAGTAATATATCCAACGGTCATCGCGGGATAATCTTGACCGAATAATTTGTCCCACTCCGCGTACAAAAAATCCCAATCTATTTTTTCAGTGGCCCATATGTTCACTTTAATAATATGTTCACTATTCAAGCTCTCTGATTCCAAAACGGTTTTAATGTTGGCAAAAGTATGAACCACTTGTTCATTAAAGTCAGCCGGGATCTCGCCATGTGCGTTTACGCCGATTTGTCCCGATGTGACGAAGAACTCTGCGCCTCTAGGGATTTTCGTAATATGCGTATAGTTTCCAACTGGTGCTGGCATTGTTGCTGGATTTCTTCTAGTAATTTTCTCGTTCATGAATAGACACCTCGTCATTTTGTGATGAATGGCAGTTTTCGCTTCAAAAAGTCATTTGGACAGACTTCACCCGTAAAAATGGCTTCTAGAAAAAAACGGCAATAGAGTATCCATAGCCTGATGACAAGGATTTACGCGATCTCTTCTTCATAAGCGGACACTCCCTCTCTCTCAAAATGATAAAGCTATATAAGTATACACAGACTGGTTACTGATAGTCAAAACAGCAACAGTTTGAAAGCTCCACCCAATAATCCAGTGTAGAGCAGCCGTATCAACTAAAAAGATTCAGTGAATCCATGACCAACGTTCCAACACTTCAAATGATTTGTGCCTACCGGCACAGATCATTTTTTCATTTTCCAAAGCAGCGATTTAAGCCGCCAGATAACGAAACGTTAGCGGTATGCAATTCCACATTCGAGGAAACATTAACGGTTATGGCAGTACAGCAGAACAAAAGGAGAGTAGAGTATGAATTTCAAAAAAGTGACGGTCGCCGGCAGCGGCGTGCTGGGAAGCCAGATCGCTTATCAAACCGCCTTCAAAGGCTTTCAGGTGACGGTGTACGATATTAATGATGAGGCGCTGGCGAAGGCCAAGGAGCGAATCGAGCAGCTAAAGCCCCACTATCAGAGGGATCTGGGTGCTTCTCAAGCAGACACAGACGAAGCGTATAATCGTCTGGCCTTCAACAGCGATTTGTCGCAGGCGGTTGCCGACGCCGATCTCGTCATCGAGGCCATTCCAGAAGTGGTGAACATAAAAACCGATTTTTACACGCAGTTGGGGAACGTCGCACCCGCTAAGACCATTTTCGCAACCAACTCATCCACGCTTCTGCCGAGCCAATTTGCAGATTCGACAGGACGTCCAGAGCGATTTCTGGCGCTCCATTTCGCCAATGAAATATGGAGGAACAACACAGCCGAAATTATGAGGCATCCCGGAACGGATGAGGCTGTGTTCCAGGACGTTATCGCCTTCGCCAAAGCGATTGGCATGGTCGCTCTTCCGTTGCAGAAGGAGCAGCCGGGCTATATTTTGAACTCGCTGCTGGTGCCGTTGCTGGAGGCGGCTCAGAAGCTGCTTGTTCGTGAAATCGCCGATCCGGAAACAATCGACAAGACGTGGATGGTTGGCACGGGAGCGCCGCTCGGCCCGTTTGCGATACTGGATGTCGTAGGCTTGAACACCGCTTATAATATCGGTTTGGCCAAGGCGCAAGCCACCGGGGACGAAGAATTCAAGAAAGCGGCGGAGCTGCTGAAGAATGAGTATATCGACAAAGGCAAGCTTGGCCGGGCGACGAAGCAAGGGTTTTATACGTATCCGAACCCAAGCTATGCCCATCCCGATTTCTTGAAGCCTTAAAGTTTGCAGTAGAAGGCTCCGCGGAAGCGAATGGCATCCGCGGGCCTTTTTTCGCTTGAACAACGATCTATCGCATTGGTTGCGGAGCAATATGGTATGATGCTGATAACGAATCGAAAACGATTTAGACTCGCATAAAAGGATGTAGAACAATGATGAACGATAAAGTGGCAATAGGAGCGGAAACGGGCTGGCATTTCGATAACAGCTACGCCCGGCTGCCAGAGAAGCTGTTTACGCCTCTCGGTCCCCGTTCGGTGAGTGTGCCTAAGCTGGCTGTACTCAACGATCGGCTGGCGCTATCGCTGGGGCTTGACCCTGAGGCGTTGCGAACCGAGAGTGGGGCGGCGGTGTTGGCCGGGGGCGCGATGCCGACAGGCGCTTTCCCGCTGGCGCAAGCTTATGCCGGTCACCAGTTCGGTCATTTCAATCGGCTCGGAGACGGCAGGGCGATGCTGATCGGAGAGCAGCTTGCGCCGAATGGCGAACGATACGATATCCAGTTGAAAGGCTCGGGACGCACCCCTTATTCAAGAGGCGGGGACGGGCTTGCTGCGCTTGGACCGATGCTGCGGGAGTACATTATAAGTGAGGCTATGCATGGACTCGGTATTCCGACGACGCGCAGTCTGGCTGTAACGGAAACGGGTGAATCGATTGTCCGCGAGAAGCTGCTGCCCGGCGCGGTGCTGGCGCGGGTGGCGGCGAGCCATCTGCGCGTGGGCACGTTCCAATTCGTCTCGGCGTGGGGCACGAAGGAGGAGCTTCGGGCACTGGCTGACTATACCGTTTCGCGGCATTATCCGGAAATCGCCGAGGAGGGCGGAAGCGGCCGTTATTTGGCTTTGCTGCAAGGCGTAATGGAGCGCCAAGCGGCGCTTGTAGCCAAATGGCAGCTAGTCGGCTTTATTCATGGCGTTATGAATACGGACAATATGGCGCTTAGCGGGGAGACGATCGACTACGGCCCATGCGCTTTTATGGATGGTTATCATCCGGGAACCGTATTCAGTTCGATTGACAGCGAAGGGCGATACGCATATGGTAATCAGCCGTATATAGCGTCTTGGAACTTGGCTCGATTCGCGGAGACGCTGCTGCCGCTGTTGGACGAGAGCATGGATCATGCGGTTAAAATCGCCGAAGAGGCGATTCATGCTTTTCCCGATCGCTACTACGCCAACTGGTTGTCAGGCATGCGAGCCAAGCTGGGCTTGATCGGGGAAGAGGCGGAGGATGAAGCGCTGATCGAGGAACTGCTCACAATGATGCGCGATGCCGGGGCCGATTATACGAATACGTTTCTCGCATTCACGTTCGACACGCCGGTTGAACCGTCCTTATCGGGCCATGCGAGCTTTGCCGAATGGTACGTCAAGTGGCGTGCTCGTGCGGGCGGAGGAGCGGAGAGGGAGGCCACTTCGCGGCAATTGATGCGGAATAGCAATCCTGCTGTCATCCCGCGCAATCATCGGGTTGAAGAAGCGCTTGAAGCGGCCGAAAAGCAAGGCGATTACAGCGTGATGGAACGGCTTCTGACCGCTCTCGAGAACCCGTATGCCCATACGGATCAGCAGCGGGAGTATGCCTCGCCGGCAGGCGATTCGGATCGTCCTTATCGAACGTATTGCGGCACATAAACGGACAAAAAGGAAAGGCAGTTCTTCGGCACGTCGAAGAACTGCCTTTTTGCTGTGTGTGGACGGCATTCGCTGTTTCATCGCAGCGCTTGAAGCAATAGAATATAGCAAATTCAAGTTCCGGTTAGCTGCAGTTGCCGGTAAGGAATGAGGACGAACAATGAAGACAGCTGCCAAAAGTCCGCAAGTCGGACTGTCACCGCCAGAGGCGACGTTTCACAGCGAGCTTCGATACTCCATTGGCTGCGATCCGCTTGTACGGGTAGGACCGCTTGCCCCATTGAATAAAGGCGAATATGAAGTGACAATCCAAGTTCGCGGCATTCGTAAGGCAAAGGCGCTTGCTACACTGCTCGTTCCGGTGAAGGCGTTCGGCAATATACGGATTCATATCCGGGTAAGGGTGGGGAGCGCAACGATCAAACCACTGCCAGGACCGCTTTCACCTAGAACGATCGTGTCGTTATACCGTACTGGACTGCAATCGAATAGGCTGTACCAGTTTACGGCCGCAAAGACAGTGTTCGGATCTGCGTTCGTTTATCCTGTGTTCAAGGCGCGAGTCGTGCAATTTTTCAACGACGATTTGTCCGACTTCTACAGTAACTACAATAATATCGCGGCTTTTGTCTTCCGCAGCGTTCTACGGAATGCAATTGGCCGTACGCCGATCCAGTTCTCGACAGCGTTAATCAAAAAATAAAGAAAGAACCCATTGCAAAGCAGCGGGTTCTTCTTCATTTCCACGTCCTTCAGCGTTATTGCGGATTTGTCGTCCAGATGCCTGCCGTCTTGATAAAGACGCGCTGAGGCAGCTTTAACGTGGCGAGAATAAGCTCGGCTACGTCTTCCGGCTGCATCATGCGGTCTTCATCGCCAATCTTCAGCCCGGCGTTCTGTGCGAGGTCGGTGTTCACCGTGCTTGGCGTCAAAGCCGTTACGCGAATGTTGAATTTGCGAACCTCCTGCATCAGCGCTTCGGTCATGCCCATAACAGCGAATTTCGAAGCGTTGTAAGCAGAACCGGTCGCGAAGCCGCGCTCGCCTGCAGTCGATGCGACATTCACGATGCTGCCGCTGTTTTGGCCGATCATCGTCGGCAGCGCCGCCCGGGTTACATAATAGGTGCCCATCAAGTTCGTTTGAATGATTTGCTCCCATAGCTTCGGATCCATATCGAGCAAAGTGCCGAAGTGGCCTGTACCTGCGTTATTAATCAAAATGTCGATCGAGCCCAGCTTGCCCGCCAGCTTGGCGATCGCTTGGTCGACCTCTTCTTTATTCGAAATGTCGGCAGTGGCCGTATACACATTGACGCCGTACTCGCTGGTCAGCGAAGCCTGGAGCGTTTCAAGATCGGAAACGGTGCGGGCGAGCAAGCCGAGGCTGACGCCCTCTTTGGCCAGCGCGATGGCTGTTGCTTTGCCAATGCCTTTTCCGGCCCCGGTAATGATAGCGGTTTTGTTTTGCAAAGTCATGGTCCATCTCTCCTTGGTTTGGTCTATAGTTCTCTCTAAGAAAGGCTTACAGGGTTCAGTATGAAATAATCAAAAGGGGAAAGCAAGCGTTTGGCGGCATCGTCCATTGATGAACGGCTGTATGAAACGACTGCACCCCGCTTATTGTTTTTTTCGATAAGCGCCTGGCGAAACGCCGTATCGTGCACGGAATAACCGGTGAAAATAAGCGTAGCTGCCAAGTCCCGCCTCCGCCGCGATTTGCTCAAGCGAGAGCGGGCTGTGCTCCAGAAGCTTGACTGCTCGGCTTAGTCGCAGCTGCTGTGCATAGCCCATGATAGAGACGCCGAAATGCGATTTGAACAGATGAACCGCTCGCGAGACGCTAAGTCCCGTATGCTGGGCTGCTTGCGCAAGCGTGAATGGCTCGGCTGCGTGCTCCTCGATAAATTGGCGAATACGAATCGCATGATAGGCAAGCGGAGAATGGTCTTCCGGCACTTCCTCGATCGCACGGTCGATCAACAGGAGCAGGGACCAGACGAGCGAGGTGACAATGCCCGGCTGTCCGCCGTCGAGCCGGCCTTTCTCCAACACGATTTGATGCCAGACGGCGCGCAGTCTGCTGTCCTCGGCGATCCGCGCTAAGGTCGGCCGCTTTTTCTGCGCCCACCATTCCTCCATGCCCGGTCCGGTGCTCATAATGTAGTAATCGATGGACAGCTTCGGTTTATCCTCCGAGAATCCGATGCGCAGATCGTAGATATCACCCGGTTGAAAGAGGAGCAGATCGCCGGGGCGGATATTGCGGATGGCGCCGTCTACCAGAGCTTGGCACTCACCTTCGGCTTGAAGCCGCACGATATAAGTATCCAATCCGTGGCGGAATTCTTGGTGGAACAGCTCCTCATGCTTCGAATAATCGCTTAAGTGGACCGAAATGTCCTTCATCGGACGGCCTCCATTCAAGGCATGCTTTATTTATTCAATCAGATTGTTGAGGTATTCGACCATATTGTTTCTTCAAGTGCGGGACTGGCTCCTATTATAATAAAGGAAATACGGAACAGGAAGGGGAGTACAACTCCATTATGACAACTCGTAAAGTAAAAGTCATTCAAACCTCGCAAGGCTCGCAGGATCGGCTGACTGAATCGGCGCCTCTGGAACTGCGCGAAGACACGGCCGGCGTAGAGAACAAAATCATTAACGTTTACGATGACGTTGAATACCAAACGATTATCGGTTTCGGCGGCGCGATTACTGAAGCATCGGCTGTCACAGCTTCCAAGCTGGGAGAAGCGAACAGCAAGCGCATCTTGGATGCGTACTATGACGCAGAGAACGGGATCGGCTATACGGTTTGCCGCACGCACATTAACAGCTGTGACTTTGCGCTCGGCAACTACTCCTATGTGCAAGACGGAGACACGGAGCTTGAGACATTCGATATCAGCCACGACCGCGAGCTGATCATTCCATACATTCGTCAAGCGAAGGAACTCGCAGGCGACGATTTCACGTTCTATGCATCTCCTTGGAGCCCGCCGGCTTGGATGAAGACGAACGGCGAAATGAACAACGGCGGCAAGCTGAAGTCGGAATATTGGGGCGTATGGGCGAAATACTACCTCAAGTTTATTGAAGCTTACGAAGCAGAAGGCTTGCCAGTATGGGGCTTGACGGTTCAAAACGAAGCAAAAGCGGTGCAAATTTGGGATTCTTGCATTTACACGGCTGAGGAAGAACGCGATTTCGTTCGCGATCACTTGGGTCCAGAGCTGCATAAAGCAGGCCGCCAAGACGTGAAAGTGATGATCTGGGACCACAACAAGGAACGCGTCTATGACCGTGCGAAAACAGCATTCGACGACGCTGAAGCGTCCAAATACATTTGGGGGATCGGCTTCCACTGGTATTCCGGCGATCACTTCGACGCACTGTCGGCGGTGAAGCATCGCTATCCGGACAAAGCGCTCATGTTCACGGAAGGCTGCCACGAAGGCGGCGTGCAGATCGGTTCGTGGAAAAGCGGCGAGCGCTATGCGCATGACATCATGGGCAACCTGAACAATGGCATGTCCGGCTGGACCGATTGGAATATCGTACTGGATGAGCAAGGCGGCCCGAACCATGTAGGCAACTATTGCGACGCTCCAATTATTGCGGATACGAAAAATGATTCGCTGACGTTCCAATCTTCGTTCTACTACATCGGACATTTCAGCAAATACATTCGTCCGGGCGCGGTTCGCGTTGCTTCCTCGAAATATACGGAAGACCTGTCCACAACCGCTTTCCGCAATCCGAACGGCGAGCTGGTTGTTGTTGTACTGAACCGCTCCGATGCAGAGCAGCCTTACGTGCTGCGCAACCGCGAGCAAATCGCTGAGGGTTCGATTCCGGCGCATTCGATCCAAACGCTCGTTTTCCCAAGCCTGTAATCTTCATGAAGTTTCACCGTAAAGAGGCAGCTATCGAGGTCGATAGCTGCCTCTTTTTTATATATTGACGTCATTTGCCGAAACATTGGAATTACAGTAAAAACGCGCCTATTCTAGTGCTATAATATAGGAAATAAGACTCATTAGTAGGGGGTCATAAACTTAAATGAATGATAAGTTGGGAAAACTATTAAACACGCTCAGGTTCCTTCTTCCCGAATTGCAACTAGTCGAACTGGTTAGGGAAAAAGGGGTTATTGCCCGGAAAGAAGAGGCTGACCAGTCGTGGAGTCCGCCATTGAAAGCGCAACAATACAGCTCTAGGCCTGACGATCAGGGACATTCGCAGCGGCAAGGCACGATGCCTTCTTCTACGGCCCCTATGTCGGCCGGCTCCTATTCGCAGGATCAAAACCAGTCTTTGACTTCCAAGCAATTGGATCAGATCTTTCTAGCAACCGAACGAAACCTTTACGACAGTATTGTCGGACAGCAAGCATTTATTAAAGACCTAATAGCAGCCTATAAACAAGGCTATGTGAATGGCGGAAGAGGCAAGGCAAGGAATGTCATCTTGCTTGCGGGAGCGGCCGGTACGGGGAAAAGAACAACGCTTGACAAGCTGGTTTCGAGTTTGTACCACAATAAGCTTACTTCCAGCATGGCGGCATCTGAGATTGAATTGAACCGTTATGAGAGTGACGAAATAGCGGGCAACTTCATTGAGGATATGGCGAAAGCTTTCGCAGAGACGGAAGGCACTGTCCTTTTTACAGATATTAAAGGCGCCGATGCTTCCATTATACAATTAATCGCTCAATTAGCCTCAGAGGGTCAATTTCGTACAAAAGAAGGCACCCGTATTAGTGCCGAAGATTATTTCTTAATTTTTTATATCGATGAAATGGCTAACCGAGAGGAGTATGGGCGCATACCTGCGTCGCTTATGGACCACCTTCCAGCGGTTTTGTTGAAAAGCGTTAGTGCGACGGCGATCTCTTCGCCGCTGGATATGGCATCCATGAAACAGGTTGTTACCTCGCTGCTTGCGCAAGGTGTAGCTGAGTTGTCTCAGGAAATGCAATTGAAAATTTCCGTCAATTCTGAGGTGCCGGGAGCGTTGGCGGGTCTAGCTACCGCCAATAAATCATTCGGAGAGGCCATTGAACAATGGATTGAAAAAGAATTGTCCCCGGTCGTTTCAAGTCTGTGGGCGAGGAATGAGATTCGAAGAGGCGACAATATAATAATCGGTTTCGAGAATGAAGGCTTTTACGTAGAGAACAGAGCTTTGCGAGTGCCTATTCAAGAGCTGACGTTTGTGTCCCAGGAATCGCTGGAAGATATATTAGGCGAGCTGAACGCTTTAATCGGATTGGAGAGCGTGAAGAAATTTGTCCAAGAGCTTGTGAAGACCGTACAGGTGAATAAGCTGAGAGCCACAGAGGGCGAACGGGCGGTTGCAATGGCGCTGCACATGGTGTTTACGGGCAATCCGGGTACTGGTAAGACGACAGTGGCTCGTTTGGTAGGACGGATTTTGAAAGGATTGGGACTGCTTAAACAAGGGCAGCTCGTTGAGGTTGCAAGACAGGATTTGGTTGGTCAGTACGTTGGCTCGACGGCACCGAAGACGATGGCTAAAATTACAGAAGCGTTAGGCGGCGTGCTCTTTATAGATGAGGCCTATACGCTTGCTCGTCATGACCACGATACGTTCGGTCGGGAAGCGATTGATACGATTGTGAAAGCGATGGAGGATCATCGGGATAACTTAGTCGTAGTCATTGCGGGATATACTGCGGAGATAGAAGATTTCCTTCGTTCCAATCCGGGTCTTCGCTCTCGCTTTCCGTTCATTGTGGAATTCCCTGACTATACGCCGGCGAATATGCTTGAGATCATGCAGCTGATTACGAAGAATAACGGCTTCCGCATAGAAGAAAGTGCGCTGGGAGGGCTGGAGGAGCTTTTCGAACAACGGCAAATACCAGGCAGAAACGACAGCGGCAACGGCCGGCTGGTACGCAATTTGTTTGAAGAAGCGGTACGCAAGCAGTCAACGCGAATCGGTGGACAGCTTGAGAATGGACAGCCTGACCTGCAGCTTTTGACCACAGCCGATTTCGGCATTGGAGAAAAAGAAGCCTTCAACATTGAGAATGAGCTGGCAGCAGTCGTCGGTCTCGATAAAGTGAAAGCTTTTGTGCGGACGCTGGAGAAACAGCTAATCGTCGATCGAAGAAGGAAGGAAGCAGGCGTTCAAGTAGACTCCGGGCAGATGCTGAATATGATTTTTTCAGGAAATCCGGGCACGGGGAAAACAACGATGGCGCGTCTGGTGGCAAATATGCTTCGTTCCATGGGCTACTTGAAGAAGGGACATTTGATCGAGGTGGACCGCTCCGATTTGGTAGGGGAATATGTGGGCTCGACGGCCAAGAAGACGAAACAAGTTGTGGAGTCGGCGTTGGGCGGCGTTCTATTTATCGACGAGGCCTACGCGCTGGCGCAAGACGGAGTGCGAGGCGGAGGCTATGGCAAGGAATCGATCGATACGCTGGTGCGCTTGGTAGAGTTGCATAAAGATAATTTAGTTGTGATTTTGGCCGGTTATACAGATGATATGCAGCAGTTTCTGAAAGTGAATCCGGGATTGTCGTCACGCTTCCCGCTGCAAATTGAGTTCCCGGATTATTCAGCGGATGAAATGCAGCGGATTGCAACATTAATGGTGAAAACGAGAGGATTTAAATTCGGACAAGATGTATCGCAGCTTCTGCGGGGTTACTTTGACGAAAAACAAATTCCAGGCAGGAAAGATGGCGGCAACGGTCGTTTGGTTCGCAATACATTGGAGGAAGCGATTCGCAGACAGGCGGAAAGACTGGCCGATTATCCTGTTGATGACAACGATAAATTGAACGAACTGACGGCGGCCGATTTTAATTTGCTTCCGCAATCGGAACGATTAAATGGACAGCATTCCGCCTTGGCGATGCTCGATCAAATCGTTGGCTTAAACAATGTGAAAGAGTTTGTACGGAGTCTTTCGGCGCAAATTGAAGTGTCCAGAAAACGGGAAGCGCTGGGTTTGCCGAAAGCTTCTGCACAGACGCTTCATATGGTGTTTAAAGGCAATCCGGGAACCGGCAAAACGACGATTGCTCGCATATTGGCACAAAGGTTTAAAGAGCTCGGAGTGATTAAGTCCGATACACTTGTTGAGACGGATCGCTCCGGTTTGGTAGCTGGTTATTTGGGACAGACGGCGTTGAAAACGAGAGAGGTCATCGAAAGTGCACTGGGCGGCGTTCTGTTTGTTGACGAGGCTTACGCTCTCGCGGAAGGCGACCACTACGGGCAGGAAGCGATCGATACGCTTGTAAAAGCGATGGATGATTACCGCGATCGTTTAATCGTCGTGTTGGCAGGTTACGAGAACGATATGGAGCGATTCCTGACCCGTAATGCCGGACTTCGTTCGAGATTCCCGAATCTCATTACGTTCCCTGATTATTCGGTAGAAGAGATGCTGGAAATCGCACGCCGACAAGTGAGAGCTCAAGGGTATGTATTGACGAGGGAAGCAGAAAGAAAGCTTGAAGCTATTTTTGTATCTTATATTGGCGACATAACCGCAGGTAATGGCCGTCTCGTGCGCAATTTAATTGAAAAAGCGATTCGCAGTCACGCTTTGCGAATAAGCCAAAATCCGAATGCTACCGCAGAAGAGCTGTCGACTTTGACACCGGAAGATTTTTAGTACGGAAGGAGGGTGAGGTATTTTGAAAAAATTTATCCAGTGGGTACTGGCGATCGTTTTCTTCCATATTCTATTCTTTGCTTGTATCTTTTCTAGTTTTATAGTGACTTTATCGGCCTACAGTGACCTGAAGTCGGTTCTGGATTATGAAGTGCCGAAGGCGAGCATGATGTTCATGACAGGATTGACCGCAGTTTTACTTTATTTAGCCATGAAAAATCGCTTTTTGGGTATACCGTATCGTAAAATTACGTTCCTTCTTCCGTTGCTTCAGATGGTAGTCTACACTAATTTAGGGATTCATTTAGCTATGTTTTTCTTGAACAAATGGGCAGAGCAAGAGCCTTACTCGAAAACGTGGGCAATCGTCTTGGCTATTTCGTCGATCATCGTTATACGGTTACTGATGTCGCTATTTTATTGGAAGTTTCCAGTTCATAGACAGAATAAAGGATATCGATAGGAGGAAAAGATGAACAATCAAGATTTTAGAAAACAGTCGACTGATCAGAGTAGAAGAGGCAATCGGATTCCTAAGAACAATGTCAAAAGAGAAGATGTTGATACGGGCCATATAGACTCCAACCCATTGGTTAAGAAAAAAAACTTGCATCGATTTGTGATAGGCTTGGTGGCATTGGGTGCCGTTGCAGGATTTATTATTACCTCAGGATCGTCGGGATCTAGGGTTAAAATCGATGCAGTAAAGGCGAATGGCGGCGTAGGCTTAGGCGTAAGCGCTGGAACTATACTCGCTACAACGGACGATGCCGGAATGGCAGCCCGTGATTTTAATATCGAAATGAAGCAAGGGACTGGGGATGGAAGAGCTCTTGTGTGGGATTATGCGGCAGAAGACGGGGACGTTGTAACGATAAAGGTGAATGGAGCAGTAGTTGCCGAAAACGTACAAATTTATCACAAGCCGGTTTCTGTGAATATTTCGGTACCTAGCGTGGTTGAAGTGATAGGCGTGAAAGATGGCGGAGGCGGTATTACATACGGAATTAAGTTCCCTGGGGCAGTCGGCAACAGCGCCTATTTCAACGCGGCCCCAGAGGGGTCTGCCAACACGTATACGATCAAATAGTTTCTTGACTCCAAGCAGGATTTCGAAAAAAATAAGAGGCCGCTGACGACCGAATGTTCGTCAATGGCTTTTTTTCTTGGAATGAAAGCGTTTTATCTCCGTTTTTTTAAAATTTTTTATAAGTTTTTAAGAAAATTAAACCCGACAGTAAGTGAACAAATCATGTCAGGTTATTCAAAAACATCTGATTCCTTAATTGAATTACAAGTAAAAAAATGAAGCGCGTTATACTTGCTAACTGTAAAAGTAAATAAGTTTAACTCAGAATTAACAGTCAAAAATGGAATAAATTTTCTTTAATTTGAATGAAGGAGAGAAGAGAGATTGAAGAAATGGAAACAAAACGGTCAATCCCAAATCGATCATTTGGGTTTAGAAATACCGTTCTAATTTCCAGTCGAATTTGTTGTAAAAACATAGGTTATTTGCGAAAAATGCCTTTCGTTAATTTCCAGTTTATTTGTTGTTTTCGGGCTTCTGTTTGTCCGTTTTTAAGGGCGTCATTTTATGGACATAATAGGATAAATGCATAATTTCTGTATACTATTTTTCATGTTAGATTACTTACGTTTGTACTATATCATTAGTTGTTTGCATTATTCTGATGAATTCATTAAAATAAACCGATATTACGACTTTAATATTCGGATAGGTTTCGACAAATGGCAAAATCTTGGCATACAGAGGTTTTAGCCTCAGTTTAGGAGGATGGAAATGGCAATTTTGAAAGTGGGCATCGTCGGTTACGGCAACCTGGGCAAAGGAGTCGAAAAGGCGATTGCGCAAAATCCGGATATGGAACTGGTGGCGATTTTTACTCGCAGACAACCGGAGCAGCTTGCTTCGGACGGCGCTAAGTTCGAACATATCTCGGCTGCCGAGCAGTACATCGGTAAAATCGACGTCATGATTCTTTGCGGTGGTTCGGCGACGGATCTGCCGGAGCAAACGCCGTTCATCGCGAGCATGTTCAACACGGTAGACAGCTTTGATACGCATGCCAAAATCCCGGCGTTCTTCGACCAAGTTGATGCTGCAGCGAAGCAAAGCGATAAACTCAGCGTTATTTCGACTGGCTGGGATCCGGGCTTGTTCTCGCTGAACCGTCTGCTTGCCCAATCGATTTTGCCGCAAGGCACTGACTACACGTTCTGGGGCAAAGGCGTCAGCCAAGGCCACTCCGACGCTATTCGTCGTGTACCAGGCGTTAAAGCCGGTGTGCAATACACTGTGCCTGTCCAGTCGGTTATCGAGCGCATTCGTTCGGGTGAAACGCCTGAGCTGACGACACGTGAGAAACATCTTCGTGAATGCTTCGTCGTTGCTGAGGAGAACGCTGATCTCGACGCAATCCGCGAAACGATCGTCTCCATGCCGAACTACTTTGCCGATTACGACACAACGGTAACGTTCATTTCGGAAGAGCAGTTGAAAGCCGAGCACCAAGGCATGCCTCACGGCGGTTTTGTTATCCGCAGCGGTCAAACCGGCGAAGGCACAAAGCAAATCATCGAATTCGGCTTGAAGCTGGAAAGCAACCCGGAATTTACGGCAAGCGTGCTTGTGGCTTATGCCAGAGCAGTTAACCGGATGAGCAAAGAAGGACAGACCGGCGCTAGAACCGTGTTCGACGTTCCATTCTCCTATCTGTCGCCAAAGTCGGCTGAAGAACTTCGCCGCGAACTGCTGTAAGCTTTACGTTTCACCTTTTTATATCCCATTCATTCACGCAAGCGACAGTTATCGTCTCGCATTCATCCTCCGTCGTTTTGCGCAAAAGGAGCGTCCATTCCAGTGACTGAAGTATTAGTTAAGCAGCAAACTGCAAAAGAATACGTGCAATCGGTTTACGAGACGGTCATTAGCCGCAACCAAGGTGAAAAAGAGTTTTTTCAAGCAGTAAAAGAAATTTTGGATTCGCTTATCCCTGTTATTGAAGCGAACCCGCACTACATCGAGCACAGCATTTTGGAAAGAATGGTCGAGCCTGAGCGCGTTGTATCTTTCCGCGTGCCATGGGTTGACGATAACGGTAAAGCGCAAGTGAATCGCGGCTTCCGCGTGCAATTCAACAGTGCACTCGGACCATACAAGGGCGGCCTTCGTTTCCACCCTTCGGTTAATGCGAGCATTATTAAGTTCTTGGGCTTTGAGCAAATTTTCAAAAACTCGCTGACAGGCCAGCCAATCGGCGGCGGCAAAGGCGGTTCCGACTTCGATCCGAAAGGTAAATCGGATCAAGAGATTATGCGCTTTACGCAAAGCTTCATGACTGAGCTTTACCGTTACATCGGTCCTGACATTGACGTGCCTGCAGGCGACATCGGCGTCGGCGCTCGCGAGATCGGTTATATGTTCGGTCAATACAAGCGTATCCGCAGCGGCAACGAAGCCGGCGTTCTGACAGGCAAAGGCCTGGGCTACGGCGGAAGCTTGGCACGTAAGGAAGCGACTGGCTACGGCTGCGTTTATTTCGTAAACGAGATGCTGCAGTCGAAAGGCCTCGACTACAACGGACGTACAGTGGTCGTTTCCGGCTCCGGCAACGTATCGATCTATGCGATTGAGAAGCTGCAGCAGCTTGGTGCGAAAGTAGTTGCTTGTAGCGATTCCAACGGCTATATTCACGACCCAGAAGGTATTGATCTGGCGCTCGTGAAGCAACTGAAAGAAGTAGAACGCAAACGGATTAGCGAATATGTAAAATCGCGTCCAAATGCGACGTTCACAGAAGGCTGCGAAGGTATCTGGTCGATTCCTTGCGAAATCGCGCTTCCTTGCGCGACGCAAAACGAAATCGACGAGGATTCGGCTAAGAAGCTGGTTGCTAACGGCGTAATCGCAGTAGGCGAAGGCGCGAACATGCCTTCAACTTTGGCGGCAATCGACGTGTTCTTGAATAACGGCGTATTGTTCGGACCAGCCAAAGCAGCGAACGCTGGCGGCGTTGCCGTATCCGCGCTCGAAATGGCACAAAACAGCATGCGTCTGTCGTGGACGTTCGAAGAAGTTGACGCGAAGCTGCATGACATTATGCGCAACATTTACCGCAACAGCGAAGCGGAAGCGACTAAAGCCGGCTACCCAGGCAACCTGGTTGTAGGCGCCAACATTGCTGGCTTCGTACGCGTTGCTGACGCTATGATCGCTCAAGGCGTTGTGTAAGCTATAAATCACTATTGTTTGTTAAAAGAGGCGACCCTTGCAGAAGGGCGCCTCTTTTTTGTTTATCCGCTTACGAGGGCAGACTCAGGCTCATGCGCCCCAGCGCATCCTCCATACAGTCCAATAGGCCTCTGCAACTTGGTTGAATCGCAATGCGTATAACTCATATAGAAAATAAAGGGGGGTTATGCAATGAATGGACTATTCGGATTCATTTTATTCATTTTAGGAATTGTCGCGGTCCTTTCACCGAATACGGCATGGTATCTATCGATTGGCTGGAAGTTCAAGGACGCCGAGCCTAGCGATGCAGCGCTCTTCATGCATAGGGTAGGCGGCATTATCGGGGTCGTCTTCGGATTAATTCTGCTCGTATCGAGCTGTGCCGCGAATTTTAGTGGGGGTGCGGACGGAAAATGGGCGAGCAGCTTTCAGCAGCGACTATCTGAGGGCGAGGTGGAACGGATTTCATTTGTTATACCTGAGAACATCATTCTGACCGGGGCAGAGAAGCAGGAGGTTGTCAGAATGATTCAGGAGGCGAAGCTTGAACCGTTTGACACCGGCGACGCTTATGGCTCATCCGGTCGTGGGGAGATCACGTTCGTAAATGGAGATAAGGTAGAGCTTGTATTGTTTGGCCCTTCCGGAGGCATTGAGCTTCATCCAAGTGAGCGGCAAAAGGCGTTCCGCATTCAAAGCGGCGAGCTTGAGAGTTGGATACGAGCGAACATAACGAAAATGTAACGCAACAAGCCGGGAAACCGGCTTTATTATTTTTATTAGAAGCGGCCTATTAACACGGTAGAAAATAAGTTGAAAAATGGTGCGGACACCATATGATTTCTCGAACAGGGTCATCGCTAAAGGCCCAAAGAGAAATTATGTATGAAATTTCATATATAATTTTCGTTTTTACCCTTTCTGAGCAGAATATATTCGAAATTTCATATATATTTGTGGCTTTTGTTCTCTTTAGGTCATATTATGTATGAAATTTCATATATATTCGCAAAATTTCTTATTTTACAGCCAATTGTATATGATTTATCAGATGCAATGTATAAAGCGGTGAATGTAATCACTCACTAATGAACGAATTTGCCAATTGCGCAGCATTTCATTAAAAGAACGCAGCGGACTACCCTACTTCACACTCCGGCTACAATCTCTGCTTTGACCCATGGTTACCCAACTGAGTCCCAGCAATTCCTTGACCTCTCCTTATCCACCATCTCCTCTTCTTTCTCGCCTAAGACTTTAACAGCAATCGAATGAACCATCTGCCCTGCAGTGTTCCCTCTCACTGAAAGTCATAGTTTTGAGCCGAAAATTTCTATCAATATCTCCATATCAGACCGGATTGATCGAAGTTATTTATCAATAATCCGAATATATCTATCGGGATACTGATTGACTGGAAAATGCAAGGGTGTTAATCTATCTTCAACCTAATTAAATACTAACCCGATAAAATAACTAAGAAATAAACGGTTTCAGGGGGTGCAGTATGATTTCTCTAATTAATATTAGAAAATCGTTTCAGAAGACGCCGGTTCTTCACGGCATCGATCTTCAAGTGAATAAAGGAGAGGTCGTCGCCATTCTCGGACCTAGCGGTTCCGGCAAGACAACGCTGCTTCGCTGCATCAACTTTTTGGAGCGTCCAAACGCCGGGAAGGTGCATATCGATGATTGCCAGGTCGATTGCGAATCGGTCTCGAAGAAGCAAATTGTGCAAATTCGCAGAAAAACGGCAATGGTGTTCCAGCAATACAATCTGTTCAAGCATAAAACCGTTCTGCAAAACGTCATGGAGGCGCTTGTCGTCGTCCAGAAGAAGCCGAAAGCGGAGGCTGAGAAAATCGCCCGCGAGGTATTGGAAAAGGTCGGTCTAGCGCAAAAGGCTGACGCCTACCCGAGCGAGCTGTCCGGCGGCCAGCAGCAGCGTACTGGCATTGCCCGGGCGTTGGCGCTGAATCCCGAGGTCATTCTGTTTGATGAGCCGACCTCCGCGCTCGATCCCGAGCTTGTAGGCGAGGTGCTCTCGGTCATTCGTAAAATCGCCGAAGAAGGCGTAACGATGATTGTCGTCACGCATGAGATGGCATTCGCGAGAGAGGTATCGAACCGCGTCGTCTTCATGGATCAAGGACGAGTGATCGAGGAAGGGCCGCCAGAGCTTATTTTCGATCATCCGAAGGAAGAGCGGACAAAGGCGTTCTTCAAACGGTTCGCCCAGTCGTGGAGCTATGACATTTAACGCCGCCTCTCCCGGCCGGCGTCAGCTTCTAAAGCGGGTCGTGCTCCACAGCGCGGCCGCATGGTGGCGGCCATACATCATCTGTACCGACTCCAGGGGAAGAGGGGACAAGCAGTCATGTCGTCTAACCTAAAAGAAATTATCGATATCGCCCTGCAAATATTGGAGCGATTGCCCATTACGATCTGGATAATGGCGCTGTCGGCGGCAGCCGGCCTGCTGCTGGGTTTGCTGCTCGCCATCGTCCGCATCAAGAAAAGTCCGATTCCGTACGCGCTGGCTACCCTATATATTTCGTTTATGCGGTGTACGCCGACGATTGTGCAGCTGTTTCTGATCTTTTACGGCTTGCCTCAGCTGCTGACGTTGATAAACCTCGACGTTAATGATTGGAGCCCGTTCGTGTTCGCCGTTATCGCATTGTCGATGCACAGCGCGGCGTATTTTTCCGAAGTCATTCGTTCCTCATATATGGCGGTCGGATCGGGACAGATGGAGGCGGCGTACAGCGTTGGGATGAGCTATTTTCAGGCGCTCCGGAGAGTCATTTTGCCGCAAGCATTCGGCATCTCGCTGCCGGTGCTCAGCAATAACATCATATCGCTGCTGAAAGAAACCTCGCTTGTGTTCTCGATCGGCATTACCGATATGATGGGGCAGGTCAATATTATTGTCGGCAACAATTACGGGACGAATGTCATGACGGTTTACATTGTAATCTCCATTCTATACTGGCTGCTGAGCATCCTGATCGGCAGAGGCACGGCTTATTTGGAGAAAAAGCAGATCAGGAGCGGCTACGGAGGTCTTGCCCGCAGCAAATAGCGGATGCTCGTTCCATGCTCATCCCAGACAGAGGAAGTGACTAGCGGTGGGGATATTCGACCTCGACTACGCGATCCGGCAATTTCCGGAGGTATTGAAAGCAGTGCCGATGACGATGCTGATCGCCGTCGTCGCCATGGTACTCGGTTGTTTGCTCGGCTCGGCAATCGCGCTCATACGCATTTATAAAGTGCCTGTGCTTCACCGGCTTGCGCAGCTGTACGTTTCGTTTATCAGAGGCACGCCGATTCTGGTGCAAATTTATATCATCTACTTCGGTCTGCCTGACCTGGTCGACCTGCTGCACGCAAGATGGGGCTTTCCGCTCACATCGGATTATCTTCCGCCGCTGCTGGTCGCGCTGCTCGCTTTCACGATCAATTCGGCCGCCTATCAATCGGAAGTGGTCCGCGCCGGCTTTCAGGCTATCGATTACGGGCAAATGGAAGCCGCCTACTCGGTTGGCATGACGACGCCGCAGGCGCTGCGAAGAATCATTTTGCATCAAGCGCTGCTCGTCTCGCTGCCCAATCTCGGCAACATTTTTCTCAATCTAATTAAAGGCACGTCTTTGGCTTTCACGGTCAAGGTGATCGAGATTATGGCTGCGGCCAAAATATCGGCCAGCGAAGGCTACAACTACATCGAGATGTATGTCGACGCGGCGCTGGTATACTGGATCATCTGCTTTGCGATCGAACGTTTGCTGGCTTGGCTGGAGAAAAGACTAAGCCGCCACGAAAGAAGGCTGGCTGTTTAAGAGCTGGACTACTAATGGCTGACAAAACCAGCCTTTTACGCGAAAATGGGTTTTTTCGTTCTAATAACACACTATTCCTATATAGAAAGTAGTGATTTGAAGATGGCTTATATAGTAGAAACGAGCTGGCTGGCCGATAGACTTGGATTAAACGGCGGCAGTGCGGAGAAAACGTTCATAGCAGACTGCCGGTTCCTGCTCTCCGATCCCGAAAGCGGCAAGCGCGCCTATCTTGAAGGGCATCTGCCGGGTGCTGTATATATTGATCTCGAAAAACACCTTTCTGGACCCGTTACCCAGCATGGCGGACGCCATCCGCTTCCCGAGCCAGAAGTGCTGGCACAACGGCTTGGTCTTCTCGGCATCGACCGGGAAACGCCGGTTGTCGCATACGACGATCAGGGCGGCATGTTTGCATCGCGTTTGTGGTGGGTGCTGCACTATTTGGGCCATGAGCAGGTCTATGTACTGAACGGCGGCTTTGCCGATTGGGCAGTCCAAGGACTTCCGGTCGAGCAGGGTGAACGGACGACGGCGCCGACCGAACTGGTCGCGTTCGAAGCTAAGCCGCTTACTGAACTGCTCGTCAGCCGCGAGGAAGTGAAAGCGCGTCTTCACGACCCGAGTGTCTTCTTGATCGACTCCCGCGAGCCGAAACGGTATCGCGGCGAGGAAGAGCCGATCGATAAAGCAGCAGGTCACGTCCCAGGAGCGGCCAACTATTTCTGGAAGGACGTGCTGGCCGCAGACGGACGGTGGAAGAATGCCGACGGGCTGAAGGAGCAATTCAGCGGCGTACCTGCGGATAAAGAAATTATCGTGTACTGCGGCTCTGGCGTTTCGGCTTGCCCGAACGTCCTCTCGCTGAACGAGGCTGGTTTTGCGGGCGTTAGGCTGTACGCCGGCAGCTGGAGCGACTGGATCTCCTACGAGGACGGTGAGATCGCCGTAGGCGGCGAATGAATATCGAGTATTTGGAAGCGTTCGTGTATGTCGTCCATTTCAACAGCTTCCATAAAGCGGCCGATGCGCTCTACTTGTCGCAGCCGGCCATCTCTCACCGCATTCAAATGCTGGAGCGGGAGCTCATGGTTCATCTGCTTGACCGCAACGGCAAGCAGTTTACGCTGACGGAGAAGGGCAAGCAATTTCTGCCTTACGCGCAGAAGACGCTGCAATCTTATCAGAAAGGCAAGGAGTTCATTCAAACGGAGGCCGCACCGGCTACCGAAATTCGAATCGGCTGCACGGAATCGGTATCCAATTACATCATTCCGATCATTCTCCCTGCATTCAAGCAGCGATTTCCGAGTGTGAGGCTGCGAATCGTGACTGGCAGCAGTGACGATATTACCGAGAAAGTGCTGGCGAAGGAACTTGAGATGGGTCTTGTGCGCAGCGTAGCGCACCCGGCTCTGGATTCCTCGAAGTTTTTCGAAGACCCGATCAAGCTGTACGTTTACGAGGGACATCCGCTGCTGCAGCAGGAGTCGGCAACAATTAAGGAGCTGGAGAAAACGCCGCTCGTGTTCTACGAATGCGGCTCGCTCAATTGGATTCGCATCCATCGGCTGTTCGAATCGCTCGACAGTCCGCCTCGAATCGATTTTCACATCGATAATATGGAGGCGGCCAAGAAGCTTATTTTGCAGAAGCTGGGTATCGGGTTTTTGCCTACGCTTTGCACGCATCAGGAAGTAAACGATGGAAAGCTGTTCCCGGTTGAAATCGCCTCGTTGTCCAAGCTGTCGCTGTCGACCAATCTGATTTCCAGAAAATCAGCTTGTCCGGAAGCGTTCGCCGCTTTACTGGATACGAGGAAGAAGCTCACACAGCAACTATCCGCCAAGGAAACAGGCGCAGGAACGGTTCAAACAAGCTTAAGCGCAAGCCGCATCGGTTAGCGAATCGATCTGACATTATAGAGGCAAACGGAGGATAAGAACATGAAAAAGAAGAGCATCGCGATTATTATGGCATCGGTATTATTGGCGGTTTTGGCCGGCTGCGGCGGCAAAGCCGAGGAAGCGCCCGCCGGCGGGAAGGACAGCAAGCAAACGGTCATCAAGGTGGCGCTCAACAACGTGCCGAATCCTCCGTTTATTTTTAAGGACGACAAAGACAATTCGGTTGGCTACACGGTCGATTATTTCAAAGAGCTGGAGAAAAAATTCCCGGAATACAAGTTCGAATACGATCTGGTCGATAAAGAAGCGCAAATTTTGGGCGTCGATACGGGCAAATATACACTGACCGGCAATCTGTTCAAAAACCCGGAGCGGGAGAAAAAGTTCCATTTTGCCGGTAAGGAATTCGGCTATTACATTACGGCGCTGGTTGTAGATAAAAATCGCGATGACATTCACTCGCTGGATGATATGGGCGGCAAAAAGCTGGCGCCGCTGCCGATCGCCGACGCACTGCGCTCGATCATTAACGATTACAACAAGGCCCATCCGGGCAAAGAAGTGCAGATTGAAGACATTGAGAAGTTCGTCGTTGGCGACAGCCTGAAAGTCGTGGCGAACGGAAAAGTGGACGCGGCGCTTCTTAACGTGAACCAATTCGAGGAAGCGAATAAGAAAATGCAGCTCGATCTAAAGGTTGGAGGCATTGTATCGAAAGAGCCCATCTTCCTCATGTACAACAAGCAGCAAACGGAGTTGGCCGCCGAGTTCGACAAAGCGACGGAAGAGCTGCTGCAGGATGGCACCTTGTCCAAGCTCGCCGATAAGTGGCTGGGCGTTGACTTCTTCAAGGACGTGGACAGCGTGAACGAAGGGTACAAATTCAGACAATCGAAGTAATCGATGGGTCATTCACTCACTCACTTACTCACTCACGATCGACTAACGACGTGACAAACAGGAGGACGATGCGAAATGAGTAAAAACCGGACTTTGAAGCTAGGCGCGCGCGTGTTCGGATTAGGCCAGTACCGTTCCGGTTGGCGGCAGAGCGATGTGCCCTCCAACGCGGCAATCAGCTTCACGCATCATAAGGAGCAAGTACTGCAGGCGGAGGCAGGGAAATTTGATTTTGTTTTCTTCGCCGACCATGTCTATATTAACGAGGGCTCCGCGCCTCGTATGCTGAACCGCTTCGAGCCGCTGACGCTGTTGTCGGCGCTTGCTTCGGTCACCTCGAACATCGGCCTCGTAGGCACGGTAACGACGTCATATTCCGAGCCGTTTACGGTGGCGCGGCAGTTTGCCTCGCTCGATCAGATCAGCGGCGGCCGCGCGGCATGGAACGTCGTGACGACCGGATTGGAAGGGGCGGCGCAAAATTACGGGCGAGACCAGCATTTCGACCATTCCATTCGCTACCAGCGGGCCGAAGAGCATTTGAAGGTCGTGCGTGGCTTGTGGGATTCATGGGAGGATGACGCCTTCGTCTATGACAAAGAGAACAACGTTTTCTTCGACCAGTCCAAGCTTCATACGCTGGATCATAAAGGCGAGTATTTCTCGGTAAAAGGGCCGCTCAACATCGCCCGTTCAGAGCAGGGGCAGCCGGTTGTTTTCCAGGCGGGCGGCTCTAAGTCGGGACGCGAGCTGGCGGCGAAGAGCGCGGACGCTATTTACACGCTGCCGGAGACGATCGAGGAAGCGAAAGCTTTTTATAAGGATATAAAAGGGTTGGCGGCGACCTATGGCAGAGAACCGGAAGAGATTATGATCTTCCCGGGCATTCAGCCGGTTGTCGGCAAAACGGAGGAAGAGGCGCTGCAAAAATACCGCAAAGCAACGGCGTTTATTAGCCTGGAGGAAGGGCTGCAGCAGCTCGGATTTTTCTTCAGCGGCGTTGATTTCTCGCAATATGATCCAGATGCGCCGTTCCCGGCGGACATCGTGATCGGCAACAGCTACCGCAGTCTGGCCGAGCGAATTGTTCGGGTAGCGGGTGAGGATAAGTTGACGCTGAGAGAAACAGCGATCCGTTTCGCTTCGCCAAGCCTGACCTTCGTCGGCACACCGGAAAAAATCGCCGATGAGATTCAAACCTGGTTCGAAGCAGAAGCGGTGGACGGATTTTTCGTTTGGCCGCCTTATCTGGAAGGCTTGAAGGATTTCGTCGAGCAGGTTGTGCCGGTACTGCAAGCGCGCGGGCTATTCCGTACCGAATATGAGCATGGTACACTAAGAGAGAATTTAGGCCTCGGCATACCCGCGAATCGATATAGCGTGTAAGCGAGAGACCCCCGGCCTGCCGATGCGAATCGGCGGGCCGGTCATTTTTGTGCGAACAGACAACGGGGTGTAATGATGGGATATGTGCTGGTTCTGCTGGCCACGCTGGCATGGAGCTTTGTGGGGACTTTGGTCAAGACGGCTGCGCCGATGATGGACAGCTTTGCGATATCGTTTTATCGGTTTTTCTTTGGGGTCATTTTTCTTGCTATCTTCCTGCTGATTAAAGAGAGGAAGCTGAATTTCCGGCTGGCCTTAAAATGGGTGTGGATTGGCGGAGTCGCCAAGGCAGCCAACTATCTATTCGAAAACTGGGCGATTACGCTTGGGTATTCCTACTCGAACATTCTGATTCCACCCGTGCAGACGACGGCTATTCTAGTGCTGTCGGGCTTGCTGCTGAAGGAACGGGTGTCCGGTCGCGGCTGGTTTGCAGCTGCGTTGTGTATGCTGGGCGTGCTTGTCATCGGCTGGAATGGCGCGCCTCCCGATCAACTGCTATCGGGCGGAGGTTTTATTACGCTGCTGTTCGTATTGGCTGGTATCGGCGCGGGTCTTCATGTCATTAGTTCTCGCTTTCTCGTCAGCAAGCTCGATTCGGGCAGCATGAACCTGTCCATCTTCGCCGTCAGCGCTATGCTGCTGTCGCCTACCGTTCCGGTCCATCCTACTTACGGCATCGTTGGAGAGACGACATGGGCGGCCTGGGCCGCTATCATCGCTCTAGGCGTCATAACGGGCCTCAGCTTCGTCTGGTTTGCGGAAGGGCTGAAGCGGGTGCCTCTGGCTGCGGTGGCGATTTTGGGCAATTTTCAAGCGCTGTTTACGATGGTATGGTCGCTGCTATTCTTCGACGAGCCGATTACGAAATACGTACTAATCGGAGCGGCCGTATTTATTGCGGGCATTCTGTGGCTGCAATTTCCGGTTAAACGGAAGAAGCGTGCAGCGACAGCGGCGGTTTAACGATGCAGCTGAATGGTTGTATGGCTGGCCTTATGGCAGTTTGTATGTGCCTATGCAGACGCGCGCTGTGCGTATGTCAGTGAGTGGAATTGATTTGTCAAAGGGGCTCAACCTTCGGGTTGAGTCTTTTTTTCAAGCACTGATTTCGGAATTGAGTCGTTTTTGTAGCTTGCAATCCCTACTGAAGTGGCGTTAGTACTAGGCCTTAGTCTGGCACAAAGTCTGGACTTCAGCTTGTTACGACCATTACAGGACAATTGCTATACTTCAAAAGGAATTACATATTTTGACCAAAGGGGCTACAACATCATGTTAACAAGCTATAATAATCCCTCAGCTGCTCTAGGGTCAGACGGGGATAAGGAACGTATACGTTTCGCTAGAAAGGGACTTTTCGTATTCTTCGCATGGCTCATCCCGCTATCTATCCTTGGCTATGTGCTGTCGCTGAAATCTGAGATTTTCGTCCTGTATCTGATGTGGACGCCGGGTCTGGCTTCTATCTTTACCCGATTGATGCTGCGTGAAGGCATATCCGATATTTCCCTGCGGGTCGGGGGGCGACGTACGCTGAAGAAGCTGCCTTTTATACTACTGTTTCCAGTCTTTATCGGCCTGATTGCATATGGTTTTGCATGGGTCACGGGGCTTGTCCAATTCGCCGCACCAGAAACGTACATTAAGGCTCCGCCAGTGGTTGTATTTATTGGACTTTTGCTTGCACAAATGGTGGCTGGCACCGGCTTAGGCGTGCTCAGCAGCGTGGGAGAGGAGATTGGCTGGCGGGGGTATATGCTCACTCGGCTGATTGACGCCCGCGTTCCATATCCGATACTGACCAGCGGGCTCATCTGGGGCGTATGGCATCTTCCTTTACTGATTGCCGGCAATTACTATTCCGGTCCTTACCCTGCCCTTTCCGTCGTTTTATTAATGATTTCCATCACCTCTTTTGGCTATATCATTAGTCGTCTACGGCTGACAACCGGCAGTGTATGGCCTGCGGTATTCCTGCATGCCTCTTGGAATGCGATAATACAGGAAATATTCGATGGATTCTCCAAAGGAGAGAATACGCTGCTCTGGACGGGAGAATCGGGCATTTTAGTCGCTTTTGTGTTGATGATTGTGGCATGGCGCATCTCGAGAAGACCGATGGAACTGAGAAGGTTGTAAGAAAACAGAAAGCGACTGATATCGGCTGCTTGCGCAGACCGTTCAGCCGCTTTCGGGAGCCAGCCAGGAAATGGCTGGAACATTTCTTAGAACGCCGAATAATAGCGTTGCCGCAACCATAACGGTCATAAGCGCATTGCTGGGCAATGTCCACTTTTTTCGACGGGAAAAGAGATAAGCTAGATAGAGAGGAACTAGAAAGAAGATTAAAGCGTTATTCCGGTACGCCTGTTCGAAATCCAACTTCAGCAGTGAAGTGGCGGTTCTTGTAATGCCGCAGCCGGGACAAAAGAGGCCTGTTACCGCATGAAAGGGACAAGGAATGCCGATGCCGGTTAGAGGCAGCCATGCTTTGATATAAATTAATCCGCCAATACCTAGCACAGAACCCCAAACAAGTTTGGGGTTCTGTTTTGCGTATCTTTTAAGCATCAGCCATGTTGTTAACATCGGACTGCACGAGAGCGTAAGTCACAATGCCCAAACCGAAAAACTGAAGAATCAGATAGAGCACGGAATTATCATTCACGCGCATGCCGCGGTTGTATTGAGCGCCTGCCACGCGTTGGCCGATTTGATAGGCCCAGATAAAGCCCCAGATGCCGCATGTAATGAGCGTCAGGAGGAAATGCTTGCCTCCGGTAAATTCGCGGTCTCCGCTCAGCCTGCCGACCTCGTTGGTCAGCACGATGAACCAGTAGATGCCGTAAATTCCGAAGGTAATCAGGCTTAAAACGATTGCTAATGCGATACTGCGTTGTGAAACCATTCTGCACCATCCTAGGACTATTTATATTATTTCAGGAACGGTTTCGTTCCCAGAAATCAAGAGGAAAAAACAAGATATATTTCGTCAAAATCTACCAAGACACAACAAAAGCTAGTATATGATAATCTTCTGTTTTTTACAAGATCAATTGGTAGATTCGACAGGATTCGGAAGACTTTGTTTAGAGCGAACAATCGTTCATGGCCCCGTCTGTAATCGGTTATAATAGAAGCACGAGAAGCCGATGGAGGTAGAAGTCAGCATGGAAAAAACGATCGTAGAAAAGCTAAGCTTGCGCAAGTTTGAACGTGTTGCGGTGCTGCGACAGCCGAATGATACAGATTATATGAAAGAACTGGGAGAATATGATGCGGAGCTGGGGGAGGGCGCTTACGATCTTATTTTTGCCTTCGTCTACGATATGGCATCCTTGAAACAGCTAACCGATGAAATTATAACGGGCGGAAAATTGAACAAGAGCGGTTACTTTTATGCCGCTTATCCGAAGAAAGGAAACAAGGTTTATCCAACCTTTATCCATCGCGATGAGCTGCTTGGAGGTTTAGGCAGCGACGAGGACGGTTATATCGGGACAAGCTCGATCAAGTTTGCCCGAATGGTAGGCTTGGATGAAACCTTTACAGTCGTCGGCTTGAAAGAAGACGCAGCGGGAAAAGGAAAAACTTCATCCAAAGCGAGCCAGCGGGTCGATGACTACGCGGAGCAAATAACCGACGTGGAACGAGATTTAGGAGATGAGCCTGCACTGCTTGCATTCTATCAATCGCTGACCCCCGGCTATCGGAAGGATTGGGCTCGCTACGTGTACAGCGCGAAGCAAGAGGAGACGCGCGCCGCACGGCGCGAGGAAATGAAGGCGATTATGCGCGCCGGCTTCAAAAGCCGGGAGCTATACCGGAAAGCGCAAAACGGATAACAAAGCTACTGCTTACTCGTTCTGCGCGGTAAGGGGATGTAGGGGCCATAGCACCAAGTGCACCGCGCGCAGCGCCAAGCGCATCGTGCACAGCCCCAAGCGCACCGAGCGTAGCACCGGGCGCAGTGTTTCACTACATGGCGGCGGTCGCGCAGCAGAATGCAGCACATTAATACGGCAGCTGCCTTGGTTCTTAGTCTTAGCAGACAGCAAGTGGTTTTTTGTGAAATAACTGCCGTTTTGCAGTTATTTGCTCGGTTTTGGGCAGAGGAAGGGTCAATAACTGCATTTATGCAGTTATTTGGTAAGCCAAGTATTCGAATACATACCTTTCCTGGGAAATAACTGCTATTTCGCAGTTATTGGTCCGAAATGCCCTCAAGAAAGCAAAAATAACTGCCAAAAGGCAGTTATTCCGTATTATTAGGTCAGCCAGAGACTTGTGGCTGGCCTATTTTTATAGATGTTCTATGATGGCGATAACAGGGGAAATATGCAGTTATTGGGACCGTAGACCCCATCGTAAAAACTGTTTTCCCATTACCACCAATGACCAAGTGTGAACTGGTTGAGGCATTGGACCTCGAATCGCAGGCGAGGCTATGCTTTGCCCACTAACTTAGACGGCCGCAGAGGCTTTTTCCAATCGCATTTTGCGGATACGGATTGCCATAAGAGAAGCGAGGAAGCAGGTGAATCCGGCGATGACAAAGGCTTGCGAATAGCTGCCGAAAAGGTCCCGTATTAAGCCTGCGCCGTAAGCCGCGACGGATGCGCCGAGCTGGTGGGCAACAAGAATCCAGCCAAACACCATGCCGGATTTTTCGCCGAACTTTTGACTCGACAGCTTAGCGGTCGGCGGTACGGTTGCAATCCAGTCCAGTCCGTAGAAGACAGAGAAGACGACAAGCATAATGGGATCTGCGCCAAGTGCGTATGGCAGAAACAGCAACGACAGCCCGCGCAATCCGTAATACCAGAACAGCAGCCACCGGCTGTCGAAACGGTCGGATAGCCAACCGGAAATCGTTGTGCCGAACAAGTCGAACAAGCCCATCATGGCGAGCAGTCCAGCGGCGGCTACTTCAAGCATGCCGTGATCTCCGCAAGCGGCGATTAGATGGGTCCCAATTAGACCGTTTGTGGAAAAACCACATATGAAAAAGGTACCTGCAAGCAGCCAGAACGTCATGCTTTTGGAGGCATGCCGCAAGCTTTGCAGCGGGGCGAGGAAGATGTTTCCTCGGAAAACAGTTGGGGCAACGATTTCGTCTGAGCCGTAGGGTGCAGCGCCGACATCTGACGGGTGATTGCGCATCCAAATTGCGACGGCAGCCAGAATGACAATAATAGCGGCGACAGCTGTATAGACCGAAATTCGCCAGCCAAAATCGGTTGTTAGTTTAGCCATCAATGGCAAAAACAGCAGCTGTCCAGTCGCAGCACTCGCCGTCAGCAGGCCGATTACTAATCCTTTTCGATGAACGAACCACAGGTTGCTAACCGTAACTCCGAGCACGTTGGCCATCATTCCTGTAGCTAATCCCGATACGACGCCCCATAGCAATTGGTACTGCCAAAAAGTTGTTATAAAAGGAGTAATGGCCATACTTGCCGCCAGCACTGTTAGCGACAAAATAACGACTTTGCGAATGCCATAACGAAGCAGCAGCGCTGCTGAGAACGGTCCAACCAAGCCATATAATAAAATACCGATAGAAACAACACCGGATATGCTGCCACGGCTCCAACCGAATTCATTTTGAAACGGAACGAGCAGGACGCTGGGCAGGGAACGGATTCCCGCCGAAACGAGCAGGGTGGCAAAGGTTAATAGAACAATAATCCATCCATAGTGAAAATGCGGAGTCTTTTGTTCCGTGGTAGTTAAAGTCGAACGATACATCGGATACACCTCTATTTGTATATTTTGCTTGTACATACAAAATATAATGCAAAAACGAATACTGCTATAAAGACGAGCAGTATATGATACTCAAGCCGCAAGCTCTCTGAAAGCTCAGCGCCAAAACGCCAAGCCCAAGCAAGCCTAATCGCAGAGCGTAATTAACCAACGTCGCTCACAACTATAATCACAGAGCGTTGAAGCAAACACCATGACAACTCAAAAGCACTGGCTCATGACAATGGCAATCCCATCCCAGATCAAGAACGCTCCATTAAATCGCTCATTTGTTCCTGATTGCTGGTCAGCATAGCGGCGACGTCTTTGCCTAGAACTTCTTCATAGTTTTTTTTCAGCCGCTTGGAAGCCTCTAGGATCGATGGACCAAGCTCGTTTCCTTTGTCTGTCGGGTACACGAGCACTGTTTTTCCGTGTCCTTTGCGCTCCACGAGCTTCTTTACTTCAAGCTTATCTATAAAACGGGTCAGCGTAGACGGTGCAATCGAAAGCGTATCCGACAGCTCTTTCTGCGTAATGCCCGGTTTTCCGATCACAAGCCGTACGACATAGCCGTATGCAGGCGTCAATCCGGTAGGGGCAAAGGCATCGTCTGCCATACGGGTAATCGCTCGGCTTAACCGATTGGTTGTGAAGTATAGGCAAGTTCGGGTGAACGAGTCGTCATAGGTGAGAGTGGGCTGCGCCGGTTGCCCGTTTTCAGGCAATGAGGTTGTCATACAGCAGACTCCTTTCGGATCGAATAATTGTTTAAACTTTGTATGTACAACGAATATAAGGGCGAGCGCTTTTATTGTCAAGTACTCGTTTTGCCGGCAGCTGCAAGCAGGCTGGTTCCAATAAAATCGCTCTGATATAATTGACGTACGGACTTGCAAAGACAAAAGGCCGTTTAGCCTCGAGTGGTTAACGGCAGGTAAAACGAAAGCGAACGCCATACGACACCGACTAAGAAGGGAACTTGCGCAACGTGGTCTCATTTCTACTCACTCTGCAGCGTTTGATTAAAGCGCTATGGAAAGCTTTTAAAATGAAAAATTTTCAGGCTTTATTTATTTTAGTTCTTATTATGTTGCTATCCGGAACGATGTTTTATGTGAGACAAGAAGGATTATCGGTTATCGATGCGCTTTATTTTTGTGTAGCGACTCTGAGCACAGTCGGACATCCGACATTTGAGCCGCAAACCGTGCTCGGAAAAGTTTTTACGATGGTCTATATTGTAGTCGGAACCGGTTTATTTCTAGGATTGGTCGGCTACATTGCCTATGCGCTAATTAAGCAGCCGGCAGGCGACGAAGATGGAGAAGACGGGGATAAAAAAATCTCTCGGATCAAACAGTTTCGCAAAAGGTAAAAACGATGTAAAGCGTGCGCCAGAGGTGTGCGCTTTTTGTTATTCGACAGATCGTAATAAGCAGCTTCATTTAAAAGTATAGCGTTTTCATTTTCAGCAATGGCAAGGAAAATAGGAAAAGCGGAACGTTTCGATTCGCTTTAGAATGGATTGTTCGTTGTAAAATGGAGTGGAAAACGGCTCTCGACTATGGTTTAATAGCAGTATTGTCATGCAATTCCGGGTTCTGCAAGAGCTTGCTGGAAGGATGCGGACAACCGGCTGCACCAGAAAGAGTATGGAAAACGGCGGCCGTTTAGTAGTATAATAAAGTGTCCAAGCAATATACGGTTATCGGCAGTTACACTCAAAGGAGGATTATATATTATGGCATTAGAATCGATGAAAGACATGCTGAACAAAGCGCTGAAAGAAGGATACGCGGTTGGTCAATTCAACATCAACAACCTGGAATGGACCCAAGCAATCCTGGATGCGGCTCAAACTGAGCAATCCCCAGTTATCCTGGGCGTTTCCGAAGGCGCTGCTAAGTATATTGGCGGCTTCAAAGTCGTTACGGCTATCGTGAACTCGTTGATCGAAGAAATGAAAATCACGGTTCCGGTTGCAATCCACCTCGACCACGGTTCCAGCTTCGACAAATGTAAAGCGGCTATCGACGCAGGCTTCACTTCCGTTATGATCGACGCTTCGCACCATCCGTTCGAAGAGAACGTAGCGACGACGAAACAAGTCGTTGAATACGCACATGCAAAAGGCGTTTCCGTTGAAGCTGAACTCGGTACGGTTGGCGGCCAAGAAGACGACGTTATCGCTGACGGCGTTATCTATGCTGATCCAAAAGAGTGCTTCGAGCTCGTTCAACGCACAGGCATCGATTGCCTGGCTCCAGCTCTTGGTTCCGTACACGGTCCTTACAAAGGCGAGCCAAACCTGGGTTTCAAAGAAATGGAAGAAATTTGCCAAACAATCAAATTGCCACTCGTATTGCATGGCGGTACTGGCATCCCTACCGATCAAATCAAAAAATCGATCTCGCTCGGTACGGCTAAAATCAATGTAAACACGGAAAACCAAATCGAGTTCACGAAAGTGGCTCGCCAAATTTTGACGACTGATTCCGAAGTTTACGATCCGCGCAAATTCCTCGGCCCTGGCCGTGAAGCGATCAAACAAACAGTTATCGGTAAAATCCGCGAGTTCGGTTCCTCGAACAAAGCGTAAGACGCCTATAACAGCCTAATATAAACAGCTGTAAAACAATCCTCCTCGAAGCCGAGGGGGATTGTTTTTTTTGTCTGTTTTGTCGAAGGGCGCTGTCATTTTACAAGATAGAAACAAGTTTTTTGTAAAATAGACGCAACCTATTTCTTTCTCGAAACATCTAGTAGATAGAATAGGTTTAGAAAATAGTTCGGCAGCTAGAGCCGGACTGCATCGAGAGAGAGGGGAAATCAAAATGAATAAAAAGCTGTGGACGGGCATTCTGCTTGTGGGCTGCCTTGCTTTGACGGCATGCGGGGCGGGGGAGCCCGCAACGATTCAAGGCAGCGAAGTCGTAGGTAAATTTGAGGCGCAGGCGCCGACCAATCCGCCAGTAAAGGCTACGGATAAGCCTGACGTAAAGATTGCTTCCAATTCAAATACGAAATCATCTTCATCTTCTTCATCGTCAACTTCAAAATCGTCGGATTCTAAAGGACAAGCCTCCTCCAATGAACGTGCAACCGTAGCGAAGCCGGAATCGATTACTGCACTGGTGAATAAGCAGAACAAACTGCCGGAAAAATATGTGCCAAAAGATTTGGTTTATCCTGACGTTAAATTTACGTTCAACGAGAAAATTGATAAACGGAAGATGCGCAAGGAAGCTGCAGAAGCGCTGGAGAAGTTGTTTGCGGCAGCAAAAAAAGACGGAAAGCCGTTGGCTGGCGTTTCCGCTTATCGCTCGCATGAGCGGCAAAAGCAGCTGTTTAACTCGTACGTGAAGAAAGATGGACTGGAGAAAGCGATGACGTACAGCGCGTTCCCAGGAACGAGCGAGCATGAGACGGGACTTGCGATCGACGTTGCCGGTGCAGACGGAAAATGCAGTGCAACCGACTGCTTCGCCGATAAGCCGGAAGCGAAATGGCTCGCTAAAAACGCCCATAAATACGGCTTTATTATTCGTTATCCGAAGGGTAAAGAGAAAATTACCGGTTACAAATACGAGCCGTGGCATCTCCGTTACGTCGGAACGGAAGTCGCTGCCGAAATCTATAAAGAGAATATTACGCTGGAGGAATACTGGAACGCGGTTCCGGTTTCGGGCAAGGGTAAGTAATAGTAAAGCAGCAGCATACCCGCCGTGCGCCTCCCGGAGTGAGGTGCTCGGTCACACTTCGGCGGTCAAACTTCTCCTAAAAATCCCCTTTGCCGAATTAGGCAAAGGGGATTTCTTTTCCTTGACGAAGGCAAGCATAGGGCTCAGCTCTCGTTCTCGCTTGTGCAGCGCACTGCTTACCAGCGCGTGTTATAGCGCCCGAAGACGCCATGCATCAGGACGCAGCACGTGGCGACGGAAGCCGCACACACTATGAGCCTGCATGAATGAGGTGATCTGTCCAAGCCAGAGCCGGACAAGCCAGCGGACTGCTTACAGCGCTTTATCGTCCACGCTGTTCAGCCAGCCTTCGATGCTGCCAATAACCGACGTGACGCAGCCGTCCTCGAACGGCGAGATGAGACCGGCTTCGCGAACGAGCTCTGTAAAGCTGAGGCTGCCGCCCTGCTTGCACAGATGCAGATAAGCGGCCCAGGCGGCGTCGCGATCCTCGTGCATCTTTTTCCAGAACTGAAAAGCGCAAATTTGCGCCAGCGTGTAGTCGATATAGTAGAACGGCGAGCCGAAAATATGGCCCTGCTTATGCCAGAAGCCGCCTTGCTCCAAGTAAACGTTGCTTTCGTAATTGCGATGCGGAAGATATTTGGCTTCGATTTCGCGCCATGCCCGTTTCCGCTCTGCTGGTGAAGCGTCCGGATTCTCATAGATGTAATGCTGGAATTCGTCGACGGTGACGCCGTACGGCAGGAAGAGGAGCGCACCAGCCAAGTGATGGAACCGATATTTGTCGGCATCCTCTTTGAAGAACAGGTCCATCCACGGCCAAGTGAAAAACTCCATGCTCATCGAATGAATTTCGCATGCTTCGTACGTTGGGAAGCTATATTCCGGAACGGCGAAGCTGCGGCTCTCGTACACCTGGAACGCGTGTCCGGCTTCGTGAGTCAGCACGTCGATATCGCCGGAAGTACCGTTAAAGTTGGAGAAAATATAAGGCGCCTGATATTCGCTGATATAGGTACAGTATCCGCCGCCTTGCTTACCTTTTTTCGCGACCAGATCCATCAGCTCGTTGGACTGCATGAAACGGAAAAACGCATCTGTCTCCGGCGAGAGCTCGCTGTACATTTTGGCGCCATTACTGACAATCCATTCCGGATCGCCTTTCGGCTTCGCATTGCCGGACAGGAAGGCAAGGTTTTCGTCATAGTAGAACAGCTGGTCGACGCCGATCCGCTCGCGCTGGCGCTCTTTCAGCTTCGTAGCCGCGGGAACGATGTGCTCCAGCACTTGGTTGCGGAAGTTAGCAACCATCTCGGCGGTGTAGTCGGTGCGGCTCATACGGGCGTATCCGAGCTCGACAAAATTGGCATAGCCAAGCTTCTTCGCCATTCTCGTTCTGACTTGAACGAGCTCGTCGTAGATGCGGTCGAATTCCTCTTCATGCTCGGCCATAAAGCCGGAGGAGGCTTCGGAGGCCCGTTTGCGTACATCGCGATCAGTCGATTGCTGGAATGGCGACAGCTGCGGCAGTGTTCGCTCTTCGCCTTCAAACATAATTTTGGCCGAGGCGATCAGCTTGGAATACTCGGTAGAAAGCTTATTTTCCTGCTGCAGGTCTTCGATAATTTCGGGGCTGAACGTCTTAAGCGACAGCTCGGCCAGCCGGAACAGCTGACGGCCCCACTTAGCTTCCAGCTCGGTACGGAAAGCCGAACCAACAAGCGCTTTATAGTAGTCGGTTATGTACTCTTGCACAATAGGTCCGTTTTCGTCAAAGAAATCCTGTTCGGCTTTGTAAAATTCATCATTCGTATCAATGGAATGGCGAATGCTTGCGATTTGCTGCATCGTATCGAATTCGCTTCGCAGCTTATTGATGCCGGTCATTGCGCGGTCTTGTTCATCGGCGTTGTTCGCCGATTCAAAAACGCCAAGCTGCTCTTTAAACTGTTGTTCGAATTGTTTTACATCGGGACGTGCATAAGGGTATTCGGTAAATTTCACGTTGCGCACCTGCCTTTATCAAATTTCGTAAGCGGATGGTAGCCCTCGTTTCGAGCCCCTCGCCTATACAGTGTATTCGATAGGAGATCCGTTAATCCTGCCCTTTGCTTGAGGCGGCGTTGGATTCCATTGAATTGCTCCGAAACGGAATGTTGACAGCAAAGCGACTTTAAGGTTTAAGATAGAATAGAAGTAAAAAATTACTAGTTTTTAAAGATGGCATCATGAATCGGCCTCATCATGTCTTGGAAGGCGGTTTAATTGGGATGGTACTTGCTAACCGGCAGGCAGCGAATTACCTATGAATGATTCCAGTGCTAGACCCTCAAAATGACAAGGAGGAATAATGATGAAGATCGTAAGAGAAATGAAAGTGCTTGAAGTGTCCGAATCAAACGTGGCGGGATCGAGCTTTAACAACGTCAATGCGGGAAAAATGAGCTTCGAATGCTGCAATCTCGCACAGGCTACTTTCAATAATGTTAATTTGACGGGCATGAAAATTATCGACGCGAATATGAGTGAGTTCGAGGTGAGTGGAGCACAATGGGGCGGCGCACATTTTCAGCACATTGGTTACTACAATCCGGGAGACCCGGAGTCGAAGCCTCATTCAGTCGGCGTGCGCCTAACCGATTGCGATCTGAGCAACGGAAAGCTTGAAAATTGCAACTTAAGCCATTTAGCGCTGTCGGACTGCGACATTACTGGTCTGACCATCGACGGCGTCCGAATCGACGAATTGTTGAGCCGCTATTTGGAGCAGAACAAACAAACACAAGACTAGTGAACGAAATGAGGAACTTTGATCCTACTTGAGAGAAGTGATCGATCCACCCTTACTTTTAATGAGATCATGTTGCGTGAAGGGACCTTGCATTCCGCTGTAAAGCGGGGGCGGGTCTCTTTTTATTTGTGGTGAATATCAGGCTCGCATTTCTTCGATTTACTATCAAATGGTTTCGAGAAGCTATTATTCCCACCACTGGAGTAATGCAAAACGGCTGGAAAAAGAGAAAAGTTCCGGTGTGAACAGATATCCTATTACCAACCACTGTATTGGTCGAAAGACACAGAAGCTCAAAAATACCGTTTTTATGCAGTTTTCAAAGTATAAATGACCGAAAAAACAAATGTCCTACTAAACATGTAAGGTGTGTGTCATATATAAAAAGGGTTAACCGCTTACAAATTTCAAATGCAAAAAGATCACAAAAATATATGTTATTTATATTGACACCCTTTTAATCTCCATATATTATTAATACCATCATTGGAGAAACTAATTACAAGATTACTTGATTATGATGAAAATTCCAAGGAAAAATTCGTTAAACTAGTCGAATTGAACTACAATTAATCCACTGGTGAAAATAATAGGGAGACTTGCCCGTGAAAAAGCATGATCAAGATTTTATGAAGAAGCAGAATAAGCGAACTGTATTCGAAATCATCAAAGATCAGCATCCGATTTCGCGCGCATCGATTGCCAAGCAAACCGGTATGAGTCCGACGACTGTCAGCCGTATCGTCGGGGAACTGACGGAAGAGGGCTATCTTCTCCATTCCGATCAAGTATCCGAGGGACTTGGCCGCAAGTCGACACTGCTTGGCATAGTCAACGCTTCAGTACTTTCCGTCGGCGTAGAGCTGGATCGCAGCGTGATGAGCGTCGGTATTGTCGATCTGCAAGGCAAGCTCTTGTGCAGCGGCAGCTATTCGCGTTTGCCGGACGAAAGTCCCGAACGGACGATCATTCGGATTAGCGAAGCAGTTGAGGAACTGACCCGTCAGTATGCTATCGACAACAGTCGTATAGTCGGCATCGGCGTCGGACTTCCGGGCATTGTGAACAACGAAGAGGGCGTCGTCGTCTTCTCCGTGCAGCTAGGCTGGAAAAACGTCCAGCTGGCTGAAAAGCTCAAGGAACTGACCGGCTACGAGATAACGGTCGACAATGAATTGAAGGTAAGAGCGCTGGCTGAGCATTTGAAGGGCGCAGCGGTCGGCGCCAGCCGAACGGCTCTGCTGGGCTTCGGTCACGGTGTAGGTTCAGCGGTTATCCTCGAGGGCGAGATTTACCGAGGCGTGATGAACAGCGCCGGCGAGATTGGGCATACGACGGTCGACCCAAGCGGCATGATGTGCGAGTGCGGAAAGGCAGGCTGCTTGCAGACCTATATCAACATCAGCTCGTTGCTTTCGGAAGCCAATCGCATCCGCCCGGTCGCCACGATCGAGGAACTGTTCGAAGCGAGAAAAGCGGGCGAGCATTGGGCTGTGCATTTGATCGATCGAGCGCTCATGTATATGGCCATAACGGTCAACAACATCGTCTGCATGTACAACCCGGACAGCGTCATTTTAAGCGGTGAGCTGGTAGACAAGTTCCCTGAGATTTACGAAGAAGTGGAGCGGCTTTACCTATCTCGCTATATATGGGCGCCGCTTAGCGGATCTTACGCCTTTCACCGTTCCAAGCTGAACGAGCGAGGCGTTATGATCGGCTCCGGACTGTTGTCGCAAAACCGGTTTTTCGCACTGGATTAGAAACAAACGAACGAATGATTAGGAGGCATACCCAAATGTCATTTACAACATTGGTGGAAGAATATCGCGGGGGCGTGCTGGAAAATGTTCATTACGGCGCAGTCAGCGTCGTCGACGAAACGGGACGCATTCTGTATAAAGCGGGCAACCCGGAGCATATGACCTTCCTGCGCTCGGCAGCAAAGCCTTTTCAGGCTCTGCCGGTCATGAAGAGAAGAGTTGACCGGACATACGGGCTGACGGGAGCCGAGACGGCAATGTTCGCCGCTTCTCACCGCGGAGAGTCGTACCATATTGAAGCACTCGAATCGATGTTTCAGAAGATGGGGCTAAGCGAGGAGCAGCTGCACTGCTGCGCTACCTATCCTTTGAACGAGGATGCGAAAGCGGAGCGTCACCGCAACCAGGAGGCGAAACGCCGGATTTTCCATAACTGCTCCGGCAAGCACGCAGGTCTCATGGGACTGAGCAAGCAAATGGGCTGGGACGTGGAGTCGTACTACAAACCGGAGCATCCGGTCCAGCAAGAAATTATGGAGGCGATGGCTTACATTGCTGAAGTGCCTCAGTCGTCGATTCCGCAAGGCATTGACGGATGCGGACTGCCGATTTTTGCGCTGCCGCTTCATAAAATTGCGTATTCCTACCTGAAACTGGCTTGTCCGGACCTAGTGCCGGATGAAGAAGTGCGGAAGGCGCTCGCTTTGACGGGCAGGGTGATGAACGAGAATCCGGATATGATCGCTGACCGGCAGTTCGTCTGCTCGGCGCTGCTGAAGGACGACAATCTGTCGGCCAAAGGCGGAGCGAAAGGTGTCTACGGAATCGGTCTCCGCAAGGAACGGATCGGTATCTCGCTCAAAGTATCTGATGGCTCCGAGCTGGTGTGGCCATGCATCATCGCTTCGATTCTGGAGCGGATTGGCTACGAGAACAAGGAAACGATCGACCGGCTGTATGCGCTTGTGCCGAATGTTATCGTCAATGACGGCGGAACTGTCGTCGGCGAACGCAAAGCGGTTTTCCAATTGCAGTCCTAAAGGCAGCAGAGACGAGAATAATCTCGACGTTAAGGTTAGGTATATGACCATACGGCGGGCTGTTCTAATACATCAATTTACATCGGGGAGTGGAGAACATGAAAGCAGGAAGAAAAGTATGGTCCGTACTGATGCTGACGCTCATTATCGCCGTTATTGCGGCGGGCTGTGGCGGCGGCAACGGCAAGAACACTGGCGGCAATGCGCAACCTGGCAACTCCGCAGGAACAACAAAGACGTCGACCAAAGACAATAAAGACGTCGTGATCGCGGTTAACGCCAACTTTATTACGCTTGATCCGCACAATGCGAGCGACACCAATTCGATCAGCGGCGCAAGAACGATGTACGAGGGTCTGCTCGGTTTTGACGAGAATATGGGCCTCTCGCCGGCACTCGCTACAGAATATAAAATCAGCGACGACGGCCTGACTTATACATTCACGTTGCGTGAAGGCGTGAAATTCCATGACGGCACTGATTTCAACTCCGAAGCGGTAGCAATCAACATTGCCCGCATTCAAGATGAGAAGAACAACCTGCGCCTGCGCAAAAGCTTTGCGAAAGTAGCAAAAGTCGAAACGCCTGACGCGAAAACTGTTGTATTCACGCTTACTGAGCCGTACAACGCGTTCCTGAACAAAGTGGCGATGGCTGGTATGATCAGCCCGAAAGCACTGGAAGAGAAAGGCGAGAATATCGTCAAAGAGCCAGTTGGCACAGGCGCTTTCAAATTTAAAGAGTGGGTACAAGGCGACCGTCTGGTCGTTGTAAAGAATGAAGAGTACTGGCAAGTTGGCGTTCCTAAAGTGGACAGCGTAACGTTCCGTCCGGTGCCAGAGAACGGTTCCCGTATCGCTATGCTGAAGACGAGCGAAGCTGACTTCATCTATCCGATGCCTACGGAGCAAGTATCCGAGGTTGAAGGCGTGGAAGGCATCAAAATCAACAAAGTCGATTCCACAATCGTTCGCTACGTAACGCTGAACACAACTAAGAAACCGTACGACGACCTGAAGGTACGTCAAGCGATCAACTATGCAATCAACAAAGAAGCTTACATTAAAGTTGTAAAATCGGGCCTCGGCAAAAAGCTGGACTCGACCATGTCTTCGAAAACGCAGCACTACTCGCAGCAAAACGGCTATGACTTCGACCTGGAGAAAGCGAAATCGCTGCTTGCCGAAGCGGGTTATCCGAACGGCTTTGAAGCGGAAATCTGGGGCGAGAACGATTCCGAGACCATTAAAGGCATGCAGTTCATCTCACAACAGCTTGCTCAAGTCGGCATCAAAGTAGAAGTGAAATCGATGGAGGGCGGCACGCTGTCCGACATGATCAACTCTGCAAAAACGCCTGAAGAAGCAAAAATTCAAATGTGGTACGTTAGCTGGTCGCCGTCTTCCGGCGATGCCGATGGTGCAACAAGAGGTCTGTTCAGCAGTGAAATGTGGCCGCCAGCAGGCGCTAACACCGCTTACTACAAAAACGAGAACGTAGATAAATGGATCGCTGAAGCGAACAAGTCGATTGATCCGAAAGTAGCGAAAGATATCTACGCGAACATTCAAAAAACGATTTGGGAAGACGCGCCTTGGGCGTTCATGGGCGTCGATCAAATCGTATCCGGCAGCCGCGATTATTTGAACGGCGTGAAGGTTTATCCAGACGGTTCCATCAACATTCGTCAGGCAGAAGTGAAATAATCGTCTACGTCAAACAGGCTTTAAAAAAAGGGGCCGCTTCCCGGACATCGGGAGCGGCCCCGCTATATCATCGGTCGAAACGGAAGGAGGCTAATAGGGTTGGGTAGATATGCTTTGCAAAGACTTCTCGGGGTCATTCCGCTGTTGTTCGTCGTATCCGTTCTCGTCTTCATGTTCATCCACTTAATTCCGGGCGACCCGGCGCGCTTGATTGCCGGCAAGGATGCTACGTTGGAAGAAATCCAAGGCATCCAGGAACAGCTCGGCCTTAATTTGCCGCTTTGGCAGCAATATATCAACTATATGGGCGACTTGCTAAAAGGTGATTTGGGTCAGTCGATCCGTTCGGGTCTGCCGGTTACCGAAATGCTGGCGAGCCGCATTATGCCGACAATCTGGCTTACGCTGCTTAGCATGGTATGGGCGACGGTGCTGGGTCTCGCGATCGGCATTATTTCGGCCGTGTACCGCAACCGCTGGCCGGATTACGTCGGCACGCTGACTGCCATTTCAGGGATGTCGGTTCCAGGCTTTTGGCTAGGGCTTGTGCTCATTCAGCTGTTCTCCGTCGAACTGGGCTGGTTCCCGACCGGCGGCGTTGATTCGTGGAAATCTTACATTTTGCCGTCCATTACGCTTGGAGCGGGCATTATGTCGATGCTGGCGCGCTATTCGCGAGCGTCGATGCTCGAGACGATGCGTGAGGACTATATTCGGACCGGCCGTGCGAAGGGTTTGCGCGAGTTTATCGTTATCGGCAGTCACGCGTTGCGTAACTCGCTCATTCAAGTCGTGACGGTAGCCGGCTTGCAATTTGGCTTCCTGCTTGGCGGCTCTGTAATGGTCGAGACGGTATTCAGTGTTCCGGGAATTGGCCGACTGCTTGTCGATTCCATTTTGTTCAGAGACTATACCGTTATTCAAGCCTTGCTGCTTATTTTCTCAACGCAATTCATTCTAATTAACTTGATCGTCGATTTGCTGTACGGCGTACTTAACCCGAAAATCAGGTACTCCTGATGAAGGCTGCCGGATTTGCTTAGGAGGGATAGCATGAGCGACAATTCGCAGGCAATGGGAGCAGGTTCTCCCTTAGCCGCAGAAGCGACGGCCCCGGAGCGACAAAAGGGCCGATTTAAACAGTTTTTCCGCAAATTTTGCAAACAACGAATGGCCGTCGTAGCGGCTTGCTTTATCATATTGCTTTTCATCGTGGGGCTGATCGGACCTTTCTTGACACCGTACAACCCGGAAGAGCCTAATTACGACGTGCTTATGGCAGGGCCTTCTGCCAAGCATTGGGCCGGCACGGATGAATACGGACGGGATATTCTAAGCCGCTTAATGGACGGTACACGCCTGACGCTCGCCGTCAGCTTGAGCGCCGTTCTGATCGCTGCTGTTCTCGGCACGATTCTCGGTTTGCTCAGCGGCTATTATGGCGGCTGGCTGGATCGGCTAATTATGCGTGGCAGCGACGTGTTGTTCTCATTCCCTGATTTGCTGCTGGCGATCGGTATTGTAGCGATTCTTGGTCCCGGCTCGACCAATGTGGTCATCGCCGTTGCGGTATTCGGCACGCCGTCGTTTGCCCGCATCATCCGAAGCGTAACGCTTTCCGCCAAGGAGACGCTGTTTGTCGAAGCGGCCAAATCGATGGGTGCAAAGGACAGTCGTATTATTTGGCGTCATATTTTCCCGGAGACGGTATCGAGTATCATCGTTAACGTATCGATGAGGATCGGCAGCGCGATTCTTGCCGCTGCTTCACTCAGCTTCCTCGGCATGGGCGCGAAGGCGAGTGAGCCGGACTGGGGCGCGATGCTGAGCATGGGACGCGATTATTTGAGCATTGCTCCTCATATCGTCTATTTCCCAGGCTTAACGATATTTTTGACGGTGCTGGCCTTCAACCTGGTCGGGGATGGATTGCGCGATGCGCTTGATCCCAAAATGAAAAACTGAGGAGGGACGAGACGTGGCTCAACATTTGCTGGAAGTGCAAGGGTTAAAAACCGAGTTCAAGCGCGGCGGCGGCAGCATTCAGGCCGTTGCGGGCGTGGACTTTCATATTAAAAAAGGCGAGGTGCTTGGCCTTGTCGGCGAATCCGGCTGCGGCAAAAGCGTAACCTCTCTCTCGATCATGCGGCTGTTGAAGGACACGCCGGGTAAAATCGCCGGAGGCTCGGTGACGTTCGAAGGAACTGATTTGACGAAAATACCGGAGAGCGACATGCGGCGCATTCGCGGCAACGAAATGGCGATGATTTTCCAAGAGCCGATGACGTCGCTGAATCCGGTGCTTCGCATAGGCAAGCAGCTTTCCGAGCCGATCATGCTTCATATGGGCTATAACCGGAAAAAAGCGCGGGAGCATGCGGTGCATATGCTGGAGCTGGTTGGCATTCCGCGCGCCAATGAGGTGTTTGACGACTATCCGCATCAGCTGTCCGGCGGCATGCGGCAGCGGGTGATGATTGCGATGGCGATGTCCTGCAATCCGAAATTGCTAATTGCCGACGAGCCTACGACGGCGCTCGACGTGACCATTCAGGCGCAAATTCTCGATTTGATGAAGCGTTTGAAGGAAGAGCAGGATATGGGCATGCTGCTCATTACGCATGATCTTGGCGTCGTGGCCGAGCTTTGCGACCGGGTGGTCGTCATGTACGCGGGCCGCGTCGTAGAGGAAGCGCCAGTACGGGAGCTGTTCGAGAACCCTCAGCATCCGTATACGAAAGGATTGATTCAATCCGTTCCGAAGCTGCGCCAGAAGGTGCGCCGCCTTGATTCCATTAAAGGAAACGTGCCGGATCTATCGCAAATGCCGGCGGGCTGCAAATTCGCGCCGCGCTGCCAGTTTGCAATGGAACGCTGCCAAACGGAAGAGCCGGCGCTGCTGGCGATCGAAGGCGGACAAGGACGGAAAAGCCGCTGCTTCCTGACGGAGGAGCAGGCGATGGAAGCAAGTTCGGAAGGAGGGAGAAAGGGATGAATGGAAACGGCAAGGAAACTCCGCTAATTGAAGTGAAAGGCTTGAAGAAAGCATTCGAGATCAAGAAAGGCTTTCTCGGGCAAAAGAAGCTGCTGAAGGCGGTCGACGGCGTTTCGTTTGCGATCCGCAAAGGCGAGACCTTCAGTCTCGTTGGCGAGAGCGGCTGCGGCAAATCTACGACTGGAAGACTTGTAACTCGGCTGCTTAAGCCGAGCGAAGGTGAAGTATGGTACGACGGTCAAAATATTAGCGGCTTATCCGACAACGCGATGCGGCCGATTCGAAGAAATATTCAAATGGTTTTCCAGGACCCTTACGCCTCGCTTAATCCACGCATGAAGGTAAAGGATCTCGTTGCCGAGCCGCTGCTCATTCATACGAAGCTGACACCCGGCGAACGCGATAAGCTGGCCAGCGAGCTGCTGGAGACCGTTGGCTTGAACAGCTTGCATGCCGAGCGCTATGCGCATGAATTCAGCGGCGGGCAGCGCCAGCGGATCGGCATCGCTCGTGCCCTATCGGTACGCCCGAGTCTGATTGTAGCGGACGAGCCGGTATCGGCGCTCGACGTATCGATTCAGTCTCAGGTGCTGAACCTGCTGCAGGATTTGCAGGAGGAGTACGGTCTGACTTACCTGTTCATCTCCCACGACCTCAGCGTCGTTGAGCATATTAGCGATAGAATCGGCGTCATGTATTTGGGCTCGCTGGTCGAGACCGCAGACAAGGACGCGCTGTATGACAAGCCGCTGCATCCTTATACGCAGGCGCTGCTGTCTTCGGTGCCTGTACCCGATCCAAGTCTGAAAAAGGAACGGATCATATTGAAAGGCGATCTCCCGAGTCCGGTAGATCCGCCTACAGGCTGCCGGTTCCATACCCGCTGTCCGTCCTGCATGGAAATTTGCAAGACGCAAGCGCCGATTTTCCGGGAAGTCGAGCCAGGCCACGAGGTTGCCTGCCATTTGTACAACGAGTAGCCCCTGACGGAATACGAAACTTAACGAAAAGAAGGGTTTAGGATGACGATCTGGATCGATTCCGCCGACTCGGCGGATGTTCTCGTTCATTTGGCATACGAGGGCGAAAGCTTTCCTTATAAGCTGGCTGAAGCGCATAAGCGCGAAGGCGGCGTAACTTGGCTGTTCGGGCGATCTGAAGGAGAGCCGGATATCGTCGCAATCGGCATGGGTGTACGCGTCGGAACGACGCTGGAGGCGGTTCGCCGCGCTGGCGGCCGCGCCGCCCGTGCGATGCTGCGAGAAGGACGGACCGGAGCTGCTTTGGTTCGGGACGCGGCCGCCTATGGGCGTGGCGGCGAAGGCTTGGCTTCCGCTGACTGGCTGCAAGCATGGATTGAAGGCTGGCAGCTCGGCTTGTACCGTTTCCAGCCTTATCGGAATAAGACGCGTTCGGACGAGACGGTCGCCTTACGGCTTCAGTCGAATGATTGGCCTGAGCTGAGCAAGGATGTTATGGCAAGTGTCCTTGAAAAAGCCCGCATCCGCGCTGCCGGGGCGATGCTGACCCGTGACCTGGTCAACGAGTCGCCGGGTACGCTTCATCCGGAGCGTTTTGCGGCATGGATGGAGGAGCATTTCGGTCAATTCGGACAAGGCGTGCATGTCCATGTTTACCGCGGTCGCGAGCTTGAGGAGCGGCAGATGAACGGCTTGCTGACAGTCGGAGCAGGCAGTCAGTATGAACCGGCGCTCGTTGAAATCCGTTACGAGGGCGGAGCCGATCTTCCGATGCTCGCTCTGATCGGGAAGGGCGTAACATTTGATATGGGCGGCATGAACGCGAAGACAGCGAGCGATATTAGCGATGCCCGTATGGACATGGGTGGAGCGGCGGCAGTCGTCGGGGCTATGGATATTATGATCCGTTCGCGCGCTGCGGTGAACGTGACGGCGCTTATTCCGGTGGTGGAAAACGTGCCCGATGCGAATGCGACGCTGCCGTCCTCCGTTATCCGCTATCCGAATGGCTTGACCGTACAGATCGCGAACACGGACGGCGAAGGGCGATTGATTATTGCTGACGCGCTGCTTCACGCTGCCAATATCGGCGCTGAGAAAGTCATCGATATCGCTACGCTGACCGGCAACGTAGGTTCGGCGCTCGGTCTTGGCATCGCCGGCATTTGGGGCGATTCGGACATGGCGGCGGGTCTTGTATCGATCGGCGAGCGTAACGGGGAACGGCTATGGCCGATGCCTTTAATGGACGAATACGAGAGCGAGCTTCACAGCCTCTATGCCGATTTGCGAAATGTCGGCACATCGCCTTATGGCGGAGCGATTATCGCGGCGTTGTTTATTCGCCGTTTTGTCGCGAGCGGCATGAAGTGGACGCATATCGATATGGCTAATACCGTGCAGTACAAGCAGGACGCTGGCTATTCGGAAGCGGGCGCGACCGGCTATGGCGCGCGATTGCTCGCCGATTACGCCGTGCTGGAGGCCAGCCGGACGACTGTGTGAACGGAAGGATGGAGAGCAGATGAAACTGGAAGTGATCTCAACTTGCATGGATGACGTTATTGTCGCCGAGGCAAACGGTGCCGACCGGCTCGAGCTGATTACGGCATTTACCGAAGGCGGCTTGACGCCGGGGATCGGACTCGTCCAGCAAGCGGCGAAGACGGTAAGCATTCCCGTGTTTGCAATGGTCCGGCCGCACAGCCGTTCCTTTGTTTACTCGGAGCAGGATTTGCAGACGATGGAAGCGGAAGTTCGGGCGATCGCGGACAGCGGGGCGTCCGGCATTGTGCTGGGCGCTTTAACGGCGGAAGGGCGCATCGATGAGCGCGCGCTGGATCGGCTGCTGCCGCTTGCGGGCAGCCTCGACGTGACCTTCCACCGGGCGTTCGACGAGCTGGAGGATCAATTGGCCGGCTTGCGCACGCTTTGGCAGTATCCGTCTATTAAGCGGATATTGACCTCAGCCGGTCCGGCTCCCGCGCCGCAATCGATGCCGGCAATGCGCCGTCTGGTCGAAGCGTCGCGAGACGGGCATGTGCAAATATTGGCCGGCAGCGGTTTGAAACGGCAAGGTATTGAGTCATTTATAGAGACAACGGGAGTGGAAGAGGTACATTTTGGATCGGCAGTTCGATACGGCGGCGATTCGTTATCGCCAATCGATCCCGTCGCTTTGCGCGACTTAGCGGACAGTCTTCGCTCATGCTAGAGGAAATAGACAGAAAAAGGTGAAGATTGCTATGCAAAACGAACAAAGCTATGTCGTCGGCATCGACTTGGGCGGTACGAAGATCGCCGCGGCGCTGCTCGACGGCAATGGCATGGTGCTGAAGCGGGAGCAGCTGGAAACGGCAGGAGCCCGTACCGCACAAGAGGTTGTTGAACGAATGGCTGGCTTGGTCCGTTCCGTTGCGGACGGCAAGCCGCTTATCGGTGTCGGCCTAGCTTCTCCCGGCGCGGTGAACAGCCGTGACGGGATTGTTATTAACGGTACCAACCTGCCCGAGTGGGACAACGTGCCGCTCAAGCAGTGGATGGAAGCCGATCTCGGCGTCGAAGTGCAGGTCGTGAACGACGCGAATGCCGCGGCTTGGGGCGAATATGCGAGGGGCGCAGGCAAAGGCGCAGACAATATGGTCTATGTGACGTTCAGCACCGGTATCGGAGCGGGCATTGTCATGGATGGCAAGCTGCTGTTCGGAACTCATTCGTTTGCCGGAGAGCTCGGGCATTTGACCGTCGATCCCGACGGGCCGGTATGCAGCTGCGGCAGACAGGGCTGCTGGGAAGCTTTTGCGTCCGGCACAGCGATCCGTGATGCCGCGCTGCGGCATATGCGCGAACGGTCTTCGCTTATCGCCGAGCTTGCGGTCGCAAGCGGGGAGCCGATCTCGTCTCGTCATGTATTCGAAGCTGCGAAGCGCGGTGACGCTGTCGCGGTTGAAGTGATCGACAAGACGACGGATTATATGGCGATCGGCTTGGCGAACGCGGTTCATACGTTTAATCCGGACCGCATCGTCATTGGCGGCGGCGTCAGTAAGGCGGGCGAGTTGCTGTTCTCGGCGCTTCGGAAGAAGACGGAGGAATGCGTCATGAAGCCTTATCGCGGCACGTACGACATCGTTCCGGCCGATTTGAAGGACGATGTTGGTATTATCGGTGCTGCCGCTTTGTTTAATCGTTAGAAACAGGCGTCGGCTTGTTGGAAAAGGCGCTTTCTTGGCGCTGTGACAGGGGCTGGTCAGGGCTGGATTTACCGGCGGTTTTGAAACGGCGAGCCAGATAGCCGATCTGGCCCGTGCGTGTGGCTACAAGCGATTTAACAGCCCCCGTCCTTCTTATATAAAAGCAGAATGTCTATTTCCGGTTTGTGGTTTACCGGAATGGGCATTTTTTTATTGTTTTATATATCGTTAAATGATATATTACATTTAACGATATATCATTTAACGATATAGAAAGGGAAAAGACGATGCCTAGAAACGATACGCTGGAAATGGGCGAGCTGACGGATACGGCTTTTTACATTTTGCTGTCCGTTGTGGTTCCCAAGCACGGTTATCTCATTATGCAAGAAATTGAGTCGATGACCGGAGGCCGACTGACAGTGGGGCCTGCGTCGTTGTATACGACGATTAAGAAGCTGCTTGCGGCTGGATTTATCCGGCTGGAGGAGGACGGCGATGAGAAAAGGAAAACGTACGGTGCTACGGCGGAAGGCATTGCGCTGCTGCACAGCGAGACGGAACGGCGCCGTGAAATGGTGCGGCATGCCGAGCAGTTATTAAAAGGAGAAGGGCGGTAGAGGCAGGATGAGAACGAGGAAATATGTATCGAGCGGGGGTTTGGCGTTCTCGGAGAAGAGCGATATGCGCAAACTGGGCAAATATGCTCGAAAGGGCTGGGTGCTGGAGAGCTTTGCGCCGTTTGGCTATTGGTTGAGAAAAAGCGAAGCGCTGGAAGTGGTGTACGAGGTCGACTATTGCGAAAAGCCGGACGAAGAATATTATGCCATTTTCGAGGCCGCAGGCTGGACGCATGTATGCTCGGCGGGCGAGAGTTTTCATATTTTCCGCGCTCCGACCGGGACGCAGCCGATCTATACGGATAAAGCATCAGTGATCGAGCGTTACGAGCGGGAGATAAACGTTGTTGGCAAGGCCGCGCTGCCTCTGTTGATCGCGGTCCTCGTATTCTGGCCAGTGAGGGAAATCGGATTGAGCGGCTGGCTGCCGGACTGGGTGAATCTAGTGGGCTGGGGACTAGGCTTCGTCGCGCTGATTGGACTCATTTTCACCGGAATGCCTTACATCGCCTACCAATTCAAGCTTCGACGCAGCAGAGTTTGATGAAGCAGTGAGGGCGGGCTGCGGTGCTCTGTGGGTTCTCTTAGGGTGCTCTGCGGGTGCTCGAGCTCTGAGATTGCTGTAAAGGTAGCTCCAGCTGATAATGCTGCCGTTTCGTTGCTGTTGCCATTGCCGTCACATCCAGCGCCAATCTTGACGAACGACTAAGGTGCCGGTCGTTGTGTAACACCGACTGGGCAAAGGAATGGACCGAAATAACTGCTGAAATGCAGTTATTTTTCTTTTTCTGACCCGTAGAGAAGGAATAACTGCTAAAAGGCAGTTATTGGTTGGGATATATGCGCAAATGGAGGTCCGAGGCAGGAAATAACTGCAAAAAAGCAGTTATTGCGCTACTGAGTAGAGAAAATCAATTGAATAACTGCCAAACTGCATTTATTTAGTTGCTAGAGTGAGTGGAGTGGTGGTGGAGCATGCTAAAAGTTGGTGTGTGAACATTATGGAACATGTACTGAATCCAGATTTGACCGCTAAAGTGTGACTGAGCACAGCGTGCCTCGATAGCATCGCTCGCCCAGAAGGTGTGCACGGTGCAGAAAACAGGAGAAGGAGGAGGGCTCAGCCCTCCTCCTTCTCTTCCTTCTCTTCCTGCTATTGCCCGTCTTGCCGTACGATTAGTCCGTCCTTCATCGCGATGACGCGATCGGCGAATGGGAGCATTTCCTCGTCATGGGTGACGAGCAGTGTTGCGATGCCGAGGCGCTTCGTTAAATCGCGAATCAGTGTCATAACGTCGCGTGATCTGCGAGAATCGAGGCTGGCCGTCGGCTCGTCAGCGAACAGGATTTTCGGTTGGTGGATTAACGCGCGGGCGACGGCGACGCGCTGCTTCTCCCCGCCAGACAGGGAGGAAGGATAGGCGCTGCGGCGATGAGTCATCTCGACCAGTTCCAGCATCCGGGCGACCGCTTCTTTTTGCTCGCGCTTGCCGCTTCGGTTGCCGGAGACGTTCAGCATGAGCAGCAGCTGTTCCTCAACGGTTAGAAACGGCACCAGGTGCGCCGATTGAAAAATAAAGCCGAATTCGCGGGCGCGAACGTCCCGGCGCTCTGTCTCCGTCATTGCCGTCAGGTTGCGGTCTCCGAAGCGAACCTCGCCGGAGGTGGCTTTTTGCAGTCCCGCCGCAATGGTCAAAAGCGTGCTTTTTCCTGATCCTGATGCACCTACCAGGGCGGTAACCTCCGACATCTGCAGCGTTAGCCGCACGCCCTTCAGCACCTGCTCCTCGGTATCGCCGCTGGCAAACGTTTTTGTCACATCTTGTATCGAAAATGCGTTCATCCGTCTACACCTCCCCTTGCTGAATAGCTGTCAGAGGTTCAACCTTCCGGATTTGCCAGCCGGAAAGCGTAGCGCCGAGCAGCCCGATAACAAGAAACAGCAGCGATAGCATAACAGTAGCGTTCAACGTTAGTTGGAAAGGCATTCCTTCAGGGCCAAACAGATCGAACAACTGACTAAGCAGGATGGACAGCGCCAGAGCGGCGACGGTCACAATCAGCATTTGCGTCCATATCATGCCGAACAGCGTGCTCGTACGAACGCCGATTGCTTTCAAAATCCCGTACAGACCGATTTTTTGTACATTCATCATATAGAAGAAGATAGCGAACAGCATGCCGCTAATTACAATAAGAAACCAGATCATCATATTCAGCGACATTTGCTCCGCTTTATAGCTCGGAATAGAGTCCAAAAACTGCTTGTTCGAGTAGGCTTGCAAGCCGTCCGGAACGGTCTTCAGCCCGTCTTTATCCGGAACGAACAGCATCTGCATACCCTCCGCTCGGTACATGCTTTGGTAATCTTCAACGGCAATATAAGCGACTGGGGCATGGCTGAACTTTTTGCCGTCCACAAACCCTGTTACCGTCCATTCCCCATCCGATTGGCGATTAGTCAGCCGATCTCCGATTTGAATGCCTTCCTTTTCAAGAGAACGGTCGAGGACGATCTCGCCCGGTTTCGAGCGGAAGAACTGCTCGGATTCAGTCGAGGCGACAAAAGCGGCTCCGTGCTGCCGTCCATTTTTATCAACAACAAAGCCCATTTGAATCGATAACGCAGCCGCTCCGTTTCCTTCCTTAATTGCCGCTTCTTGCGCAGCGGGCTCGATCCGCGAGAACGAGTACGTCCCTTCCGCATCCTTATCCATATAAAAGCGTCCATCCGGCAAATCCTTGATGAGTGCCGAATTATCCTGCGACAAACCGTTGGCCAATCCCGAGATGAGAAAGGTCAACAGACTGACGAGAAACACGATAGAGCCTAAAATCATAAATTTTGCTTTACTGCGCTTCATTTCTTTCCAAGCCATTATCATAACGTTCCCTCCCCCTTGCCTTCCGAATGTAAGGCTGTTAGATGAACGGAGCGTGAACGGAAGATTACAATCAAAGTTTATAGGCTGTTTGAGACCGAGATTGTCACGGATATGTGTCTGTTCATTGCGAAAGAAATGAGTATTTTTTAATGGATTATTTTTCATAAATCGACAACGTTCTACCACAATCCCATCCTTTTGTGATAGGATCAAATCAATAGATTCGGGATTAGCCCGCCCAGTGCCTCGGACGGCGCGGGTCCGGCTCGAAAGCGAAGTGTGATTGCGCATGGGAACCCCTTATTCCGCTGTTATTACGCTCATGGTAACGGCAGGCGTTATCAATCTCATCATGGGCATTTACGTTTGGTTCAATCGCTCCAAGCAGCCGATGGCGAAAGCTTTTATCGCGCTTAGCTTGTTTTCCGCCGTATATACGTTTGGTTCGGCACTGGAGAAGTCGGCCGATACGCTCGCCGAGGTTATGCTTTGGATCAAGTTCGAATATTTAGGCATGCCGTTGCTGCCGCCGCTCAGCCTGCTGCTGATTATTCATTTTCTTGGCATGGATCGTTTTCTAAAGCCCGCTCTCAAAAAGGGCATGTTTGTGATGCCGATCATCACGATAGCGCTCGTGCTGACCAACGAATGGCATCATTTTTATTACCGCTCGGTGACGGTAAGCCCAGGAGTAGCCTTTCTTAGGGTGGAACTGGATGCAGGCCCATGGTACATCATTCAAGGCGCGTATACATTCGGTTGTATGATTGGCGGTCTTGTTCTGCTGCTCGTCCATTGGAACCGGATGAAATCAAGCTATCGTCCGCAGCACATTTCGATGATGCTCGGTTTGCTGCTTCCGATTATTGGCGACTTTGCTTATTTGGGTAATTTGACGCCTCAAGGCATGGATCCGATTCCGGTTATCATGGCCGTTACGGCTGCGCTCTATTTGTGGGCGCTTGCGTCGAAGGGGATGCTGAACGTCGCTCCCATTGCCCGTGACTATTTGTTTGAGAGCATGAGCGACGGTGTATTTGTGCTGGATCACGACAATCGGCTGGTTGACTATAATAAAGCCGCCGCTCTCATTATGCCGGAGCTGAAGCCTGCAGCAGTCGGTCGTTCGTTGGAGCCGTTGTGGCGCTTGCACACTGATGTGGCGCTGGATATGACTCCAGTCGAGACCGTCGATTTGACGGAGGGCGGGCAGGAAGAGATTGCATGGCGGCTCGGAGATAAGTCGATGCATTATCAGGTGCGCGTCTCGGCTGTGCGAAATCGCAATGGCCAGCAGATCGGCCGTCTGATTGTCCTGATCGATGTAACGGAGATGGTGCGTCTGCAGGAGCAGCTTCGCAAGCTCGCTTATCATGACGGCCTGACCGGCGTATATAACCGGATGCATTTCATTCATTTAAGCGAATCGCTTCTGTGGCGGTCTTCGTCTAATCAAACGCCGCTTGCACTAGTTTTATTCGATATCGACCACTTCAAACGGATTAACGACGAATTCGGTCATGATGCCGGCGACCGCGCGCTAACGCACATTGTCGGTGTATGCCGCAGTCTGTTGCGGCCGGAGGACGTATTTGCCCGTTACGGCGGCGAGGAATTCGTGCTTGCGATGCCGGGCTTGACGGGCGAGCAAGCAGAGGCGGCCGCGCACAGGCTGCGAGCAGGGATTGCCGGACAACCGCTGCAAATTCCGATGAACACCGTCTATTTGACGGCGAGCTTCGGTATTGCCGTTGCCGAATCGGACTTTCCTTATGAAGAGGAGGGTGCGATCGATCGGCTGCTGAAAGCGGCGGACCGGGCGCTTTACCGTTCGAAGGACGGAGGGCGCAATACGGTGCATAGGGCGGGACGAGAAGAAATCAACAATGTGTTAATCGGGAAAAACGAATCAGTGGGCGCGTCCGTATCCTAAGGGGGGCGGTTAACGCAAGAAGCGGATGCAATTGGCATTCGCTTTTTTCGAATTTGGAGAAAAACCCGTCGGTTACGATAATGACGGTCTTCTTTTTCATTATGGTTTCTTGGCTTAAACTTAAAATCAGTGTTTGTTTGAGTAGGAGAGAGCAGCGAAGGGGCAGAGGGCTTCTGGAGAAACGAAAGAGGCCGTTTTTTCAATATGTATGAAATTTCATATATAATTTACGGGATTTGGTCAAAAGCGTCGATTATGTATGAATTTTCGAATATAATCGTCCAAAATTCCGGTTTTCGCAAAATTATGTATGATTTTTCGATCTTATTCCTTTTAATGAACTCTGAGGGGGCAGCGCCGGCTGCTTAAATATTAATCTAGATGAGGGGAACGAGCGGGTTGTCTCTGCAAATGCTGTTCGCAGCCAGATGGAGAGTTCAAACAAGCTAGCACCATAAAAAGAAAGACGCATCCCAATTTCGCGTTAAACGAAGTCGGGTGCGTCTTTCTAATTTATAATGCGTTTCGTCGACGCCGATTTATTTCGTCGATTCGATTCTCGCTAGCTCTTTGCGTACAAGCGGAGCGACTTTGTCGCCGAGCAGCTCGATTGCATGAAGCATCTCGCGAGGAGGCATCGCTCCAACATCCAAATGCATCAAGAAGCGGCTTATACCCAAGTTTTTGCGAAGCAGGACGATCTTCTCGGCTACGTACTCGGGATCGCCGACATAGAGCGCGCCGCGCAGGCTGCGGGCCGCGTCGAAAGCTTCGTGACTGTATGGAGGCCAGCCCCGCTCACGGCCGATTTTATTCATTTGCGCCGACGTATAAGGGAAGAAGGTCGATGCTGCCTGTTCGGTTGTATCAGCTAGAAAGCCGTGCGAGTGAGTCGCAATTTGCAGCTTGCTGGGGTCATGACCGGCTTTCGCCGCCGCTTCTTTATAGAGCTGAACCAGCGAAGCGAATCGTTCCGGCATACCTCCAATAATAGCGAATACAACCGGCAGGCCTAGCATACCTGCGCGCACCGCCGATTCCGGATTGCCGCCTGTGCCGACCCAGACCGGCAGAGGCTCTTGAACGGAGCGCGGGTAGACGCCAAGGTTGTCGATAGCGGGACGATGGCCGCCTCGCCATGATACGCGTTCCGTCTCTCTTATTTTAAGCAGCAGCTCCAGCTTCTCTTCGAACAGCTCGTCGTAGTCGTTCAAATTGTAGCCGAACAGAGGGAATGATTCGATAAAAGAGCCCCGGCCAGCCATAATTTCGGCTCGCCCGTTGGACAGTGCGTCTACAGTCGAGAACTGCTGATAGACGCGTACGGGATCGTCAGACGACAATACCGTCACCGCGCTGGAGAGCCGGATGCGTTTCGTGACGGAAGCGGCCGCGGCCAGAATGACAGCGGGAGCCGATGCTGCATAATCGGGACGATGATGCTCGCCGATCGCGTAGACGTCGAGGCCGACTTCGTCGGCTAGCTTAATCTCTTCGACGGCGTTGCGCAATCGCTCGGCATGAGAAATGGTTTGGCCTGTAGCCGGATGAGGCAGCGCCTCTAAAAAAGTACTGATTCCTATTTCAAAAGTTGGTGTCGATTCGGTCATGTTAGGTCGCCTCCTTTATGATTGATTTTATTATACTATATAAATTAATGTTTCTCAATAAAAGTAAGCATATTCCTAATGGGTTATTAAGTTATCATGCTCGAGTCACCGAATATAATGCGGAGGAAGGGGCTGCGCACGACACAAAAAGCCCACCCCTAGGCGTTCCTCTGCAGGCTTGAAGCGCAATCAATAGATGCGCTTCAAGACGAACGGAGAATCGATTTCGGGATGGGCTTTCTGCTTATTTTATGACAGGGGCAAAAAGGCGATTCCTGCGCACGGAGGCATTAAGCGTATGAAATTAGTAGCCGAAGCCACCGCCAAAGATGCCACAGCTGCATGCGATGATGACTAAGAGGATGAACAGAACGAGAATAACACCAGTGTTTGTAAAAGCGCCGCCAACGAAACCGGACATGAAATGCACCTCCTTGCATGTTGAGTACACATTAGACTATGTTGCGGTTGCGGGAATGGGTTGGGTATATGTCCTGCTAGGCGGAAAGAAAGTAAAAAGGCTTATCCGGTTGGAGAAATTTAGGTATAATAAGGCTGAATTTGGAGAACGTCAGAAGATGAATGAGGGGGAGTTCAGGTGGCGCAGACAAATGTATCGGCTCGTGCAGATGCGATCGTAATCGGAGCAGGACTTGCAGGCCTCGCGGCAGCAGCTGAAATCGCCGACGCGGGTAAAAAGGTGCTGCTGCTCGATCAAGAGCCGGAAGCATCTCTTGGCGGCCAGGCGTGGTGGTCGTTCGGCGGGCTGTTCCTTGTCGATTCGCCGGAGCAGCGGCGGATGGGCGTGAAGGATTCGAAGGAGCTGGCGCTGCAGGACTGGCTCGGTTCGGCCGGCTTCGACCGGGAGGAGGATGAAGACTTCTGGGGCCGGAAATGGGCCGAGGCGTACGTCGATTTCGCCTCGGGAGAGAAGCGGGCTTGGCTGCACGGGATGGGCGTCCGGTTTTTTCCGGTTGTCGGCTGGGCGGAAAGAGGCGGTTATTTGGCTGAAGGCCACGGCAATTCCGTTCCTCGCTTTCATATCGTCTGGGGAACGGGACCGGGACTGGTGGCGCCGTTCGAACGGCGTGTGCGCAGCCATATGGAGACTGGGCGAATTGAATACCGTCCGCGGCACCGGGTCGACAGCTTGACGGAGCACAATGGCGCGATCATTGGTGCAAGCGGTTCCATTCTGGAACCGAGCGATGCGGCGCGCGGTGAGGCAAGCTCGCGGGAGGTAATTGGACAGTTTGAGTACGAGGCCGGAGCTGTGCTCATTACGAGCGGCGGTATCGGCGGCAATCACGATCTGGTGCGGCGCAACTGGCCTAGCCGGTTAGGCCAGCCGCCCGCCCGTATGCTGTCCGGCGTGCCTGCTCACGTAGACGGGAGGATGCTCGGCATTGCGGAGGAGGCGGGAGGCCGAATCGTCAACCGCGACCGGATGTGGCATTATACCGAAGGGCTGGCCAACTGGAATCCGATTTGGAGCAATCACGGCATTCGCATTTTACCGGGACCTTCCTCCATCTGGCTGGACGCCAATGGCAACCGCTTCCCGGCTCCCAACTTCCCAGGCTTCGATACACTCGGAACGCTGGAGGCGATTCAGAGGACCGGATATGACTACTCTTGGTTTATTTTAACGCAGAAAATTATCGAAAAAGAGTTTGCGTTGTCCGGCTCCGAGCAAAATCCCGATTTGACGGGCAAAAGCGTGCGCAAGGTGCTGTCGCGGGTATTGCCTGGCGCACCTGGTCCGGTTCAGGCGTTCATGGATAAGGGTGAGGATTTTGTCATTGCCCGGAACATTGGGGAGCTTGTAGCAGGGATGAACAAGCTGAGCGGCCAGTCTTTGCTCGATCCGGCGGCCATTGAACGACAGCTGATCGCGAGAGACCGCGAGATGGACAACAAGTTCACGAAGGATTTGCAGGTGACCGCCATTCGCGGTGCCCGCCATTATATCGGAGATAAACTTATTCGTACCGCCAAGCCGCATAAATTACTCGATCCGAAAAACGGGCCGCTTATCGCTGTCCGTCTAAATATCGTCAGCCGCAAAACATTGGGCGGCTTGCAAACCGATTTGTCCGGACGTGTGCTGAACGCGGAAGGGCAGCCGATCTCGGGCCTGTATGCCGCGGGCGAAGCATCCGGCTTCGGCGGCGGCGGAGTGCACGGCTATCGCGCGCTGGAGGGCACCTTCCTTGGCGGTTGCCTGTTCTCCGGCCGCTCCGCCGGTCGCGCTGCAGCAACTGAGCTGTAATAGTTAACGGAAATGATAGAGGAATTGACATGTAATGGGTATGCTATCGTCAACAGCGCAGAGGAGAGGGGCTATAATTAAATGGTGCGTATCGTAATCGCTCCCGATTCCTTCAAAGGAAGCTTGGACGCTCCTCAAGCGGGCGAAGCCATCGCAAAGGGAGTAAGGCGGGCAGCCCCGCACAGCGAGACGATCATTCTGCCGATGGCTGACGGCGGCGAAGGGACGATGCAGTGCCTTATCGCAGCTACCAATGGAAAGCTGGTTCCGGTAAGAGTGTCGGGCCCGCTAGGCGCGCCGACGGAATCGCACTACGGGTTGCTGGGAGACGGGGAGACGGCGGTCGTAGAGCTGGCGGCAGCGTCTGGCTTGTATTTGTTGGATCCAGAGGACCGCAATCCGCTTCGTACAACCACATTCGGCTTTGGACAACTGATTCGCCAAGCTCTTGACGATGGCGTTCGCCGGTTTATATTAGCGCTAGGCGGAAGTGCAACGAATGATGGCGGCGCGGGCATGCTGCAGGTGCTTGGCCTGCAATTGCTGGACGATGAAGGCCGAGAGATTGGCTATGGCGGCGGCGAGCTGAACAAGCTGGCTGAAATCCGCTCCGAAAATCTCGATGCCAGGCTGGCGGAATGCGAATTTGCAGTCGCCTGTGACGTCGATCATCCATTTGTTGGACCGAATGGAGCGTCGGCTGTCTTTGGGCCGCAGAAAGGCGCAACGCCGGAGATGGTGACGGAGCTTGACCGCGCATTAACTCGCTTTGCAGACATTATTGCAGCAACGGCAGGTGTATCCGTTCACGCCATACCGGGTTCCGGCGCAGCTGGAGGAACGGCGGGAGGCGTCCTTGCATTTCTGAAGGCGCGTCTGGAGCCGGGAGCGCCGCTTGTCGCCCGCAGCATCGGCTTGAAGGAAGCAATCGCAAACGCCGATCTGGTCATCACTGGCGAAGGGCGAATCGACGCGCAAACCGCCGGAGGAAAGACGCCGCTTGGCGTTGCTGGCATAGCTGCGACTCACGGTGTACCGGCCATCGTATTGGCAGGATCGGTCGGCGAAGGGATTTCAGAGCTGCACGAGCGGGGTATTACCGCTGTGTTTGGCATTCTCGACCAGCCGATGCCGCTTGCGGAAGCGATGGAACGAACGGCCGAATTGCTGGAGAAAACGGCCGAGCAGGCGATGAGGTTGTTCGCCTTGGCTAAATCTGCTCCTTAAACGTTATCACCGCAGCTAGCAGTGAAATCAGACTCTTTAAACGAAGGATGCCACCGACCAGCAGAAGCAGCAGGTCGGTGGCATTTTTAATCGGATAATGATTTAGAATTGCACGAAATCCAGCACAGTCCGGTTTGATACGGCGATATCAACATCTCTTTTCTATATGAAATGAATCACTTGGAAAACACTTTGATATAAGACGTATCGTGTCGATAATAAGCATATTATTTACATTTTCCCAATTTACCGAAATGTTGCAAACCGAAAGAATAAGAGGATATAATAGGTGGGCAATTTCCAATTGGATACAGGAAGGTAGGGTGGCGTTGGAGCCGAGAGAAAGATATGAACGAGAGTTAAGCGAGAATAGACAGCAGCGGGAGACGTGGATTCTCGAGACGGCCGAGCGTTTATTTACCGATAAAGGCATTGAGAAAACGACCATGCATCATATTGCGGAAGAGGCTGGTATTGGCATTGCGACGCTGTTCCGTTATTTTCCGAAAAAGGAGAAGCTGATCGTTGCCGTAGCGACCGGCATGCTGGAAACGGTCTACGAGCAATTTCAGTCGATCAACGAGCTGGAGCTGACCTGCCTGGAGAAATTGGAAAAGCTGTTTGACTACTTTGCCGCGCCGCTTTCTGGCGGAACAGACCGTTATACGAAATTTCTGGAGAACTTCGACAGCTATGCCGCGCATGCGGGACAAGCGTTGGAAGGCATGGAGCAATTCAATGTCATTTACAGAAAAGTGTCGGCCGCCTATTCCGGTATTATTGAAGCGGGAATAAAGGACGGCTCGATTCGTTCTGATATTGCAGTGTACGAGACACTCACGACCGTCGTCAACAACTACGCTATTTTTGCAAAAAAGCTGTCGCAGCAGCGCAGCATCATGCAATTGGAGCCTGATGTGGAGGCGGACAGACAGCTCGCTTTAATGAAAAGAATATTACTGGACTACTTAAAAGCACAATAACGATGACGATCGGCGAAAAATGTCGAAAAATAATAAATTCCACTTGTAAGCAATGGAAAGAGTGTGTAGTATAAAGAATGTGTTTTCGCGGCCGTTCGTTGGAACGGCGCGGCTCTCATATAATTTTGGGAATATGGCCCATGAGTTTCTACCGGATAACCAATGCAATTGTCCGACTATGAGTGAGTACGCGTTCTGGCTTAGGCCACCGTTCTTTTTCGGCTCGAAAACCGGGTGCGAGAAGCGGGAATGTGTGCTTCATGAAGAATAGTATTTGTAGGGACAGGCTTATCTTGAGCGGCAGGCTCGAGGAGTTTGTCCTTTTTTTGTTTGAAGAAAAAGGAGGACGGCACGAAAAATGAGAGCATTGGAAGAAAGAATTCGCCGGGAAGGATTAATTTTGTCCGACACGGTGCTGAAGGTCGATTCGTTTCTGAATCATCAGGTTGATACGGCGCTGGCGCTTGAAATCGGCCAGGAGTTCAAGCGGATTTTCGCAGGCAAGCCAATCACAAAGGTATTGACGATTGAAGCGAGCGGCATCCAATTCGCGATGGCGACGGGCATTGCGCTTGACGTACCGTTCATTTATGCGAAAAAGAAAAAAGCGGTGACGCTGGCGGAGCAGGTGTATACGGCTCCGGTTCATTCGTTTACCCGTCAAGAAACGTATCAGGTAAGCATCTCGCAAAAATACTTGGGACCGGACGATAATGTGCTGATCGTCGACGATTTTCTCGCTACGGGCGCTGCGTTGGTTGGCCTAGTCAACATCGTGCGCGAGTCGGGAGCAACGCTTTCCGGCGTAGGCTGCGTGATCGAGAAAGGATTCCAAGAAGGCCGGGGACTGCTTGAGGAGATGGGTGTGGAGGTTCATTCGCTGGCCCGAATCACTAAAATGTCGCCGGGCGAGATTCATTTTGCAGAGGCGGACAGCCCTGCAGCCATAAAGGAGAAGGTTTAGTCGGATGTTAAGCAAACAGAGAGTTGTTACACTAGGTTTTCAACATGTGCTGGCGATGTACGCGGGCGCGGTAGTCGTACCTTTGATTGTCGGCGGCGCGCTCAACCTGACCCCTACGCAAATGGCGTATTTGATCGCGGCCGATTTGTTTACATGCGGACTTGCGACGATCTTGCAGGTAATGGGCACGAAATATTTCGGCAGCGGACTGCCGGTTATTCTGGGCTGTACGTTTACGGCGGTAGGTCCGATTATTGCGATCGCATCCGCAACCAATCTGGCGACGGTTTACGGAGCTATCATTATATCGGGTATATTCGTCGTCCTGGCCGCGCCGCTATACGGCAAGCTGCTTAAGTTTTTCCCCACGATTGTAACCGGCTCTGTTGTGACCATCATTGGTCTGTCGCTTATTCCAGTGGCGATGAACAACGTGGCGGGCGGCGATGATAAATCGCCATCGTACGGCAGTGCTGAGAATCTGCTGCTGGCGCTCATCACGCTAGTCGTTATTTTGCTGGTCAATCGTTTTGCCAAAGGGTTTCTGCGCGCTGTTTCCGTTCTTGTTGGACTCGTGGCAGGTACGGTTGTCGCCTATGCAATGGGGATGATCAGCTTTGCTCCGGTAGGCGAAGCATCGTGGTTCAGCGTGGCTCAGCCGTTCTACTTCGGTACGCCTCAGTTGAGCATAACGGCGATTGTGACGATGATTATCGTCAATATTGTCAGCATGGTCGAGTCGACCGGCGTCTACCTTGCTGTCGGCAAGGCGACCGATCAGAAGGTTGAACAGCGGCAAATCGTGAACGGCCTTCGCTCGGAAGGCGCGGCGATTATGCTCGGCGGTATTTTCAACGCCTTTCCTTACACCGCGTTCTCGCAAAACGTCGGCCTCATTTCGCTCACTCGCGTGAAGTCGCGCGACGTTATTTTTGCGGCTGGCGGTATTATGGTCATTCTCGGTCTGTTGCCTAAGCTTGCAACGATCACGACTATTATTCCAAGCGCGGTTCTCGGCGGCGCAATGATCGTCATGTTCGGTTCCGTCGCCGCTTCGGGCATTGCGATTCTGTCGGAAGTGAACCTGCGTAAGGAGCGCAACCTGCTCATCGCCGCAACGAGCATTGCCGTCGGTCTCGGCTCCGCGGCCATGCCGCAAATTTTCAATCAGCTGCCCGATTTTGCGAAAATGCTGCTGCAAAACGGCATCGTGTCCGGCTCAGTGACAGCGATTGTACTGAATCTGCTCCTTTCTAAAAAGAAAGAGGAGGCAGCCGAAGAGGCGGCCGCTTAAGAAGAACGCATCTCGCGACAAGCGTCTGGCGCCTGAGCTGCGTGCCAACACGATAGCGACTGCTGTCTTCCATAATGATTGAAACGGTTCTGCGCCCCTGAGCGCGGGGCCGTTTTTTTTTATGCTCGGGTGCATCCGTTGGCGAAAGCCGAACGTACAAACAAGAAAGGAATGAACGAAAGATGGGTTCTACATCAAAATCAGTTCTTGACGGCAAAGATGAGAGTAGCGAAGGGACAGAGGGATTCTGGAGAAACGGCAGTGGTCGCTTTTAAAGCATGATTCCTACCTCAAACCTCTATTAAATAAAGGAATCAGGCTTTAATGGCGATCGGAAGAACCCTCTGACCCGCAGTATTTCCCCTCACTTATAGTCAAGCACTGATTTCGGTTTTGAGCCGAAAGATGAGAAAATAAATCAAAAGAGAACTTTTCCATCCATGGTAAGGTTAAGGCGGGAAATGAAACGGGGAGGGAGCGGACATGGGGACGAACGAAGAACGGCATAGGCGGCAGGTGCAGGCGTCGCTTGCGTATATCGAACGGCATTTGTCGCAGCCGATCGGCCTTCCGCAGGTGTCGAAGGCGGGATTGTTTTCGAAACAGCATTTTTATCGGCTGTTTTACCGTCTTGTCGGCCATACCGTGGCGGAATATGTCCGCAACCGTAGGCTGACGAAGGCAGCCGCCGATTTGGCGCATACGAACGAGCGCATTTTGGACATTGCGTTCAACTACCATTTTCAGTCGCAAGAGGCGTTCACGAGAGCATTTAAGAAAGTGTTCCAGCTGACACCGGGGCAATATCGCAGCTACTCGAGATCTCTGGCGAAAACGAAGGGAGAGCCTACAAAGATGGATCAAAGACAAGTGCCGCAAGGGTGGATGGTAACCGGGCAACAGGTGGAGGGATATTCGGTCTCGGTGGACGCGAAGGAAGCGCATATGGGAACAGCATCGGTGCTGCTGCAGGCGAATGGCAAGCAGACAAGCGGCTTTGTGACGCTCATGCAGTTGTTCAGCGCTGAGGCGTACGCCGGGAAGCGGCTGAAGCTAACGGCGTTTGCGAAGGCGGAGGGCGTCGAGTCCGGCTGGGCTGGGATATGGATGCGCGTAGACAACCGGAACGGCGATTCTTTGAAATTCGATAATATGCAAGATCGTCCTATACGGGGAACGGCCGATTGGAACCAGTATGCGGTCGTGCTCGACGTGCCGGAGAACAGTCATGCCATCGCCTTCGGCGTGCTGCTGAGCGGCAGCGGCAAAGTGTGGGCCGATAATTTCGCTTTTGTGGAAGTGGATGAGAAGACGCCGACAACCGACAGTTCTAATCAAGAATCGCTGCCGAAAGCGCCGGTCAATCTCGGCTTCGAAGCGGGGTAGCTGGTTGCTGCTTAAGGAAGCTTGATCCGAGATGTGGCAGCAGGGTCCTTGAGGTCTGTGGCAATAGGCGTTCATCCGTGCTATCGTTAAGAGGATAGCGTGTACACGCTGCCATTGACTATGTGCGGAGGTGGATGAAATGAAAGTATTGTTTATCGGCGGAACGGGCACGATCAGTTCGGCCATAACGAGACAATTGATCGAGCAGGGCGCTGAGCTGTACTTGCTTAACCGGGGCAGCCGCAATGCCGAGCTGCCAGAAGGCGCGCGCATCCTGCAAGCTGATATTAACGACGAGGCTCGCGTAGCTGAGCTAATCGCCGATTTGAAATTTGACGTCATTGCTGATTTTATTGCCTTCGAGCAGCCTCATTTAGAGCGCGATTACCGGCTGTTTAACGGCAAGACGAAGCAGTTCATCTTCATCAGCTCGGCTTCCGCTTACCAAACGCCGCTGTCTGATTACCGGATTACGGAATCGACACCGTTATCCAATCCGTATTGGCAATATTCCCGCAACAAAATTGACTGCGAGAATTATTTGAACAAGCTGTATCGCGATCACGGCTTCCCGGTCACAATCGTTCGTCCGAGCCATACGTACGACGAGCGCACGATTCCGATGGGCGTGCACGGCAGGAACGGAACGTGGCAGGTTGCGAAGCGGATGCTGGAGGGCAAACCGGTCATTATTCACGGCGACGGCACTTCATTGTGGACGATGACGCATAACAGCGACTTCGCCAAAGGCTTTATCGGCCTGATGGGTAATATTCACGCGCTAGGAGAGACGGTGCACATTACGTCCGACGAGTCGGTAACGTGGAATCAAATTTACGAAATTATAGCTGACTCGCTTGGCGTGGAGCTGAAAGCGGTGCACGTAGCCTCCGAGTTTTTGGCTGCATGCGGCTTGGATGATTACCGTGGAGGCTTGCTTGGCGACAAATCGAATACGGTCGTGTTCGACAATAGCAAGCTGAAGCGGCTCGTGCCCGATTTCGTTGCAACGGTTCGTCTGGACCAAGGGATGAAGCGGACAATCGATCATATTTTGGCTCATCCAGAGCTGCAAACGGTTGACGAAGAATTCGACGTTTGGACCGACAAGGTGATTGGCGCTATGGACGCCGCCTTGCGGATTGTGCAGAAATAGCCTGCACGCCAATGCCAGCGATAAGTCTGAGGCTCTCGAGAGCCTGCGGCCAAGCGGCGCAGCAGCCCGAGACTTCCATATAGAAACAGCCCGGTGAATGGATGATTCGCCGGGCTGTTTGCTTTTTCTACCGAGGGTAAGCATTGAACGGGGACGCAGAGGTCGAGCGACGGTATATTTTGTCGTTGTCCGCTTTAAATCTGTTGCAGGATATTTCGTCCATTGCCAGAATATGTTGTTTAATACAGGAAGGAGCTTGAGGCAATGGCGACTTACGACAAATATAAGGAAGCGTTTACAGGCATACCGAAACCGTTTGCGTTCGTCGATTTGGATAAGCTGGACGATAACGCGCGGGCGATCGCCAAGGCGGCCGGGGATAAAAAAGTGCGGCTGGCGAGCAAGTCGATCCGTTCCGTTGATGTACTGCGCCGGCTGCTGAACATCGATCCCGCATTCCAAGGAATCATGTGCTACACGGCTGGAGAAGCGGCATTTCTCGCCAAGCAAGGCTTCGACGATCTGCTGCTCGGCTATCCCCAATGGGAACCGGGGGCGATCGCCGAGCTGATCACGTTGATTCAAGAGGGACGGACGATTGTGTTTATGGTCGATTCCATCACTCATGTGCGGCAAATTGAACGGCTTGCGGAAGAGAGAAAGGTGCATGTCCCCATTCCGCTCTGTCTCGATCTTGATATGTCATCCGATTACCCGGGCTTGCATTTCGGCGTCTGGCGCTCGCCGTTGCAGTCGGCCCACCAGCTATTGCCGGTTGCCGACTATATCATTCGATCGCCTTGGCTCAAGCTCGACGGACTGATGGGCTACGAGGCGCAAATTGCCGGCGTTGGAGACAACGCGCCTGGTAATGCGCTTAAGAACGGTATCGTTCGCATGCTTCAAAAGCGTTCTGTACGACTGTCCGCCAGACGGCGCGGCGATGCGGTCGAGCAGCTGAACGAGGCGCTGAAGGGCGAAACGCTTCGCTTCGTCAATGCAGGAGGGACTGGCAGCATGGACAGTTCGCGGCTGGAGCCTTGGGTGACGGAAATAACGGCTGGTTCGGGCTTCTATTCGCCGGGGCTGTTCGATAATTATAAGAAATTCCGATACAAGCCGGCGGCCGGCTACGCGGTCGAAGTCATACGTCGGCCGCGAGCTGATATCGTCACCTGCATGGGGGGCGGTTATACCGCTTCCGGTCCGATTGCGGCCGATAAGCAGGTGAAGCCTTACTTGCCGGAAGGGCTAAAGCTGTTCTCGCTGGAAGGCGCCGGAGAGGTGCAGACGCCGCTGCTAGTGCCGCCCGGTCTGCAGTTGGAGCCGGGTGATCCGGTCTTCTTCCGCCATGCGAAGGCAGGCGAGCTTTGCGAGCGTTTTACGAAGTTGTACGCGGTCTCGCAAGGGCGTGTCGTCGACGAGTACGCAACGTATCGCGGAATGGGAGAGTGCTTCTTATGAGTATCGATGCGCGAAGCGATAAGAGAACCGCTGCAAAAAACGTCACAGTGACGAGTAGTCCGGCAAACGGGAAGCTCTGGTCGAACTGGTCGGGCTCGGTAACGGCCCGCCCGCAGGAAATCCGGATGCCGCGTTCCGTCGACGAAGTGGCGGAGGCGGTGCGCGTATGCAGACGGGAGGGCCGGCGGCTGCGGATCGTCGGCTCGGGCCATTCTTTTACGCCGATCGCAGCCACGGATGAACTGTTAATCTCGTTGGATGGGCTGCAAGGAATCGTTGGCGTCGATCCGGAAGGCTTCACTGCCACGGTATGGGCTGGAACGAAGCTGAAGCTGCTTGGCGAGCTGCTGTTCGAGAATGGTCTGTCGCAGGAAAATTTGGGCGACATCGACGTGCAGTCGATTGCGGGAGCGGTCAGCACCGGCACGCATGGGACGGGAATCAGCTTTGGCAACATCTCGACACAGGTGGTTGGGGTAAAGATCGTAGCTGGCACGGGTGAAGTGCTTGACGTAACAAGAGAATCGCATCCCGACTGGTTTAAGGCGATGCAAGTATCGCTTGGCTCGCTGGGTATTATCGTCCAGTTGACGCTGAAGCTTCGTCCGAGCTATAAGCTGGAATACGAAAGCCGCCGAATGCTGCTGGACGACTGTCTGCAGCAGTTGGAGCCGCTCCGCGAAGCCAATCGACATTTTGAATTTTATTGGTTTCCTTATGCCAAGCCGAGTCAAATCAAGGTGATGAACATAACCGATAAGGAAGCGACCGGTCGCAAAGTATGGGACCATATCAGCGACGTATGGATTGAGAACTCGCTGTTTGGCCTGCTGTCGGAAATGAGTCGTAAGCTTCCCGGTACGAGCAAGGCGATCAGCCGTCTGTCGGCTTCGCAGGTGCCGGTAGGGCGCAAGGTTAACTATAGCCATCGGATCTTTGCTACACAGAGGCTGGTGCGATTCAATGAGATGGAATACAATCTGCCGGCGGAAGCGATGGCGGATGTCATTCGCGAAATGAGGGAAAAGATCGAACGCGAGAGATATCGCGTTCATTTTCCGATCGAGTGCCGCTACGCCAAGGGCGACGATATATGGCTCAGCCCGGCTTATGATCGCGATTCTGCCTATATTGCCGTTCATATGTTCAAAGGGATGCCGCACGAGCGGTATTTTGCCGACATGGAAGAAATCTTTCTTCGTTACGGCGGCAGGCCGCACTGGGGAAAGATGCACGGCCTGCAAGCCGGTCAGCTAGCGGAGCGCTACCCAATGTGGCGGGCTTTCAAGGCGGTTCGTGAGGAGCTCGATCCCGACGGCCTGCTGTTGAACGACTATTTACGAAAAATCTTTCTCTAGCCCTGCTCGGCGAGCAGGGACTCCATCGCGAAAGCGGTGCGGAAACGAAGGCTCTCGGCGGAATCGCGTAAATTCCGGCCGGTGAGCCTTTCGCATTTTTCAAGCCGGTAGGTCACTGTGTTGCGGTGAACGAACAACTGCTTTGCCGTCTCGGCAAGCCCGCAATGCGTATCGAAAAAGACGCGCAGCGTCTTCAGTAAATCGATTTTTTCTCTGTCCTCGACTAGCAGCAATTCTCGAAATGTCTCTTCGTAATACTCCTTCATTTCCTCCCTCGGCAACATTCTCAGCAAATAATTGAAATTTTTGGCCCGATAGGGCTGCACGAATTGCTTTTTCCGCTCACTATAACCAATTTGAAGCGCCTCCACCGCCTCCCTGTAGGAGAGCGGCACGTCGGTCAGTTTTGACACGGGGTTGCCGACGCCGATTGACAGCGAAATGCCATGCTGGGCGCTCATATGGACGATGACCTCCTCCAGCTGCTCGAGCAGCCGATTCTCCTTCCTCTCGGATAGGTCGCTAGGAGAGTGGGGAGCGATGATGAGGACAAAATAATCGCTTTTCGTAAACAGCACAAAACGCAGCTCCAGTTTGGCGATTTCTGATTTGAGCGCATTATAGTGGCGGTCTCGTTCGGAGATGGAACGGCCGTCCGCTTCCTGTGCCCGCGAGCCTGTCGATTCGAAGGGGGCGTCGCTTCTTGCGACTCCGCTAATGTAGAAAGGCTGATTAAGCAGGTTGTAATACTTGCCGCGATGCATCAGCTCCTGCTCAGAGGTGATAAGGCCATCCACAAAGTCGGAAAAAAATTCATTTTTGTACCGGCGCGAACGTTCCTTGACGGCCTGCCGCTTCATCAGTTCGAGGCCAATGACGTTAGCCGCCTGCTCCATCGCATGCTTGGCAAGATTGCGGAAGTGACGGCTTCCGTCCTCCGGTGAGGCTGCTGCCAAGTAGCCCTCCAACTGGAAGGTAAAGATCGGCAGCAGCTCGAGCTTGGCGGGCTTTGCGCCATCCTCCCCGTCCGAGAGCGGCAGCTCCACCGCTGAATCCGGCGCAGTCGTCTCTGTGTAAGTTCTTACGGCTTCCAGCCAGCTTTGCTCGCATGGTCCGGGAAATCCGGAGGAGGCGAGCAGGAGCTCGCAATCGGTTCCAATCAGCATGATTGGCGAGGCCGTTAGCTCGGCAAGCTCTTCGAGCATGTCGGACAGCGTCTTGCCCTGCATAATCATTTTGGAAAATTGCTTATGCGTTGTGAGCGCGTAATGCAGTTCGTCTGTCCGTTTCTCTAAAATGCAGCTCAGGCTCTGATTGGCAATGTCCCCCAGTGAATGCTCAAGCGACAATTCGATAATCGGAAAATGCAGCTCGTCAGCCCGCTGCAGCACGTCGGCGGGCATTTCGGCAATGAAGCGCCTCGTCTTGACGGCCAGCCCGGCACAGCCAACCGCCGCCATATTAGTGACCAGCGCGAGCAGCGCGCCGGGCTGATCTTTCAGCGCATAGCCGGTCGTCAGCAGCAGCTCCTGCGGCTTTAAGAAATGAATAATATCTGGGGCGTCCATGATGGTAAGCGACTGTACGGTGTTGCCTATGCCGGAATGGCCGGCGATCACTTTGGCGTTCGTATATATCGGAAGAGCGATCAGTTCTTTTAATTGCATCGCACACGCCTTCTTTTGTGTCAGATTATATAACATTTATAACACGGGTGAAAAAGGTTGTAAATACGCGGTTTGTCTAAGTTAACCAATGAAAAGGCAGGTTATTTGGCTAAATTGCATAATGACAGAAGTTCGAGTTCCGCTTATGATGTATAACATAAATCACTTATTCGTGTAAGGATATCTAACAAATAAGTCGATAGGGGTTGAGGAAATGAAGTTGGAAGTGCGCGGCGTGGGGAAAGGGTTCGGTGAACGAACGATATTGGGTGACATCAACCTCACGGTCAAGGAACACGAGTTTATTTGCATACTAGGCCACAGCGGATGCGGAAAATCGACGCTGCTTAATATGATAGCGGGCTACATGACCCCGGACACAGGCGAAATTACGGTGGACGGAAAAGCGATTAGCGGCCCTTCGAAGCAAAGAGGTATGGTGTTTCAGGATCATGCGCTGTTCCCGTGGATGACGGTGCTGGATAATATCGCGTTCGGCCCAGAAGTACAGAAGGTTCCGAAGGCGAAGGCGAAGGCGAAGGAAACGGCGGTGGAGTTTCTAAAGCTGGTCGGTCTGGAGCAGCATGCCAACAGCTACCCGGGCGAGCTGTCAGGCGGCATGAAGCAGCGGGTCGGCATTGCAAGGGCGCTCGCCGGTAAGCCAGATATTTTGCTCATGGATGAACCGTTTGGCGCACTGGATGTCCTAACACGGGAGATGATGCGCGTCGAGCTGCAAAAGATTTGCAGCAAGCTGAAGCCGACGATCCTGTTCGTCACGCACAGCATCAGCGAAGCCGTTTATTTAGCCGATCGGGTTGTCGTGATGAAGCATGGGGCGATAGCGGAAATTTTCGAGATTGGGATCAAGCATCCGAGAACGTCTCATTCAGCAGGTTTTGGTGAAATGATGAGCCGGATTGAGCGGGTGCTGATGGATGAGGAGCAAGAGCTGGCTGAGATAAAGGTGGGGGTTGTATGAAAGAAGCGAAAACGTTTGCTGGCGGAGGAGAGGGCGTACTGACGGCGGCAAGCTTGCCGGCGGCTCGCAAGCGCTTTTCCATTCAGCAATGGACGATCCTGCCGTCGATTCTGTTCTTTGTTTTGTGGGAAATTTTCTCCCGAATCAACGTGACGGTAAAGCTGTTTAATCCGAATTTCTTGCCGGCTCCAACCGTGCTAATTCAGGAAGGTATTGAGCTTGCGAAAACCGGCATCATCCTCGACAGTATCGTAGCGAGTACGATTCGAATTATTATCGGATTCGCCATCGGCAGTGTGCTTGCGCTTGCGCTGGGCGTGCTGATGAGCAAGTTCAAAATCGTCGAGTATTGGCTGTCGCCGGTGCTTAATCTGGTCGGCCCAATTCCGGCGCTTGCGCTGCTGCCGCTCTTCATTATCTGGTTCGGCATCGGCGAGTTTCCGAAGGTGCTGCTCATTGCCTGGACGACATTTATACCGGTGCTCGTCTACACACTCGACGGCTTCAAGTCGGTGCCTTCGACGCTAATCCGGTCGGCTATGAGCCTAGGGGCTTCGGAAAGACAAATTTTCTTGCGCGTGATGCTGCCGTCGGCTTTCCCGAACTTTCTCGTCGGTGCGCAGGTATCGCTCGGCTTGAGCTTCGGAGCGCTTATCGTATCCGAGATGATGGGGGCTAATTCGGGCCTCGGCTACATCATCGTAGACGCGCGCAACTATTTCAAAATCACCAATATGTTCGTAGCCATCATCCTTATCGGATTGGAATACAGTTTGTTGTCTTATTTGCTCAAGCTGGTGGAGAAAAAGGTGCTTGCTTGGCGCAAAGGCGGTTTGCGGGAAGCTGTTCAGAAATAAACCGCAGCGCTCGCGTGAGGGCCGGCCTTGCCGCCGAATGCGGCAAGCTGCCTTTCGGGTAATGGATAGAGGCGAATTTTAAAGAGAAAAGTGGAGGGATCGAGATGAAAAAGGGAAACAAATGGTTCAAGACGGGGATTGCCGGAACGGCGCTTATGCTTATGCTGACAGCATGCGGAGGAGGAGGCGACAAGCCGGCTTCGGAAAGCGGCGGCGCAGACTCCGGCACGAAGCTTGAAATGACTGACCTGACGCTCGTTGGCGTCCGTGACGCGCAAATTTCCTCGCAGCAAATTATTGCCGACAAAATGGGCTTCTTCAAAGAAGAAGGACTTAACGTAACAAGCAAGCTGATCGAAAGCGGTCCGGATATTGGGCCGATGGTAGCAGGCGGCAGCGCGCCGGTCAGCATTCAAACGAACTTTATGGATATTATTTTGAAATCGACAGAGGTACCGGTGAAAATTATCGCTCCTTTGGCGCAAATCGCCGGCACGCAAGCGGTGGTTGGCTCAAGCAAGCTGGAGCTTAAAAGCGCGAAGGATTTGGAAGGCAAAACAATCGGTATTCCGAGCGGAGCCGACGTCGTAATTGCCATCAACAACATGGCGAAAGAGCTCGGCGTAGACGCCAGCAAAATCAAATACGTCAACCTCGCGCCAAGCGATGCGGTTGTTGCGCTGGAGAAAGGCGACATCGACGCAATGGCGGCATGGGAGCCGTTCATTACGAAGGCGATTCAAGGCGGCGGCAAGTTCTTGTTTAGCGGCACGAAGAGCGATCTGCCGGAGAAGCAAGGCGACGTGAACTGGATGAGCGTACATACGTCCATCCAAGTAACGGACGATTTCCTGAAGAAAAATCCGAATACGCTGAAAGCTGTGCTGCGCAGCTTGAAGAAGGCGACTGACTACATCAACAACAACCGCGAAGAAGCGATTAAAGTGCTCGCGCCTGAGCTTCATTTGACCGAAGCGGAGTTGACGGAAATTATGTCCCGAAACGTGTATACGATGGAAGTAAGCGATACGTACGTGAATGGCTCCAATGGCCCGGCAGTCGGTGAGTATTTGAAGTCGGTCGGCAACATTAAGTCGATTCCGGCTCCGACCTCCTACCATGATCTAAGCTTGCTGAAAGATGTGGACGGCAAACTGATTACGTCCGAATTCAAATAAACCGAAGGATTTCGGGCCGTTGACCTTCCGGTCGGCGGCCCATCCTGCAACTATGGAAGATGGGCGGTGGCGACAGTGACAAACGAAGCAGCGATTACCCTATTCAAGAACGGTACGGTCGTATTGAAGGATCGGACGGCTGCGGTCGACGTGGCAGTCCGTGACGGCCAAATTATCGCAATTGGCAGCGGATTGGCGGAGGAGGCAGTTTCTGTCGAGGTGGTCGACGCGACGGGACTGACAATTATGCCGGGTATGGTCGACGCGCATGTCCATTTGAACGAGCCGGGACTGGGGGACTGGGAAGGGTTCGAAACCGGGTCTGCGGCGCTCGCAGCGGGCGGTTGTACAACGTATATCGATATGCCGCTGAACGGCATTCCGCCAACCGTAACGCTGGATGCGCTGAAGATGAAGCAGGAAGCGGCGATAGGGCGGTCGAGTGTCGATTATGCGATCTGGGGCGGCCTGGTGCCGGGTAAACTGGACTATATCGAATCGCTGCATGAGGCGGGGGTCATCGGTTTCAAAGCATTCATGTCGTCTCCGGGCGATCCAAGCGAGGACGCTTTCCGCGAGGTCGATGACTATACGCTGTACGAGGGCATGAAGCGAATCGCTGCGGTCGGCAAGGTGTTGGCGCTGCATGCGGAAAGCGAACCGATTGTGTCGAAGCTGAGCGCCGAAATGCTTCGCGAGGGGCGGACGACGGCTGCTGATTATGTGGCCTCCCGGCCGATTCTGGCCGAGCTCGAAGCGGTGAACCGTGCGCTGTTTTACGCCGAGCAGACGGGCTGCGCTCTCCATTTCGTACACATTAGCAGCGAAGCGGGCGTGCGGGCGATTATGGCGGCGAAAGCGCGGGGAATCGATGTTACAGTCGAGACGTGTCCGCATTTTTTGAAGCTGACGTCCGATTCAATGACCGAGAAGGGCGCTTCCGCCAAATGCGCGCCGCCGCTTCGCAGCGAGGAGGAGAGGGAGAAGCTGTGGCAGGCCGTTGCAGCGGGGAATATCGACATTATAGCCTCCGATCATTCACCTTGCCCGGAGGAGCTGAAACGCGGCGCTCATTTCTTCGAAGTGTGGGGAGGCATTGCCGGCGCTCAGAACTCGCTTGAGCTGATTGTGGGCGAAGGGCATGTGAAGCGACGCTTGCCGCTGCCGCTCTTGGCGGGCATGCTGTCCTCAGGACCGGCTGAGCGATTCGGTTTGGCGGATCGAAAGGGCGAAATTCGCGTCGGGGCTGACGCCGATTTTGCGATAGTCGATTTGAAACGCACGTATACGCTGACTAAGGAGCAGCTGCTGCATAAACATAAGCATAATCCTTACATCGGAGAAGAGATGCATTGCAAAGTGGTTGCCACTTATGTGAGAGGCATTAAAGTTTACGATGAAGAGGCCGGGCTTTCCGCAGCGAAGGAAGGCAAATGGATGGGTTATAGAGAGACCGGACGATAGAGGGAGTGGACGTCATGTTGGAGCTGGGGCTGCTGACCGATACGAATAAAAAAGAGACGCTGCTTGCTTATTTCGAGCAAGAAGCCGAATTGTGGCTGAATTGGCTCGCGTCGTTTACACGCGGCGGCGAACCCGGCGTAACGAGGCTGTTGTACACGAAGGAGTGGCTGGCCGCCCAACGGGCGCTGGAAGGGAAAATGACGGAACTGGGATTAGTCCCGTCTTTTGATGAAATCGGTAATTTATACGGGAAAATAAAGGGCGTTCAGGAGACTGCGCCTTCTATCATAACAGGCTCGCATATCGATACTGTCGTTCAGGGAGGCAAATATGACGGGGCATACGGCATTGTGGCCGGATTGCTTGCCATTGATTATTTGCAGCGGACGTATGGGCAGCCGGTACGGTCGCTTGAGGTCGTCTCGCTTTGCGAGGAGGAAGGAAGCCGCTTTCCAATGGCCTACTGGGGATCGGGAAGCGTCGTCGGCAAACGGAGCTTTGCGCAAATCGACAGTTTGCAGGACGAGGAAGGCATTTCGTTTCGCGAGGCAATGGCGGACTGCGGGTTTGGGGAAGGAGCGGGTGCGCCAGCCCGCCGTGCCGACATGGCGGCCTATATCGAGGTGCATATCGAGCAAGGGGCGGTGCTGGAGCGGGAAGGGCTGTCGCTCGGCGTCGTGGAAGCGATCGCCGGCCAGCGCCGCTTGAAATTTACGATTGGCGGCGAATCGAATCATGCGGGCACGACGCCGATGCATATGCGCCGCGACGCGCTTGAAGGAACGAGTGCGATGATCGGCTTGCTGCGCCAGGAAGCGGTGCGATTAGGACCGCCGCTCGTTGCGACGGTCGGGCGGCTGCAGGTGCTGCCGAACGTGGTCAATGTCGTGCCAGGCAAGGTAGAGTTTACGGTCGATGCCCGTCACGCCGACGGTCAGCAGCTGGATGCGTTTTGCCGCTGGACGGTGGATGCTTTTGAGCGGATCGCGGCGGAGCGGGGTCTCGACTTTGCCTGCGAGGAATGGTTCCGCGAAGAGCCGGTTCCAATGAACGAGAGGCTGAAGAAGGAGCTGGACGACATTTGCCGTGAGCTCGCCATTCCGTCGAAGCGGATGGTTAGCGGAGCGGGGCACGACGGACAAATGTTTCATCACAGCTGTCCGACCGCGCTGCTGTTCGTGCCTAGCCGGGGCGGCATTTCGCACTCGCCGGACGAGTATACATCACCGAAGGAGCTGGCCATCGGCATTATGGCGCTGGCCAAGCTATTGTACAAACTGGGTTACGAGGGGGAGCTGTTGTGAGTGTGAATGTGAATGTGAAGCCTTATAAAGATTTATCGCCGACGCCGCGCATCATTATGACGCCGGGGCCGGTTGAAGCCGAGCCACGCGTGCTGCGGGCGATGTCCTACCCGGTGCTGGGGCAATTCGATCCCGAGTTCACTGACTTGATGAATGAGACGATGGGGATGCTGAGGCAGCTGTTTATGACCTCGAACGAGTGGGCGTTTCCAGTAGACGGCACATCGCGGTCGGGCATCGAGGCGGTGCTGGTGAGTCTCATCGAGCCGGGCGATAAAGTGCTTGTGCCGATCTATGGGCGATTCGGGCATTTGCTCGTCGAAATCGCCCGCCGCTGCGGCGCGGATATCGTGACGATAGAGACGGAATGGGGAACGGTGTTTTCGCCGGAAGAGATTGCGGCCGCGATCCGTACGCATCAGCCCAACGTGCTGGCGCTCGTCCATGGCGAAACTTCGACCGGCCGGATGCAGCCGCTCGAGGGCATTGGGGAAGCTTGCCGTGAGGTTGACGCATTATTCGTCGTCGATGCGGTCGCTACGATCGGCGGCGTGAAGGTGGCAACCGACGATTGGCTGATCGACGCCGTGATTGGCGGCACGCAGAAGTGCCTGTCAGTACCGAGCGGCTCGGCTCCAATCACGTACAATTCGCGTGCCGAGGCGAAACTGCTGAAGCGGAAACGGATTGAGCAAGGACTGCGTATGCCGGGTGAGGATGGGGAACATGAAGGGCTGTCGGCGCTAATCCAAAGCAACTATCTCGATTTGAGCCAACTGCAGGATTACTGGAGCCCGGCGCGGCTGAACCATCATACAGAGTCGACTTCGATGCTTTATGCGCTTCGCGAAGGGCTGCGGGTTGTTTTGGAGGAGGGGCTGGAGGAACGTTTCGCCCGCCATCGTGTTCACGAAGCAGCGCTCGTGGCCGGACTCGAAGCGATGGGGCTGAAGCTGTTCGGCGATCCGGCCTGCAAAATGCCGGTCGTCACCTGCGTCGAGATTCCGTCCGGCATCGACGGCGAATCGGTGCGCTCCATGCTGCTTGCGCAGTTCGGCATCGAGATCGCCAGCTCGTTCGGCCCGCTGAAAGGCCGGATTTGGCGCATCGGCACGATGGGGTATAGCTGCAGCAAGCGCAATGTGCTGCTGACGCTTGGCGCGCTCGAAGCGGTGCTGCTGCGCCATGGCTTTGAGCTGCCGGCAGGAGACGCTTTGCATGCGGCACTGGATGCTTACGGTGTGTGAAGGGTTGCGGGATGTGTGATTTTTGCATAATATGGATTTTGTGAAGTAGCGTTCGGTTGAGTAATTGATATATTGAAAAGCGTTTTGGCGTATGCTATGATGAGTGACAATCAAGTTTGCATTGATGAGGAAAAAGCGGGATCGGCTCTTATGTCCAGAGAGCGAAGGGAAAGCTGGAACCTTCGCCGTAATCCATGCCGCGATAGTCGCCTCGGAGCAATTCGACGGAAAGCCGAGCTTCCTTAGCTTTGGGAGACGGTCAGTAGAATCGAACGGGTTGGCGCACGTTAACGCGCCGAGGCGAGCTCGCTAGCTTGCTTCACGAGGCCGCATACCGTAAGGTGACGGCAAACCAGGGTGGTACCGCGAAGACATTCAAACCCCTTCGCCCCTGGGCGCATACGGCCGATAGGCTCTATGCGCCCGGCGGGCAAGGGGTTTTTTATATGTATGCGATGAAGAGGAAGATGCGGGATTGGCTCTTATGTCCAGAGAGCGGGGGGAAAGCTGGAACCTCCGCCATAATCCGAACCTGCAAAGGTCGCCTCCAAGCATTCCGGAAGAAAACGAGTTCCAAGCGGCGTTCAAAGCCGCAAGGTTAGGGCGTGAGTAGAACCGGACGAGATGGCGCACGTTAGAGCGCCGAAGCAGGCTTGCAAGCTTGCTTCACAAGGCTGCATTCCGCAAGGATGCGGCGAACCAGGGTGGTACCGCGAAGACATCAAACCCCTTCGTCCCTGGGCGTAGACGGCTTATTGGTCGTTTGCGTCCAGAGACGGAGGGGTTTTTCAATAAGAGGTTGTTCAAAAAGTCCACTTTTGATCACGAAGTCTACCAAGAGGTCAACTCGACATCGAATCTTGCATGCAGCCGGGACTTCCGGTGCTCACGTAGCTCTCACTACGCTCCGCTCCTCATTCCCTAGCTTCATCCAACCTTCTTGGTGCTGAAAACCGGACTTTTTGAACACGTACTATAAGCAAGCGTTGATGAGAAAAAAACTCGGCTGGCTCTTATGCCCAGAGAGCGGAGGGAAAGCTGGAACCTCCGCCGTAACCCGGCCCTGCGATGTCATTCTCGGAGCTATTTGAAAGAAAGCCGGGCGAATGGAGGAAGCGCGCTCCTCTTTATCGGCCGGCCGGTAGACTCAAACGGAGTGGCGCACGTTAAAGTGCCCGAAGCAAGTCCAAGCGTTTGCTTCATGAGGCCGTATTCTGTAAGGATGCGGTGAACCGGGGTGGTACCGCGAAGAGTCTGCAAGCCTCTTCGTCCCTGGGTCAGACAGTTTAAACGGCTGTCTGCGCCCAGAGGACGGAGAGGCTTTTTGTTTTTGCAATGATAAAGGAGGGGTATGCGATGATGAAGATCACAAGTGCACGCGCACACGAAGAGAAGGAAATGAAAAAGCGGCAAGGAGTTAGAAAAAAGCCGGATGAGATGACGGGCGCAGATGCGCTTCTGCAAGGCTTGCTGGATGAGGGGGTAGACTGCGTATTCGGCTATCCTGGCGGGAGTGCACTGTATATATACGATGCGATGACGTACAACCCGGATTTCAAACATATTTTGACGCGCCATGAGCAGGGGGCGGTTCATGCGGCCGACGGTTACGCACGTTCTACGGGAAAAGTTGGAGTATGCATCGCTACATCGGGTCCGGGAGCCACCAATCTGGTTACAGGCATCGCGACGGCCTATATGGACTCGGTGCCGCTCGTCGTGATTACGGCGAACGTTTCGACTCATCTGCAAGGCAGCGATGCCTTTCAAGAGGCGGATATTGTCAGCATCACGATGCCGATTACCAAACACAGCTATTTCGTGCGCAAGGCCGAAGACATTCCGCGTATTGTGCGGGAGGCTTTTTATATTGCAAACACGGGTCGGAAAGGACCGGTGCTGATCGATATACCAAAGGATGTGTCTAATCAGAGGCTGAGTCTTGATTCGGAGATGACAGGCGGTAGTGGTAAGGCGCACTTGACTGGCAGTAGCGATACCGTAAGGCTTTCCCTTGGGGGCGACGAGGCCGCACTGAAACGGGGGGGTGACATTGAGGCGATTTCTTCCGGCGACAACCTAGCCTCCCGGGTCCAAACAGGCAGCGGCAGACCGCTTTCCGTTCGGGGCTATCAGGCTTCGCCGGAACTGGATTTCGGAACGATTGACCGGCTGCTCGAAGCATTGGCGGCGGCCGAGCGGCCAATCATCATTGCTGGCGGCGGGGTGGTGTACGCGGACGCTTCCGACGAGCTCATCCAATTTGCCCAGAGGCATGGCATCCCGGTAACGACAACCTTGATGGGGCTTAGCGGGTTCCCGAGCGGTCATGATTTATGGCTGGGCATGCCTGGACATCACGGTTTGTACGCAGCGAATAAGTCGATACAAAACGCTGATTTTCTTCTCGTCATCGGCTCCCGTCTCGACGACCGAATTACGATGAAAATCGACGGCTTTGCGCCGCAGGCGAGAATGATCGCCCATATCGATATCGATCCGGCCGAAATAGGCAAAAACGTCAGAGCCGATATCGCCTGCGTCGGAGACGTTAGAGAGGTGCTCGCCTATGCGAATGGAAGGGGCTGGGGCGAGAGTGAATCGGCCAAACCGGTTGGCCTTAGCAGGCCTAGACAGGAGTGGCTGGATCGGGTGCGGCGATTGCGGGAGGAGCATCCACAAACCTATCGCGATGCCGACGATGAGTTAAAGCCGCAGTACGTGCTCGAAATGATCTCGCGAACGACGCAGGGCGAAGCGATTGTAACGACCGACGTCGGCCAGCATCAAATGTGGACGGCGCAGTTTTACCGGTTCAAGCATCCGCGCTCGCTCATTACTTCGGGCGGGTTAGGCACGATGGGATTTGGCTTTCCCTCGGCAATCGGCGCGCAGGCTGGAAATCCCGGAAGACTCGTTATCTCTGTCAACGGCGACGGAGGCATGCAGATGTGTGCGCAGGAGCTGGCGATATGCGCGATTCATCAAATACCGGTGAAGATCGTTGTCATCAACAATCAAGTGCTGGGCATGGTGCGGCAGCAGCAGGAAATTATCTACAGCAGCCGGTACAGCGAGATTGATTTGGCTGGCAGTCCTGACTTCGTCAAGCTGGCGGAAGCATACGGGGTAAAAGGAATGCGGGCTAATAACAAGCAGGATGCGGAGCGTATTTGGCAGGAGGCGCTTGCTGCGCCAGGACCGGTATTGGTGGAGTTTACGGTTCCGAGAGGGGAAAATGTTTATCCGATGATTCCGCACGGGTCGACTTTGGATCAAATGATTACGGGGGATGAGGAGTAATGGAGCAAAAACATACGATTGCGGTAATTGTGAACGACCAGCCGGGCGTGTTGCAGCGGGTGGCTGGCTTGTTCGGCCGTCGGGGCTTCAACATCGACAGCATTACGGTAGGAAACAGCGAGGAGTCCGGTTTGTCGCGAATGACCATTGTCACAGAAGGCGACGAGCGGACAATTGAACAGATTGAGAAGCAGCTGTATAAGCTGATCGATGTTGTTCGCGTCGACCGTCTAAGCGACGGACCGATGGTTTCGAGGGAGCTGGCTTTAATCAAGGTTCGCGTCGCCCCGTCAGAGCGACCCGAAGTAACGGCGACGGTTGAAGCGTTCCGCGCTGGAGTCATCGACATTGGGACGGACACGATGACGATCCAAGCGACGGGAGAAAGCGTCAAGCTGGAGCGTCTGATCGCCTTGCTCGCCCCTTACGGCATTGCCGAGCTTAGCCGAACGGGGGCCACGGCATTGCGGCGGGGGGAGTTTTGAAGGACTGAGTGAGTGGATATTATGAGACATAAAAATGGAAAAACCCCTTAAATCACAAAATGTGATTTAAGGGGTTTTTCTGAGGCGGTGCGACGGGTTATAAGTCAGCTATTACCTAACTACGGCAATGTTCGCTGACGAGAGAGCCGTTACGAATGTGCGCAGGAATCCAAACGCGTCCATATCGCGTATTGCGAAAGTGACCGCGAACGGTGTGCGACCGTCTGTCGTGCTCTCTCACATGAGTTGCTTTAGGGAAACTGCAAGTCATGTTGGGCTTGACCTCCTTCTGATAGAAACTCGGAGGTCAGGTATTCTATTTACACCTTATCCTTTCCTTAGGAGCCGGTGATTTGGACAGTCGCACTTTTTTTAGTTACGCTTACATGTTCCTTATATCGTCACTTTATGGGTTTGCACAACAGAAAAGCTTGACAATACCCCTCAGGAGTTGATATATTTATGACTGTAAACGTTTTGGGGCACAAAAAGAAACGTAAATTCTGATGCTACCAACATCAGAAACCCGTCAAGGCACCTAATATAGTAATACCACAACTTCCTGTATGATGTCTGTACTTAGTTGTTGTATCTAAGTCCATTATATGGGCTTGTTTTGGTTTCGTCAATACCTAAAATGAATCTTTTTTTCGAAAATTGGATAAACTTATAATTCGGGCGGCAGCAAATGTTTGTCCGTTTTTTTTGTATGGTTCAGCGAAACGATATGCTCAGAATGCTTTCCATAGTCGACATTGTTAATATAGTCATTCCATTACAAAGAGGATCTGCCATTGCAGATCCTCTTTGTATATTCTTGCAGTGATTCCAGTCGCTTACTCCTTCATCAGCGAGTCATTGAACTTGCGCAGCAGTTGACCGAAGAGCAAGCTTTCTTCCTCGGGCCAATCTTCAATCCGACGAGCGACAAGCGCTTGGCGCTGCTCTCGCGTTTCGAGCAATTCCTTCATACCGAGCTCCGTGATGGCAAGGGAAAAAGCTCTCCCATCAGTTGGATCGGGATGGCGGGTCACATAACCTTTCTGTTCCAAGGCTGCAGCTTGCCTGCTGACCGTGGAAATATCGAGACGGAAGTCCTCGGAGAGCGCTTTAACCCCGGCCGAGCCGTAGGAGGAAATATGATGCAGCAGCAAATAAGCGGACCGGTCGAGCGAGCCGGCTTTTTTATTGGAAGCATTAATGCGTCTTATTAAAGTGGCGATTTCGAATTCGATCGACTGAAGCGCTTCTTTGTTCATAAACGGTAACCTCTCTTTGCGATTCACTAGTATGATCGTAGCACAGATGAAGCCAAGAAGGGAAATAAAGGGACTCGTTGACATTTCATTTAATTGTATCATACAATTAAATAGTTTCTTAATACAACTATATAAGGATCTAGGGTGTTATAAGAAAAGGAGACAGAGGGAAGCTATGTCACAAACATCGCCAAGTGCACAGGACGTTTCGTCTAAAAAGAAGTCTTCTGCTTCGGCTGCGGACGCTATGCCCGAATCACCGCTAAGCGTCTCGAATGAAAGTATTCTGAAGCAGCCTATTGCCGTGTGGGCCGTGTTTTTCGCAGGGATTATCGCGTTTATGGGAATGGGGCTGGTCAATCCGATCCTTCGCGAGCTGGCGCATCAGCTGAACGCCGCGCCAAGCGAGGTAACGCTGCTGTTCACCAGTTATAACGCGATTATGGCTTTTGCCATGCTGATTACAGGAACGGTGTCCTCCAGGCTGGGGTTAAAAGGGACACTGCTGCTCGGCATTGTCATTATCGCGATCGTATCCGGCTTCGCGGCCTCCGCCGAGAGCATCTGGACGCTGGTCGGATTGCGCGGCGGCTGGGGACTGGGCAACGCGCTGTTCGTCGCCACTGCGCTAACGTCGATTATCGTGCTGTCGACGGGGGCTCCTGCCAAAGCCATTATTTTATATGAAGCGGCAGTCGGTCTCGGCATCTCAATAGGTCCGCTGGTTGGCGGAACGCTCGGATCGATTTCATGGCGAGCGCCATTTGTCGGCGTGTCAGTTTTGATGGCGGTCGCCTTTCTTGTGTTGATTATTCTAATGCCGAAAGCGGCCAAAAAGGACGGAAAGCCGTCTGCGTCGAAGCCAACGTCCATTCTCGCTCCGTTCAAAACGATGAGACATCGTTCGCTGCTGACGTTTGGCATTGTGGCTGCTTTTTACAATGTCGGCTTCTTCACTATCATGGCGTTTGCGCCTCTCGTGATGGGATTGAAGCCGCAAGGAATGGGCTATGTATTCCTCGGCTGGGGCTCGCTGCTGGCAGTGACCTCCGTCTTTATGGCGCCAAAGCTGCAAAAAAGATTCGGCATCATCAAGCCGATGGCGTTCATGCTGCTGCTGTTCGTGCTCGATCTGCTCGTCATGGGCATTTTTACGTCGAATCAATGGGTGGTCATCGGAGCGGTCATCTTCGCAGGCGCGCTACTCGGCAACAATAATACGCTCATTACAACGGCGGTCATGGGTGCGGCTCCGGTTGAGCGCGCGACCGCTTCGGCCGCCTACAGCTTTTTGCGGTTTTTGGGCGCTGCCGTCGCGCCGTATATGGCGGGTAAGCTGTCCGAGATTTTTAATCCGCATGTGCCGTTCTACGTCGCTTCCGCATTCGTGCTGCTTGCGATCGCTTATATTTTTGCGAACCATAAGCATATTCGTCATGTTGACGATCTGGAAGCGCACTAGTACAAATTTGGCAGCCGCGTCGCATTACATTCAGGTCAATCTAACGGACTTTTTGCAGGCCGCGAGTCATAATCTACTTCTATACGCCACTCGAATATTATCCCTGCAGCTTCCGGTGTGAGCCAACGGAAAAGCCGAAAGTAAACGATAAAAGCGATGGAGCCGCAGATTGGCCAAAGGAAATACCGGACAAATGGATACCGAAAGGCAGCAAGTCGACTGTCCATGACAAGCGATCCGAGGATGGCTATACCGCTCATTAGGTCCGCTTCAAATGGGAGGGCAAGCTTCAAGACTTGGAAACCTTCTATACGGACGCGGCGAAAGACGGCTACCAAGGCGGCGATGTGTCTACCCCGGGCTTTTACATGCTTAATTTCGACAAGCTGACCGGCGAAGAGTACGAATTTATTCTCGTCAATATTGAAGGGCCGGACCGTGAAAAGGATTTGCAAGTGTCTAAGGAATGGGTGGTAGAGCTGACTTACGGCGTCGGAAAAGAACCTCAAATTTAGAATGAACGCTGTGTCAGTCAGGGACCGTCTCGAATGAGGCGGTCTTTTTCTTTGCGTTTCGCGTTCAAGAAAACACTTTCGTAAAGATTGTTGCTAAATAATTATTTATATCGTCCTTCATCAATTCTGCTCTTTGCTAATGTTCTTATTTCTTCATCTCCATCGACTGTTAATAGGTTTAGGGTTTGGAATGTAGACTTTTTGTTATAGACAATCCGACTTCTAACTGAGGAATCCGAATCTTTAGCGAGTTTTATTTGTAAGTGCTCTGGCAGACGATTTTTCGTTGCAATAGTAAACCTAACTCTTGTATCTGTATCAAGAGCGAGTATTTCCATTATCTCAACAGGAATTGATTTGTTGTGAGCTACCCATTCGCGCATATCGGGGTACTTTTCAATCACTTCTAACCAAACCACTAAAGGTGCATCATCCCATGCAGCTTTAAGGTGCTCGTCCATATCTTCGCTAAGTCGCAATCTAACAAACTCTTCAGCAGAGCTAATCATCCTCTACACCTCCAAATACAATGCCGTTCTAAAAGCTTGCGCAATGGATTTCTGTCTCATCAAGCTTTGTTTGAAGCTGCTGAAAAAGAAATCAAAGCTAAAACATATCACAATGTTTTGCGGCGTGACTCAATAATATCATGATTAAATCTTCATAACCTGATTATCCCTGCCTTACCCAGACATGACCCTTTTCCTCCCATTCGGGAGAAAAAATAGGTTCCGTAACGGACATGCTCTGTGTACAATGGAGTCAAGAAATGCCATTTTGACCTCGATTGACACTTGGGACTAACGTTGCTACACTTTTTAGTAAAGTTTATCGGAATAATAGGTATATTCAGAGGGCTTTAAAGGGAACGGCTTGCCAGCCGTTTGCCGGAGAAGCCTTTTTGTCCAACCATCAATGGAAGTCTCGGGCGGGTAGGTGAGCGATGAATCTGAAGCTGAAGCATAAGCTGGTGCTGTTCGTCATTATTGGGGCGGTTGTCGTCAGCTTCGTCGGCTTGCTGTACGTGCAGCGCATGCAGACGCTTTATGAACGGCTGGTGTACGAGGAAGCAAGCGACAAGCTCTATTTGTATTCGGAGCGGATGGAAGAGAAGCTGAATGAGATCGACAAGTTCACGCTCACCGTCGTCAGCGATCCCGACATTCAAGAGAGCTTGAAGCAGATTAAGTACGCCAAGGGAACGCTCGAAAATTTGACTGCCGTCAGCTCGCTGAAGCAGAAGCTGCTCGCGTATCCATTCCACGACTACTCGATCAAATCGATCGTTATCGTCGATGCCAAGGGCAACGAATATTTGGCGGGCTCGCTCGCCGATGCGCCGGTGCCGGCGCACGACCAAGAGATGCTTGCGCTCGCCGCAGACAAAGAGGGAGCAAGCCTGTGGGTCGGGGGCAAGGAGCCGATGACGTTCTTGTCGCTCCGGCAAATCCGGGCTGTTCAAAATATGGACCTGCAGCCGCTCGGCACGCTCATTATCCGGGTGGAAGCCGGACAAGTCGTCAAGCGCAGCGAGAAGAACAATAGAAGCCCTCGTTACGATACATCGCTTATTATTCAAGACGGCGACAAGCCGGTCTATTCCGATACAGGGGAGTCGCTGGCGGTTGAGCTGCCGGACGAGCTATCCTCCAATGCGGAATCCGAACGCCGGTTCAGTATGGTTCATATGAAGAATCATAAATATTTAGCCGCTTATTTCAAACTTGATTATACAGGCTGGACGTTCATTCATCTCGTCCCTTACGAATCGCTGTTCGAGACGGCGCAACTGATGCGGCGCATTCTGCTTGTGCTGTACGGCTGTATTTTTGCGCTGCTCATCTGGTCGGGATTTATTTTTTCGCAAAACATTACGCGATCACTGGAAGAGCTGGCTAGGCGAATGAGTAAGGTAGAGAAAGGGGATTTCGTTTCCCCACGGCCGGAGACGGCCCAGACGATGGACGAGATCGGCTTGCTCAACCTTAATTTTACGAAAATGACGAACCGGCTCGAGCGTCTGATTAAAGACAACTATATAAAGCAAATTCATTTGAAGGAATCGCAATACGAAGCGTTAAAAGCAAAGCTGAATCCGCATTTTCTGTACAACACGCTCGATTCGATCAACTGGCTGGCCCGCCGCAACGGGCAGACGTCGATCTCGCAGATGGTGAAGGCGCTCGGCGACATGCTGCGGAATACGATCGGACGAAAGGAAATCGTGACGCTGCAGGACGAAATCGATCATTTGAACAACTATTTCTTTATACAAAAGTTTCGGTTCGAGGAACGACTGCGTTATCGGATCGATATCGCCCCTGAACTGTACGGCCTTCGATTGCCTAGTATGATTCTTCAGCCAATTGTCGAGAACTGCTTGAAGTATGGAGTGGACGAAGAAACGGGGCAATGCGATATTGCAATTAGTGGAGAGCGGTTTGGTGACCGTCTTGATTTGTGGATTACCGATTCCGGTCCGGGCATGGATACGAGCTATTTGACGTCCGACCGGGAGGCGACGGGGGGTGGCTTCGGTCTCCGGAGCATTCACGAACGCATTCATTTACTGTACGGCGAGCATTACGGCATAAGCCTTCATCCGGCCATGGAGCACGGCACGACGGTACGGGTGTCGCTGCCGGTCATGACGGAAAGCGAAAGCGAGGTAGCGGGATGAGCAACTATAAAGTATTGGTGGCGGACGACGAACGGATGATCCGCGAAGGGATCGCAGAGATGATCAGCTGGGGAGAACTCGGCCTGACGCTTACGGGAACGGCGCCCGACGGCGCCGCTGCCTTCCGGGATATTGTACAGCAGCAGCCCGACATCGTCATAACCGACATTAAAATGCCGAAGCTGAACGGCTTGGAGCTGATTCAACAAGCGCAGAAGGAATGCCCGGATATCGCATTCATCGTTCTGTCCGGTTACGGCGAATTTGAGCTGGCGGCGCAGGCGATGCGGTTCGGCGTGAAGCATTATTTGTTAAAGCCGAGCAACGAGGAAGAGATTATCCAAGTGCTGCAAGAGGTAACCGCCGAGCTTGACGCGACGCGCATGAAGGAGCGCCAAATCGAAGGGATGAGGCGGCAGCTGGAACAGCGCGAGCGGCAGGGGGCTGGCGAACCTATGACTGTATCCGCGTCCGCATCTGCATTCGCATCCCCGTCCGCGCTTGCCGTGACTGACGATTCGGCGACAGCCGAGAACGAGCCTGCTCGCGCCGACAGCCGGGCGCAGGTCGTCGTTTCCAAGATCAAGCAGCTGACGGCGGAGCATTTGGAGAATCGCCAGCTATCGCTGCAATGGATGGCCCAGCATCATCTGTTTCTTAATTCGGAGTACTTAGGTAAGCTTTTCCGGCAGGAGACGGGCGAGAAATTTACCCGCTATTTGACGGCGATGCGTATGGAGAAGGCGAAAGAGCTGATGGCGGCGCATTCGCAGCTTAAAATCTACGAAATTGCGGAAAGATGCGGCTTCGAGCAGGACCCGCAATATTTTACGAACGTATTCAAGAAGGAAGTTGGCGTTTCACCGGTTGAATACCGCAAGCGGCTGAGCCGGGGGAAAGCATAATAGCGGGTTTTTACAAGAAAGAGTTCGGTTTTTTACCTATTCTCGCAGGCTCTTTACGTTTAATATAAATAGAAACCAGAGTAATTTCATCAGAAATATAGGAAAGGCGGTAGGGATAATGACTCGATGGCCAGATCCATTCATCCGCAACGAACGCGAGGCTGCAATCGCAGACAGAGCCGATCGGCTTGCCTCGTTGTTCGCTGAGAGAGCAGCCAAGCATGATCTGGAGGGATCGTTTCCTTTCGAAAACTTCGAGGACCTGAGAGAGGCCGGGTATTTGAAGCTGACCGTGCCGGAATTGTACGGAGGAGAAGAGGCGTCGGCTTACGAGCTCGTTCTGTCGCAGGAACGGCTGGCTAGAGGCGACGGCTCTACGGCGCTCGCTGTCGGCTGGCATGTTCATATGCTGATGCAGCTTCGACTGGCCCGGCATTGGCCCGAACCGCTGTTTGCCAAGCTTTGCAAGGATATAGTCGAAGAAGGGGCGCTGATCAACGAGTTTGCCAGCGAGCCAGCGACGGGCAGTCCGACCCGCGGAGGCAGACCCGAGACGACGGCGATTAGAACTGAAGGCGGCTGGCGGCTAACCGGACGCAAGACATTCAGCACGCTAAGCCCGATTGTGAAGCAGTTTGTTGTATCGGCCGGTATCGAGGGCAGCGAGAAGGTCGGTTCCTTCCTCGTGCGAACCGGACCGGGCGTACAGGTCGAGGAGACCTGGAACACGATGGGGATGCGGGCGACGGGCAGCCATGACGTTGTTTTGAATGACGTCTTTGTGCCCGACGAAGAGACGATCAGAGGACTGGAGCAGCCGGCAGCAGGAGTGCCTGCCGTACCAACGGAGGCGACGATGCTGCATATCCCGGCCTGCTACATTGGCATTGCTTACGCGGCGCGAGATTTTGCCCTTGCCTTTGCGCGCAAGCATAAGCCGAACTCGCTGACAGTGCCGATTGCCGAGCTGCCTAACGTCAAACGGCAGCTTGGATTGATCGAAACTGATTTGATCGCGGCTCGAAGCTTTCTCTACCAAATTGCGGACCGTTGGGATAAGGAACCCGAGCAGCGCGCGGCGCTGCGGCCGGAGCTGGGGCTCGCGAAGTATATTGCGACAAACTCGGCGCTGCGCATTGTAGATCAAGCGATGCGAATCGTCGGGGGACTGAGCCTGTCAAGAAATCATCCGCTCGAGAGGATGTATCGCGACGTGCGCGCCGGCTTGCACAATCCGCCAATGGACGATGTTGTTCTGACGAATTTGGCTAATCGGGCCATCGGCGAGGCCGAGTAGAGACGCAATGAATCGGCTCGAAGAGCGGATTTCTCATTAGAGCGACAAGAAAGCGAGAAGCGCGGCAGGGGGCTGCGACGCCCTTAAAGGGAGCCCACCGCGCATCGAACCGAAGGATGCATGGCTATGGGGAACTGGAGAACAATCGGAATCGGTTTATTGCTGGTGTCGGCGATCGTGCTGACGATATGCATGAGCGAGATAGGCACGGGAGCGGCGGGCAGCCGCGACCGCATGTCTTCTTCAAACGCGCCCGAAATTCCGGAGCCAATCACGCTTCGGATGGCCTATTGGGCCAACTCCCAGTTGACTGTAGAGAAGAATGAGGCCGTTATTCGGCTGTTCGAGAAAACGTATCCGAATATTCGCGTGAAGGCCGAGTATTTTTGGGGCGACGCCTACAACGGCAGCATGGCCGTCATGGCGGCGACCAGCAGCCTGCCGGATATTATCAGGATTGATTACGCCAGTATCTCGGAATACATCGAGAAGGATTTGCTGCTGCCTCTGAATCGTTACATTGATGACAAAACAATCGATTTGGGCGGGGAGATCAATCAAGCGCCGCATGAAGGAGCTTCGGCAAACGGATCGATTTATGGCGTGAACATAGGCAATAATGCGCTCGTCATGTTCTATAATCCGAAGCTGCTGGAGGAAGCGGGAGTCGAGGAGCCAGGGGCGGATTACACTTGGGAGCAATATGAGCGCGATCTTCGCGCGATCAAGCGGGAAACCGGCGTACATGGCGATACGGTGCTGACGTTCAAGCATTTTCAAGTCTGGCTGAGGCAGCACGGCAAGTCGCTGTATAACGCGGAGCAAACAGGTCTTGGCTACGACGATGACGAGCTGTTCGTCTCCTTTTTCCGGCAGCAGTTGAAGTGGCGGGAAGAAGGGCTGATCAGCTCGGCCGCTTTGGAGCAAAATCCGCGAGGATTGGACGACGGAGCGTTTCCGAAAGGCCTGACGGCGTTTGGCGCACAGACGTACTGGAGCAATCAGATCGACATTATGGAGCGGCAGCTTGGCTTCCCGGTCGGACTCGCGATGTATCCGGGCTCGGGCGAACGGGGCATGTATATTAAGCCTTCCTTCTATCAAGGGATTGCTAAAAATTCGAAGCATCCCGACGAAGCTGCGCTCTTCATCAACTTCTTCACCAATAACATTGAGGCGGCGAAAACGTTAAACGGGTACTTCGGCTTGCCGTACAACCCGAAAGTAATCGCCAGCATTAAAAATTCGCTCTCGCCGACGCAGCGAAAAGTACTGGATTATTTGGACCTTGTCGAGCAGAGAGGCAGTCCGATCGATCCGCCGGAGACGGCGGCCGGAGCGGAGCTGGTGAAGCTGTATAACGAGCTGCAGCGGGAGATTTTATACGAACGGATTACGCCGGAGGCGGGCGCGGAGAAATTCCGGTCCGAGGCGACAGACAAACTGTCCGGCGGCTAGGCACAACTACTATGTAAAAGGGGTTCGGATGAAATGAAAAAAACGTTTAAAGCGTCGCTTACGATTTTGCTGCTGATGACCTTTATCTTTGTTGCGGCATGCGGAAAATCGGGCGATAACGGAAATGCCGGCGAAGGTAAGAAGGGCGACGGGGTCGTCAAAATCGAGTTTTTCCAACAGCAAGGCGAGGAAGCGATTCAGAGCGCTTATAAAGCCATTATCGATGATTTCTCGAAAGAATATCCAAACATCAAAATCGAAATGAACACGGTGCCGGATTCGGTGAAGGTACTGACGGCCCGTATTGCATCCGACGATATTCCGCCGCTGTTCACGGACTGGCCGACGCAGCTGCAGTTCAAAGAAAAAGTGAAAAACGGTTATATCGAGAAACTGAGCGGTCAGCCGTTCCTGGATAAAGTAAACAAATCGTACTTGGCGATGACGCCTGCGGAAGACGGCGAATACTACTCGCTGCCTTACGCCCGCAACTACATGGCCGTTTATTACAACATTGATTTGTTCGAGCAAAACGGCGTCTCCATTCCGACGACGTATGCCGAGTTTATCGAAGCGTGCAAAACGTTCCAAGCCAAAGGCATTTTGCCGCTGTACCTGCCTCTGAAAGACGTAGGCCACATTTTCCAATCGACAAACATCGCGTATGTACCAGGCGGTGTAGAAGAAATGAAAAAGGTAGTCGACGGCGAGGGCAAAGTGGAAGGCAATCAAGCGTTCCTGGCATTTGCTAACAAGCTGAACGAGCTGACGACTTATGCGAACCAAGATGCATTCGGCGCAAGCACGGCGATGATGCAGGAGGCTTTCGCGAACGGTCAAGCAGCGATGGTTATTTCCGGCTCTTACGGCCGCGGCAACATCAAGCTGGCTAACCCGGATCTGAAATTCGGCGCATTCCCGCTGCCGAACGATACGCAAGAAACGACGCATGCATTGAGCGGCGTTAACGCAGCGCTGTCGGTATCGGCGAAAGCGAAGCCGGAAGAAAAAGAAGCAGCAATCGCGTTCATCAGCTACCTGGCGCGTCCAGAAGTAGCGCAAAAATGGTCCGATCTGTCGGGCGAGCCTTCCATCATCGAAGGTACGAAATACGAGGATGCGAACTTGCAGCCGCTACTCGATTTCATCGATAAAGGCCAAGTTCATGACTGGATGGCGTCGACGCTTCCTGGCAACGTTGTAACCGAGCTGTACAGCACAACGCAAGCGTTTTTGCTGGAGAAGCAAAGCCCAGAGCAGTATTTGAAAAATATCGACGCAACGATTAAATTGAACGCCGGCAAATAATCGGCGCAAAGGCTAGGGGAGGATAATTTGAATCCTATTCGAATTCGAATTATGCTCCCCTTCTTGCTCTTGATTCGAAAGAAACGAGGTGCGGCATGAACAAAAAGATGGCTTTCTCCTTCGACCGTTTCACCTATTTTTTGTTTTCGCTGCCGGCGGTGATTTTGTATACCGTCTTTTTCGCGTATGCCGTCATCGTAGGTATCCAATACAGCTTTACGGACTGGAACGGCATTAGTAAAACTTACAATTATATCGGCTTTGACAACTACGCAAGTCTGTTCCGCAATCCGAATTTCTGGCAGTCGCTAGAGGTAACGGGCAAATACGCGATTATGCTTGTCGTCGGCGTCATGGTGCTGTCGCTTGCTCTGGCGGTCAGTCTCAATTCGCTGAAACGTTTCAAAACGTTTACGAAATCGGTTTATTTCTTGCCGGGAATGATTAGCGCCGTTACGATCTCGCTCATCTGGGACCAAATGTTTTATCGGATCGTGCCGCAAATCGGCAAAGCGCTTGATATCGCTATGTTCATGCAAAGCCCGCTGGGGAACCCAAAGTATGCGCTTGTTGCGATCGTGCTCGTCAACATCTGGCAGGCGGTGGCGCTGCCGACGCTAATTTTTATCGCGGGGCTGCAGTCGGTGCCGGACGAGCTGTACGAATCGGCGCGGATTGACGGAGCTTCGACGTTTAAGCGATTCCGCTTTATTACGATGCCGTTTCTCGTGCCTACGATTACCGTCAACATGGTGCTGGCGATCAAGGCTGGTGTCACTTCCTTCGATTATGCGTATACGCTGACCGGAGGCGGTCCGATCAAAGCGAGCAATCTGATTGGGATCATGATCTACAACGACGCGTTCCAAAATATGAAGTTTGCGATGGCGAACGCCGAATCGGTTATTTTGTTCATTATTATCGCGATATTGTCGTTCGTACAAATATGGGTGTCGCGGAGAGGCGGGGTGAACGGCTGATGAGCTTCAAGTTAAGCATCAATAGAGAAGGTCTGGGCTGGCGGATCATCCGCAACGTCATTCTTGCGCTTGGCTTCATCCTGATTCTTGGTCCGTTGTATCTCGTTCTGATCAATACGTTCAAAACGCTGCCGGAAGCGGGGAAAAGCTTTTTCGCCCTGCCGCAAAGCTTAAACTTCGACAACTACGCGCAGCTGTTTGCGAAAAGCGATTACTGGGGCTTTGTCTGGAATACGACCTACATTACTGTTTTTTCGATTTTGCTTGTCGTGCTGATTAATCCATCCGTTTCTTATGCAATTGCGAGAAATCCGCACAAGACGTACTACAAAACGATTTACGCCTACATTTTGCTCGGCTTGTTCGTGCCTTTTCAGGTCATCATGCTCCCGTTGACGAAAATTATGACGAGTATGAGCCTATTGAACCCGTTCGGCCTCATTATTTTGTACGGGGCGCTCAGCTTGACGAAGGGCGTTTTCCTGCTGGTCAATTACATCAAGCAAATGCCTATGGAAATCGAGGAAGCAGCTCGCATCGACGGCTGCGGTACGTTTCAAATTTATCATTCGATCATCCTGCGGCTGATCGCTCCGATGCTCGTGACGCTTATTATTATGGACGCGCTCTGGTTCTGGAACGATTTCATGCTGCCGCTCCTGCTGCTTAATAAGGCGAAGGAGTTTTGGACGCTGCCGCTGTTCCAATATAATTTCAAAACGGAGTATTCGTTTAACTACACAATGGCCTTCACTTCGTATTTGATGGCAATGCTGCCGATTATCGCGGTTTACGCGCTCGGGCAGAAGCATATTATCGCCGGTCTGACGGAAGGTGCGGTAAAAGGCTAATCTTTTTTGCGAAAAAGGGGACGTAGCGCGATGTGGGAGGAAAAAATCGATCGTTGGATCGCCGATCATAAGGAGGAACTGCTTGCCGATATTGGCGAGCTGGTCGCCATTCCGAGCGTGTCGCAGCCCGGGCCGGAGCCGAAGGTTTACGGGGAAGCCAGCGCAGCCGCGCTTGAGGCGATGCTGGCGCTTGGCGAGAAGTACGGCTTTGCCGTCTCCAATGCAGAGTATCGCTGCGGCGTTATCGAAGGCGAACGAATGAACGGCGGCAGAACCGTTGGTATTTGGGGCCATGTCGACGTCGTGCCTGCGGGCAATCATTGGACGTATCCGCCGTTTCAAGCGACGCTCAAGGGCGATTTTCTGATCGGCCGCGGCGTGCAGGACAATAAGGGGCCGGCGGTTGCGGTGCTGTATGCGATGCGCTGTATTCGGGAGCTGGGCATTCCGCTCCGCTATACGCTGAAGCAAATCGTCGGGAGTTCAGAAGAAGCAGGCATGGACGACGCGACGTATTTCGTCGAGCACGGCGACGTGCCCGATTTCAATATTGTCGCCGATAGCGGCTTTCCCGTCTGCTACGGCGAGAAAGGAATTATTGAAGCGGAGCTGCGGACCGCCGGATGGAGTGGCGGCAGCGGCGCGGTGCTTGGCTTCCGCGCGGGCAGCGCTTCGAATATCGTGCCAGGCGACGCCGAGCTGACGCTTCGGCTCGATGCCCGGCGGGCGGCTAAGCTGGCCGAGGCGGCGCTGCCTGCCGGGGTGTCGGTTGAGGTGGAGTCGCCTAATGGCGGGCTAGTCAAGCTGCTGGACAGAGAGAGTCTTTCCGACGGCCTGACAGTAGGGCATAAGAGAGTCGAAGGCGCTGAAGCTGGGGGATATGACGGCGCGATTGTCCGGCTGACGGCAGTAGGAAAATCCGGCCATGCCGGATTCCCGGAAGGCTCTGTCAACGCTATAGGCTTGCTGCTGGATGCCGTGTTGGATGCAGGGCTGTTGGATGGCGATGGCGAGGATGAGCGGCTGCTCCGTTTCATTTGCGGCGTATGCTCCTCGAACGATGGCTCCGCCCTAGGCATCGCGTGCCGGGACGAGCTGTCCGGACCGCTCACCTGCGTCGGCGCTGTCGGCAGCTTGCAGGACGGTGAGCTGTGCCTCGAAGTCAATATCCGCTACCCGATTACAGCGGACCCGGATGAGATACTGCGGGGAGCTGGCGAAGCCGCATCGGAAGGCGGCTTCGCGTTAGCGCACGTGCATGTCAACAAAGCCAATCGCGGCGACAAGGACGCGCCTGAGGTGCGACTGCTGACCGACACGTATAACCGCGTCACGGGCGGGCAAGCCGAGCCGTTCGTCATGGGCGGCGGCACATATGCCCGCAAAATCCCGAACGCAGTCGCCTTCGGCCCGGGCATGCCCGCCGACCTTGCGCCGCTTGGGCTGCCGCCCGGCCATGGCGGCGTGCACGCCCCTGACGAAGCGCAGTCGGTGCCGAACCTGCTGACCGCGTTGAAAATATATGTTCTCTCGTTCATTGCTTTGAACGAGACGGCATAAGTGGATATGCAGGTATTGTCGCTCTAGGCGTCAGCAAATAGATTGTTAAAGGAAACCCGGTCATTTAACAATGGCGTTGGGTTTTTTTTGTTTATATGTGCAATAGCGAGGACAAGAGTTGGAGTGATTCAGGGAATAACTGCTAAACCGAAACCAGCGCATGACTTTAAGTGAGGAGAAGTGCTGCGGGTCAGAGAATTCTTCCAATCGCCATTAAAGCCTGATTAAAAGCGACCACTGTCGTTTCTCCAGAATTCCGCTGATCCTCCGCTCTCTCTCCTTTTCCATCAATCTCTGATTTTAATTTTGACCCGGAATAACTGCTAAAAAGCCGTTATTTCTCTCTTTTCAAGCGAATGCAAATAAATAAATGCCAAATTGCATTTATTCAAAGGGTAATTAATGAAAATGGCGTCGCGAGGACAAAAATAACGGCCTAAAAGCATTTATTTTTGTCTGAATAGCTATGATGGGCAGAAATAACTGCAAAAAGGCAGTTATTGGTCAAGGTACACAGCAAGCAGTGGCTCCAAACAAGCAATTGTACGTAATATTCTACGATGCCGATAAGAGACCGATCGGCTACTACGTCCATACGATATTGTTCGATGAGGATCATATTGGCAACGGCGCGGTACTCTTTCCTATTTATCCTTAATCGAGCTACATCCGAAGGCTCCAATCAAGCAAATTCGCTTGAGTTGGGCCTTCTTATTTCACACTCTTCCCCTGTTTTTGAATCGTAAGATCGAACATGCTAGAATAGATGAAATTCTGTAGTGAAGAGGAGAACATACATGTCAACACATCGCATTATGCCTTACAGTCCAGCCGAGCATGACAGGCTGGTTGAGATATGGGAGAAGGCCGTCCGCGCGACGCATCATTTTTTGAGTGAAGAGGACATTGTTTTTTACCGTCAAATCGTACGAGACGAAGCGCTTCGGGCGGTTGAAGTTTGGGTTGAATGGAATGAGCAAGGGCTGCCGGTCGGATTTATCGGGCTTGCCGATACGAAGATCGAGATGCTGTTCGTTGATCCGCTTTACCGAGGCATGGGCATCGGGAGCAGGCTTATCCGTCATGCTGAGCAATTGAAAGGAAATGGGCTTCAGGTTGACGTCAACGAGCAGAATGAAGAAGCCGCCATCTTTTATAAGCGATACGGCTTCGTGCAGATTGGCCGCTCTGAGCTGGACGAATCCGGCAAGCCTTTTCCGATCCTTCATTTGGAGCTGCGTCGAGGGGAATAGGTCGGCCTAGGCGAGTCAGTTCATGAGCAACCTACTTGCGTACGACAGCCGTCAACGTACTGCTTCTAGACGCTTGTCGTCAGTATGTTTATTCGTTACAGTCTTGCGCGTTAATGCCCATAAACATCCGCTTCCGCTTTCGGATCGTGCTTCGCGCGCCCCATTGCGAATGCGGCGGCGAGGGCGAGTACGGCAGGAAGCAGCCCCCAAAGGAAAATTTCAGTGATGGACGCAGATACGCCGTTTTGCAGTAACTCGAGCACTCCGCCTGGAATGGCAGATCGCGCTGTCGGCTCCATGAGGGCATGCGGGTCGGTCAGGTTTAAGCCCGGGGGAATGGCGGCGACCGCGTCACCGTTAGCTTGAAAAATCGCCGATAGTTTGCGATTCATCAATTGGTTTTGCAAAATGCCAAACAGCGTAATGCCGAGCATCATGCCGAAGGCTCGCAAAAAATTAATCGTTGCCGTTGCGGCTCCTCGATTGGCTGGACTGACGCTGTGTATGGCGGCGTTGGCGAGCACGGAGAATGAGGCGCCGATGCCGATGCCTACGAAAATCATATAGAAGGTGACAAGCGGCGGAGGCGAATTGGGCGAGATGGTCGCCAGCAACCCGAGGCCAAGCACAAGTAGGGCCAGCGTTGTAACGAGAATGGATCGGTAGGATGTCCGGTCCATTACGAAGCCGCCAATCGCCGCTGAAGCGACAGTGCCGATCATCATTGGCAGCAGCATAAAGCCAGAGTAAGTAGCCGAGCCGCCGAGCACTCCTTGGATGTAGATGGGCAAATAGACGGTGGCAGCGATAAAAGCGGCGCCGCTAAGCAGCGCGATCAGGGCGCTGCTTGCATAGATGCGGTCCCGGAACATGCTGAATGAAACGATGGGCTCCAAGGCTCGCCGTTCCGCCAGCACAAATAGCCCGCCAAGCGCGGCGAATCCGGCAAGCAGGCCCAAGATAATAGGAGAGTTCCAGGCGAATAGCTTGCCGCCTAGTTCGAGCGCGAAGACAAGGCACACAACCGAACCGACCAGCGTTGCTGTTCCTTGCCAATCGATGGGCTGTTTGGAGCGGTTGATTGATTCTTTATAGTTGCGATTAGTTAAAAAAAGCGCGGCGATGCCAAGCGGCAGGTTGACGAAAAAAATCCATCGCCAGCTGAACGTATCGGTCAAAAAAGCGCCCAGCAGCGGACCGAACAAGCTGGAGATACCGTAGGTCGCCCCGAACAAGGCCAGCAGCTTGCCTCGATTCTCCGGCGGAACGGCATCCAGCAAGATCGTGAATGCAATAGGTACGAGCGCTCCTGCTCCAATGCCTTGTACAGCGCGATACAGACTAAGCTGGACGATGGACTGAGCGGTTCCGCACAAAGCGGATCCAACGAGAAAAAAGATCATTCCGATTGTAAAAAGACGCTTGCGGCCATACATATCGGACAGCTTGCCAAAGATCGGCATGCCGGCCATTTCCGTTACAATGTAAGCGGAAGTGACCCAGACAAAATGGTCTAGCCCTCCCAATTTGCCGACAATGGTGCCCATCGCGGTAGCGACGATCGTATTGTCCATGGAGGACATGAGGATGGCTAGGAGCAGACCGGCGGTAATCCATCCGGTTTTTGTCCCGGCTATTGGTGAGGTCATAGGTTCAATCCCCCTTGAGGTAAAGAAATCGATTATAACGGCCGGAGGTTATCAACAATGTTGAAGCTTCGCAACATAGAATATGCGGATATCCCGGAGATTGTCGCCTTAACGCGCGAGGTGGCGACTAGAATGCCGGAGCCTTCGCATTTCGTTAGCACTGATGAAGAGTGCCTTGTTAACTACTTGCATGACGAAGTCGGCGTGATAACGGGCGCATGCGATGAACAAGGGCGAATAGCCGCCTACACCATTCTGACGTTTCCCGGACGAAGCGAGGACAACTTGGGAAGGGAACTCGGTATATCCGAGGATGAGCTTCCCCTCGTTGCGTCGCTAGATACGACAATTGTGCACGAGGATGCCCGCGGCCAAGGACTTCAGCTCCAATTCCACCGCCATCGCGAACAAATCGCCCGCAGCAGGGGTATGCGTTATTTGTATGCGACGGTTCATCCGGACAATGCCTACAGCATTCGCAATTTGGAAGCGGCGGGACTGACAAGAAGATTTACTCGTTTCATGTACGGCGGCCTTCCCCGCCATTGTTACGCAAAAGAGCTGCATCCGGCCGACCAAGCCGAGCGGTAAAACAAACAGCCTTCCGGCCGCCATTTCAAGACGGGGCCAGAAGGCTGTTTGTTTTCTAACCATGGGGGGATTAACTTAGAGAATTCGAGTAATAAGTCCATTTTAATCGTGCAAATCGGCTTCCGCCATCACTATGCTTTCACGTACCCGAGTAAAATGTCCTTCAGCACCCGAAGCTGTTTTTCAAACTCCAGATCGGACTCCAACAGCAAGATATTGCTTTGAATCACGAGGCTTTTGGAAAATAAGCCGAATGTATTCATAATCGTCGTCAGCGTTTCCCTCACTTGCAGATCGGAACGGATGGAACCGTCCTCCATGCCTTGTTGAATAATCCGGGAATACTGGGCCGAGATTTGGCGATGCAGCGCGTTGTAAGCCTGAATATCCTCGAGAGGCTCGGAGGAGTGGGAGGCGTAATTTTCGAAGTCGACCATCAGCTTAATATCGAGCGCATTGTTGTCGTGGATAAAAGCTTCAAACAATCGATCCAGCTTCTCGAAACAGGTGGCCTCCAACTCGGCAATTTCTTCAAAACGGCTAAGCATCGGTTCAAGCCGTTTGGTGGCGGCGGCGACGATCAGCTTTTCTTTCCTAGGAAAATAACGAAACAGCGTGGCGATACCGATATTTGCCGCGTTTGCGATGTCTTGCATAGTTGTCTTTTCTATCCCTTTAACGGTAAACACGGTCTCGGCCGTCTCTAAAATATGCCGTGTACGGTTTTGTTTGCTCGTTTGGCGTTCTTTTTTGTACCTCGTTTGAGGGTCCATGAAGCAGTCCCTTCCTTTCTAATCGGCATGCGTTCATGAGTCTGTCGAAAAGGCTGTGGCAAGCAGCGGCCGAATATAAAGTATTATATCCAGCTGTCAAATTTTACACAAGAAAAAGACGGAATTGAGCTGCCGACAAAGTGGTGATATAATATGAATCATAATGATAGTATATCTATCATTTTCTGTTCTTTTACTCTAACTAAGGAGATGTTGCAAGATGGCTCGACTTACGAATAAAGTAGCGATTATTACGGGTGCAGGCAGCGGCATGGGAAGAGAAGAAGCGCTTTTGTTTGCCAAAGAAGGAGCAAAGGTCGTTGCAACAGATATAAATGAAGCGGCTGTACAAGAGGTTGTGAAACAAATTGAAGCGGCTGGCGGCGAGGCCAAAGCATTCGCTCATAATGTCGCCTCTGAAGAAGCTTGGGCGAAGGTAGTCAAAGCGACTATCGAGTCGTATGGCAAAGTTGACGTTCTGGTCAACAATGCGGGTATTTCGCTGGCCGTGGGTTTATTGGATACTTCGGTCGAACAGTGGGATCGGGTGATGAGCATCAACGTGACGAGCACTTTCCTTGGCATGAAGCATGTCATTCCGAACATGCAGGAAAACAAAGGCGGCGCGATTATTAATATTTCCTCGATTGCAGGCTTGACGGGCGGCAGCGGCGCAGGCGCTTATACGGCCTCGAAAGGCGCGGTTCGCATGCTGACGAAAGCGGCGGCGGTTGATTTCGGCAAGGACAACATTCGAGTCAACTCGGTGCATCCAGGCTTTATTAAAACGGCGATGACGACTGATTTGATGGCGAACGAGCAAATGGTGCAATGGTTCCTGTCGCAAACGGCGCTGCCTCGCGTAGCGGAAGCGTCCGAAGTGGCTTCAGCCGTGCTCTTCCTGGCTTCCGACGATGCATCTTATGTAACGGGCATCGAGCTTCCTGTTGACGGCGGCGTTACAGCCAAATAAGCTTTGCCTCTGACGAGTTGAAGTTGCGGTTGGACAAGTTATCCAGGTTGCGGGCGGCCGCTGCTCGAACAATCCGAGCATTCAGATTTCAGATAGCTGATGGTACAAATGCCAGTTGATTTGAGGCATGCAATCATAAAGCAGCAGCCCGGTTCGTCTTAAGCGGACCGGGCTGCTGTTTTTTAATGAAAGTCACATTTATTGCGGATAAACTGAATTTGATTTTCCAGCCGGTTAATCTCCTGCTGAGACTCCTCGTCTTCTCTGCCGCTGCCGCGCAGGGCGGCTAGCTCCTGCTTCAGCTGATGCAGGTCGTCGCCTGCCTGAGCGCAGTTATAATTGCTTTCCAGATTGTCGACCATGTTCGTTTGATCCCCTCCGATTTCATAAAATCACACTTCGCTTCTATTATGGAGGTTCTGCCGCCAATTATTCGCCCGACAGCCTTGCCGGAGCACGACCGACAAAAACCAGAGAACAGTTTGAGCGAGAAAAAAGGCCCCCGTCCGCATACAAAAATGTACGCGTGCAAGGGCCGGGGTTTGATGCAATCCCTTCAGGCTATTCCTTAAAAATCAAAGTTGTCGGGGTCTGGACCTACGCGAGTATCGCGGTTCAGCGCATCGATTTGGGCCATATCATCCGCTGACAGCTCGAAATCGAAGATCGAAGCATTCTCGATTATGCGGTGTTCTTTTGTCGATTTTGGAATGGTCACGATGCCATGCTGCAAATCCCAGCGGATAATGACTTGAGCGATCGATTTGCCGTGATGTTCGGCAATGCTTTTCAACACAGGCTCATCGAGCAGACGGCCCTGCATCAGAGGAGACCACGCTTCGATTTGAATGCCGCGGGCTTTGCCGAAGTCGCGCAGCGTTTGCTGGCTCAAGTAAGGATGCAGCTCGATTTGGTTGACGGCAGGCACAACCTTCGCGTCCTGCAGCAGGTCTTCGAGATGATGCTTCTGGAAGTTGCTGACGCCGATCGCTTTCACTCTACCTTTACGGTACAGCTCTTCGAGCGCTCTCCACGCTTCTTTGTATTTGCCGGCTACAGGCCAATGGATCAAATAAAGGTCGAGATAGTCAAGGCCTAGCTTAGCAAGCGTTACGTCAAAAGCGGCGAGCGTCTCTTCATAGCCGAGGTCGGCGTTCCATACTTTGGAGGTCACGAACAGGTCTTCACGCGGCAGATTCAATTCTTTCAAGCTTTCTGCAATGCCTTGGCCGACACCGGCTTCGTTGGCATAGACCGCTGCCGTATCGATGCTGCGGTAACCGTGGCGAATGGCTGACTTAACAGCTTCAACGAGCTCCGAGCCTTCTTCGACTTGGAATACGCCGAGGCCAAGCCAAGGCATTGTAACGCCGTTGTTCAGTTTCGTTCTTGCTTGCAAATGGTTTGGGGTAGTCATTATAAATTCCTCCAATGTCGTTTAGGATAAGAATGATTTCTCCAGCGTTTTGATTCTGCCGGTAAGCAGGACGGCCGCAAGCACCATGACAGCTCCGACCCATGTGGTGTGAATTAATCCCAGATGATCGGTGACGATACCGCCCAAATAAGCGCCGATAGCAATGCCTCCGTTAAAGGCGGCAATATTGAACGCAGAAGCGACGCTGACGGCCTGCGGTACGCTTCGTTCGGCAAGCGTCACGACGTACACTTGCAGCCCGGGCACGTTCATGAAGGCGAACAGCCCCATTAGCAAAATGGTCAATAAACCGGCTGTTTTGTAAGGAGCCGTGAAGTATAAAACGAGCAGGACAACCGCCTGCACGGCAAACATGTAGAACAAGGCGTTTACCGGCTTGCGGTCGGCAGCCTTGCCGCCGATAACGTTGCCGATCGCAATGGCGATGCCATAGCCGAGCAAGATGAGAGCGGTCGTCTCCGGACGGAAGCCGGTCACTTGCTCAAGCAGCGGCGACAAGTAAGTGAACACAACGAAGGTGCCCCCGTAACCGAGCGCTGTGACGGCAAAGGCCATCAGCAGACGACCGTTGCTCAGAAGCTTGATCTGATCGGACATACGCGCAGAAGCATCCTTGCGCAGCCCCGAAGGAATAAGCAGCCAGTTGGCAATCAAGGCGATAATGCCGATCACCGTAATCGCGATGAAAGCGGCTCGCCATCCCAACTGCTGGCCGAGATACGTGCCAAGAGGCACGCCGGTAACGGTAGCGATCGTCAGGCCGGAGAACATAACGGCAATGGCGCTCGCTTTGCGGTTTTCCGGTACCAATTGCGAAGCGATCGTCGACCCGATAGACATAAACAAGCCGTGAGACAAGGAAGATATCACTCTCGCCGTCAGAAGCACGGCGATGCTGCTTGAAAACGCAGCGAGCGCATTGCCGCCGATAAAGACGATCATGACGGCAATTAAAAGTGTTTTGCGTGATACGCGCGAGGTTAGCGCGGTAAGGATCGGTGCGCCCAGCATAACGCCGACTGCGTACAGCGTTACGGTCAAGCCTGCTGTTGTGACGGATATATGCAAGTCATCGGCAATGAGCGGAAGCAGGCCCACGCTGATAAACTCAGTCGTTCCGATGGCAAAGGCGCTGACTGCCAAAGCGAGCAGCGCGATCATGCTTTGTTTCCGTTCAGATGACATATCGTTCCACCCCTATTTTTCTTTTATCAACCGGCCGGTAGATGTTATTATGATTTATGAGGAATGAAATGAACAGTACGTACTTTGGAGTGCTCTAGGTACTTTGAAGTATTATAGATACTTTTTGGTGCCTGTACCGACGGCTCGGTTTTGGTAAGTGCCAGGCGCAAGGAATCACGATTTTTCAAGAAGATAAAAGCAGTAAGAAAGCAAAGCGGATACCCAATGCGACGCAGCCCGCCTAGCACAGAGGAGGTTAATAAGATGACGGTGGAAACGCCAGCCAAGAAGAAATACAATATTTCAGTGGAAGCGACGCTTGAGGTCATCGGAGGCAAATGGAAATCGGTTATTTTGTGCCACCTGACACACGGGAAGAAAAGAACAAGCGATCTGAAACGGGTAATGCCGGCCATTACGCAAAAAATGCTGACGCAGCAGCTGCGCGAGCTGGAATGCGACGACATTGTTAACCGCATCGTCTACAATCAGGTTCCCCCCAAGGTCGAATACGAACTGACAGAGTACGGCTGGACGTTAAAACCGATTCTCGACCTGCTCTGCAACTGGGGAGAAACCCACATTGTGAAGGAATACGGCGATAAGTACGCGATGCTGGAAGATAACGGGCTGAACGACTAACGGCGGCAGGTGCCCGCTCTTCTTGTATTCGCGGCCTATTTTTGATATAAAACTATATAACTGCTTTCGCTGAAAATAGCGGCTTTGGGCCGCTCGCGGAAGCTCTTTCGGAAAGAGGATAACAATAAAATGATGAACAAGCCTTCTATATATGGACTTACATTGGGGCAGCTGACCGCTTGGCTGGAAGAACGCGGACACCGGAAATTCCGGGCGACCCAAGTATGGGACTATCTTTACCGGAAGCGGGTAGTCCAATTCACGGAGATGACCGAGGTCAACCCCGCTTGTACCGAGCTTCTAGCAGAGCATTTTACGATGAAGACGATGGAAGAGCACGTGAAGCAGCAGTCGTCTGACGGCACAGTCAAGTTTCTGTTCAAGCTGTACGACGGTAACTTGATCGAGACGGTCATGATGCGCCATAAGTTCGGTCTATCGGTATGCGTAACGACGCAAGTCGGCTGCAACATCGGCTGCAGCTTCTGCGCAAGCGGTCTGCTGAAGAAAAGCCGCGATTTGTCGGCAGGAGAAATTGTCGAGCAGATTATGAAAGCGCAGCTGCACCTGGACGCAGCGGGCAACGGGGACAAAGTAAGCCATATCGTTGTCATGGGTATTGGCGAGCCTTTCGACAATATGACCCATTTGGTTAACTTCCTGAATGTCGTCAAGGACCATAAAGGTTTGGCGATCGGGGCAAGGCATATTACCGTTTCCACAAGCGGACTTGCGGATAAAATCTACGAGTTTACCGATTTGAAGCTTCAAGTAAACTTGGCGATTTCACTTCATGCGCCGAACAACGAGCTGCGGACGAAAATTATGGTTATCAACAAGGCGTATCCGCTTGAAAAGCTGATGCCGGCTATCGATTATTACTTATCGAAGACGAAACGGCGCATTACGCTTGAATATATCTTGCTGAAAGGCGTCAACGATCAGCGCGAGCATGCATTGGAGCTCGTTCAATTGATCGGCGACGGAGAGCGCAAAGGCTTGGTCAACGTCAATCTCATTCCGTATAATCCGGTTGATGAGCACAGTCAATACCAGCGGACCGAGAAGGAAGACGTCAAAGCTTTCTACGACGTGATGAAAAAGAACGGGATCAGCGTCAGCGTCCGCCTTGAGCACGGCGCCGACATCGATGCGGCATGCGGACAGCTGCGAAGCAAACAAATGAAGAAATCGGCTGCTGTATAAGGGTGGCCATAGGCAAGGCGGGGAGGCATCCCCGTCTTTTTTGTTGCGCCCGCATTAGTAATGACAAGATACAATGGAAACCGGGCAAAATCGGGTAAAGGGATAGGGAGGCCGGTGAAGAAAGGAGAAAAGAGACTTTTATTTCAATCAAACGGGAGTGAATTCGAATGTCTTATTTCTCGATGAATACATGGAGCATCCACCGCCATCTTGGTCCTTTGCGATGGACAGTCTGGAACGAAGAGGAGAAGCGCCACGATACGCATGTGGATCCGCAGCCGGAGACCACAACGCTGCTGGAACTGCCGGCCGTATTGGCTGAAAAAGGCTTTGGGGCGGTTGACGTGTGCCATTTTCATATTCCTCGCACCGATGCCGAATATTTGGTTGAGCTGCGCGAAGCTTTTCGCTCTTCCGGCGTAGCGTTTCATACGCTGCTGCTCGATTATGGGGACATATCGTCCAGCGACGAATTACGGCGTGCGTCCGATATGGCGCTGGCGAAGGAGTGGATCGGCATCGCGGCGCAGGCGGGAGCTGGTCACATCCGCATCATTGCGGGACAAGCTCAGCCGGATTCGGCCGAGGCGCTGGAGCGGGCGTACGAAAGCTTGGCCGAACTGGCCGCTTGGGCGGAGAAGCATGGCGTGCGCATTGTAACGGAAAACTTCAGACCGCTGGCTTCCACCTCCGCTAATTGCTTGGCGATCAAGTCGCGCCTCGGCGATGCGATCGGACTGATCGGCGACTTCGGCAATTTCGTCAAAGAGGTCCGGCGCGAAGAGCTCGCCGCCATTCTGCCGTTCTGCGGCTCCGTTCATGCGAAACCGGAGTTCGACGTTGAGGGTCGCCCAATCGAAGCTGAATTCCGCGATTTGCTGCAGCTTCTGCCGGATAGCGGTTACGACGGTCCGATTACGCTGATCTACGACGGTCCCGGCGATATGTGGGAAGGCGTGGAGCGTGTTCGGGCGATCGCGAAAGATTACGTCTAGGGAGAATGTTAAATTAAAGAAAACAAAGAGCGCCGAGCAGGCGCTCTTTGTCTTATTTTGAGATAGAGAACTGTGTCTATAGTTGTATTTACCTATCGGATTCCTGCCATTAACTAGGACTAATATACTATTTAATCAAATAGAGATATAAACTATCGCTTCGACAATGTATAATTATTCTATAATATTTATCAACTATGTTCGACAGTATTTTACATATCGATCAGGGGTGGTAGCGGGCAATGATTTCTCCTTTTTTCAAGAAAAAGGATACGGCGGGAAAGCCGATCCGGCAAGAGGCTGCGGCGGAAGGCGCCGAGGAGCAACTGACGGACGGACAAGATCCGGAGGAGCTTGAGGAGGCTGTTTTGGACATGTCGTCCATCAATGCAAATAAAGCAAATTTAGACAAAAAGTCGCTTGATCTCGTATTTGCTGTCGAGCAAATTATTCAAGCCAGACAGCATGCCGAAATGAATATCCAGGAGCTGCAGGACCGATTGAATCATGCAAACGGTCATGTTGAGCGTTTAAATCGGGATGTTAAAAATTTAAATAAAGTAATCGATGAGCGGGAAAAAAGCATCCGCGAACTGGAAAACAAGCTCATCGAGAAAAATTTGAAGGTCGATCAGGTAATGGAAGACTATCGCGAGCTGCAATCGGCGATGTCGGTCAAAACCGAGGAGCTGCAAAGCGTCATCGATCTCGAACAGCAGAAATATACGGCTTTGCTGCAAAAGCATAACGAAACGAATGCCGCACAAGCGAAACGGGTTACCGAGCTGGAAGAAAAGATCGGAAGGCTGGAGGCCGAGGGCACTCATATGCGTCAAAAATACGAAACGATCCGTCAAGAAAAGAATTACTTGTCCGACATGATCAACGAATTTACGAACCGCATGGCGGCGCCGTTTGGACAAGCTTCTTCGGGCAGCGCGAATACAAAGGATTAATCGGAAAAGCATTCATATGGCTAATGGCATGACGTCACATAAACGATAAGGGGAAATCGGACATCATGAACACCAATACAGTCCTGCTGATTGAACTGTTGTCGCTGGTGCAGGAACCATCCGCTTATCGCATGGAGATATGCGTGACGAAGGACGAAGAGAAGGCCGTTTATTTCATTGAAATCGACGTAATGACCTATAACCAGCTTTCTTCGGCCAAGCCTAGCGAAAGCGAACGGATCCGCCTGTCGCTGTATTCGAAACCGGATCCTTATCGCCACATACATAACAGCAGTTACAGCCGAATTCAGAAAGACAGCATCGAGCAAGTGCCTTTCGAATGCTCCGCCGCCTATGCGGAGACCATTGAGCAGCTAAGAAAAGGAATCGTACCGGCGACAGCCTTTACGCCTTCCGATGCGGCTCCTGGCTCGACAGAAGCATCTGGCGGTTCGCAGCAAGCGGAAGCTAGACGATCACGCAATGCGTTCGCGAATGCTTTGGCTTTTGGAGACAGAGGGACGTTCGGTTCGATTGCACTTCGTTTTGCTATATTTGTTCTGATCATTACGCTTATAAGCATCGGATTGGACGGCAAGCTGTTCAATGATCAGGACGATTCGCGTTTTCGCGTCGTAGCGGCCGGTTCAGAAGAGGATGCTGCCGGGGAGCCGGCGGAGTCCGACCTAATGTCCCGGCTGCCTTTTATCGGCTCCGTACAAGCGATGGGATATGCAGTGCCGGCATTTGGGGAGACCACAACTAATCAAGTGCAAGTGGAGCACGCAGTATTAACAGCAGAAACGAAAGAAACTAGCACCAACTCGGAAGCCCCTGAACTAACGGAGGAACCCGAGACCAGCTATGAGAGCATTGCATTAAGCGGAGACAAGCCGCTTTACAGCTTGCCGAAAGGCTATGTCGCGTTGACGTTTGACGACGGTCCGTCGGCTTATACGAAGCAAATCGTTGATATTTTAAAGCAGAACGATGCCGCAGCCACGTTCCTTTTCATTGGCAATAATGCGAAACGGTTCCCAGATTCGGTTGCTTACGCAAGCGAGCACGATATGGCGATCGGAAATCATTCGTATCGTCACAGCAATCTGACTGGTTTAACGGCCGAGAAGGCGCTGGATGAGCTTAATCTAACCAACGAGCGATTGGAGGAAACGACCGGCAAGCCGGTAACGATCTTCCGTCCGCCGTATGGGGCTATTAACGATGGCCTGGTGAAGCTGATCGAAGGGCAACAAATGAAAGTGCTGATGTGGAATCGCGATCCTGAGGATTGGAATGTGAAAAACTCCGAGGATATCGTCGATTACTTCAAGAACACGGATCCTTCCGGAGGAATCTACGTTCTTCACGAGAAGAAAATGACCGTTGAGGCACTGCCAGCAATACTTGATTATTTGAAGGAAAAAGAGTTGAAGTTTACCGTTTTCGAATAAAAGAACGGGAGCTTCCAGAATGTCTATAAACAAGAAGGACGCCGAGCGGATTGCTGGCGTCCTTCTTGTATTTTAGACAATGATACGCGTACGGCGGGCATGGCCATTATCCGATAATATGGTAGCCCGAGTCGACATGCAGCACTTCGCCGGTGATGCCCCGGGACAAGCGGCTGAGCAGGAACATCGTCGCGTCGCCGACTTCGTCCTGATCGACATTTTTGCGCAGCGGCGATTTCTCGTCCATCGCGCTGACGATGTCGTTGAAGCCGGAGACGCCACCTTTGGCGGAAAGCGTGCGGATTGGTCCGGAGGAAACGGCATTGACGCGAATGCCGCGCTTGCCAAGATCCTCGGCCAAGTAGCGGACGCTTGCTTCCAGAGCCGCTTTAGCCACGCCCATTACGTTATAGTTTTTCATCACTCGTTCGGCGCCGATATAGGTTTGAGTGACGATTGCGCCGCCCTCGGTCATCAGCGATTGGCATTCCCGAGCGATAGCGACAAGCGAATAGGCGCTAATATCCTGTGCAAGCAGGAAGCCTTCGCGCGAGGTGTCGACGAATTCGCCTTGCAGATTATCCTTCTCAGCGAAAGCGACGGAGTGGGCAACGCCGTGCACGACCGGCACATGCTGCTTAATCTCTTGGAACGCCTGCGCAATGCTGGCGTCGTCAGCGACATCGCAAGATACACAGAGCAGCGGCTCGATGCCGTTGGCGGCAAGCAGCTGTGTCAGCTTTTGATAAGAGCGTTCTTTCCGATAAGTAAAAATGAGGTTCGCGCCGGCTTCATGCAGCGACTTGGCGATGCCCCAAGCGATGCTGCGCTCGTTTGCGACCCCCATTACGATTATGTTTGTTCCGGCCATTATTCCATTCATTGAAACTACGCCTCCATCTGTTTCACGGCTCGCTGTAAGGAAATGCGTCGGCGCATCCTTGCAGCGGCTGTTCATGGAGACTATTTTAACACAAGATTATAGAACCTGGTACTAAATTGACTGTCAAGATAATCGCAATCCCGTCGAATCGTCTATTGGACGCGGTTGGGATACACCGGAATCGCCGCCGTCGATCGTTCGTATGCTTCGGGCAATGAGAAGTTGCGCTGCGTAGTAAGTAACCATGATCCATATGCCGGCATGCGGCACGTCGGAGACGAACTTGTTCCACGCGAGAACGGAATCGGAGATGACGAACAAGACGCTGCCGACGGCGGCCCAGAGCCGCCCGGTCATAATGGCTGACCAGCACATTAGCGCAATAACAATGAGATACAGCAGCACCGGAATAAGCAGAGCGCCGTTACCCCCGTCCTTCACTGCCGGCAGCAAATAGCTGGCCATAACGATGGAATACGCCGCAATTGGCACAACGGAAGCGAAGCGCCATTTGGTAAATCGCCATTTTCCAAGGAAGGCGGACAGGTAGAAGAGATGTCCAATCAGAAAAGCGCTCAATCCGACGACAAACCAGACTAGCAAGCCGTCGCCCAGCATGCAGAAAAACAAGCCAAGCAAAAGCAAGATATGAGAGCGCTTACGATTCTTCGGGCTTTCCAGCCAAGCGTAAGCGATAATGAGCCACATCGGGACAAGCTTGAAGAGCAGCTTGACGGCGAAAGGCTCGTCGGGAACGACAAAAATGTACAGGGCGCTCATGATGAGAATGAGCACTGGCAGGCCGTATTTGCGCAGCAAATCCATCTCTCCTTCAAATAGGTTGTAAGGTTGTGATGTTGTATTCGCTGCAGCTTCACGGATTTCCTTTCTGCCATCTCTCGCAGGGCTCTCTCCAGTTCCCGTTATTGAGGCGGAAACCAAAGATGCCGCAGGTCGATCCAGCCCTGGGCGTTGAATGTAACGCCGCGAACGGAGGGCAGGTAAGCGGTCTGGACGGGCTTTTCATACAAAATATGAAGCTGATGCTCGGCGATAAGCTGTCGTTCGATTTTACGGAAAGCTTCTTCTCGCAGCACAGGGTCAGGCTGCTTGGCGATATGCGTCAGCAGCAGCTCCATATCGAGCCGAATATGAGGATCGATATGCGAAGCGATCGTCCTGTATAGGTCGAACAATCGAAGCTGCTCGTCCCGGTCGCGCAGCAGAGAGAAAATGATCAGATCCGCCTCCATGCGTATGGGGCCTTTGAACTCCTCAGCCGAAACAGCCGTTACGCTTATCAAGTAGCCGCAGCGCCTTAGCCGTTCCGCCGCGAGCTCGGCATCGTGGCGATAGGAGTCGATCGTTGCCATTCGAATCGTTTTATCAGGAATGTCGGCTGCTGGGCTCTTGTCCGGCTCGATTCCTTCTAAGCAGGCGAACAGACCGGCCCGCACTTGCGGATCGGCTAAAGCTCCAGGACGATGCGTATTACACGTCATGAACTTGCGGACGGAGGCTGGGGAGTTGATCTGGCTCCAATCGCCGTCCGTCCCATCTTGCGGGTTATGGACAACATGGAAAGGCGATGCTTGCTCGGCCTTGTCGTCCGTTTCGTCAGGCAAGTTCCATGGTACATGAAAGATTTCAACGCGGTCGATATGGGCGCGGCCTTGGAAGTAATGCGTGAAAGCTTCCAGAACGCAGCGCCGTCCGTTTAGGGCAGTTAACTTGAATGGACCGGTGCCGACCGGGGCGGTTCCGAACCGCTCTCCGAGCTGTTCCAAATCGCGAGGAACAACGGCTGCGCGGGTCGTGCACAGAAAGGGCAGAAACAGCTCGTTTGGCTCTTTCAAAACGACGACGACGGTATGCGGATAAGGCGAATTCACCGATTCCACCGTTTTAATAATAGAGCTGTACAGCATCCGGCGCGAGGTGCCGGCAAGCCGTTGAAGCGAGTAAACGACATCGTCGGCTGTCATCACCTTGCCGTTATGAAAGAGTACTTCCTTGCGCAAATAAAAAGTCCATCGCTTCCGTTCCGCATCTGTTTCCCAAGCATGAGCCAGATTGGGCAAAATGCTGCCTCCTTCCGGCGCCCGGCGAACGAGGCCGTCGAAGACGTGGCTCGCAACGAAAGATTCCGCCAGCAAATTGATGGACAAAGGATCGACTGTCTGAATCTGCTCCCGCAGCGGCAGTCTCAGCGTGTCGATTCGCTTGCCGGTCTGCGTCTCGGAGTGGTGGCCGAAGTAGGAGAGCAGCCAGCCTTGCAGACGATCCTGCAGCGCCGTTGCATCTGAGTGAGCGCTGATCTGGTCCAAAGCGCGGCCGATATCACGCTGGTTCATCGTGTGCAGCATCGCTTGGGCAGCGATATCCTCAGGCGGAGCGAGGAACGTGAGAGTGGATCGCAACCCCCTGCCGCGCCGGGCTTGCCAATCGATCCAGCCTCGTTCGGTCATGCTCTGAACGATATTCATCGCGTTTCGTCTTGTACAGTCCAGTACAGCCGCCAGCTCGTCCATTGTCACCTCAGCTTCGCCCGTCAGGCCGAACCTTGAATGCAAACGCAAGTATTGACCGTGCAGCTTCATGGCGAACCGAACTCCTCTCTATTCGTAAAATAGGAAAAAACGAACCGAATTATTTCTATTTATTTTCCTATTTTACCATCTAAAATAAGGCTTAACAAAAACGTGGGGGTTGTGTTGATGACGGAAACGATTTTGCAGGAGCGGATTATGGAATCCGACAAGCGGCGAGCTGTGATAGTCGGCCTTTGTTCGGCAGCGCTAGCCATCCTGCACCAATATCTGTTTTACGGACGAGAATTCGGCGTTTCGTATCCTTTGTTCGTCTTGTGTTTCTATCTATTCATGCTTGGCAACGCCAGAGACCGGCGCCGTCCCTTTACGCTGTTTCATTGGCTGACGACCGGAGCGGTGGTCCTGCTTTCTTTTACATACGTATGGTTTGACAATTCGTTCTTGCAAAGCTTGAACGCGCTGGCGATTCCGATCCTGATCGCTTTCCATATGACTTATTTGCTCGGCCGCAACCGGCCGGACTGGGCCGATCCTCGCTTGCTCGGGAAGGCTGCGGAGCACCTCCTGTTCCGAACATTTCTCCATTGGGGGACCGCTTTTCGATTAACGAAAGGCGCCGCCTTCTCCAGGATGGACAGCCGATACCGGAGCGCCATATCCAAAGTGCTGATCGGCCTCGGGTTTACGGTGCCGCTTCTGATTATCGTTGTGACGCTGCTCGCTTCCGCTGATACGACCTTTATGCGGGCGATGAACCACATCCCGCTATGGCTCGGCAACTTGTCCTTGGCGGACGGTATTGGCCGACTAGTGTGGATCGTCGCTGTTGGACTTTGCTTTTTCGGCTATGTCTGGGGGTACGTGCAGCCTGTCCGGGAGGACCGGGAGAAGCAGGTAACGGAGGTAGAACGGCCTGAAGCGCCTCGTCTCGATCCTCTAATCGCGCTAACTGTTCTTATATCCGTAAACGCGGTTTACTTGTTATTTGTTTCGTTGCAGTTCTCTTATTTATTCGATGTGCTAAAAGGAATTGTGCCGGGAGACCGGACGTATGCCGAATATGCGCGAAGCGGCTTTATCGAGCTTGTCATCGTTGCCGCCATCAATTTCGCGTTATTGATCGGAGCGCTGCTGTTTGTGGGCACGAAAACGAAGGGAATGCGGCTCGTTGTTCGTTCGATGCTCTACACGCTGGTCGGCTGTACCGGGGTCATGCTCATTTCCGCATATTCAAGGTTGGCTTTGTACGAGGACGTATATGGTTATACGTATACGCGCTTTCTTGTGCATGCCTTTATGATCTATTTGGCGCTGCTGCTCGCGGTCGCCGGCATCCGCATCGCCAAGGAGAAGCTGTCGCTGTTCCGCTGGTACATTGCAATCAGTTTGCTCGCTTACGTTGCGATAAACTATGCAGGCATTGACCACGCGATTGCTTCGCGCAATATCGCAAGGTACGAAGCTACCGGCAAGCTTGACGCCGGCTACTTGGCGGGGTTGTCGGCGGATGCGATGCCGTTGGTCATTCGGTTTGCGGAGGATCGCTATCCGCAGTTGAGAGATGAGCTGGCCGCCCGACGGGAAGAACTGGCCGCGCGGGATCGCAGCTGGCAGGCCTGGAGTTGGCCGCGATTCCGGGCGGAGCGAGCGCTTGATGCCTATCTCGATTAATGAATGGTTATGAGTAGCGAGCTTCAGGATTGCCTTTTACCCTGAGATGCTAAACGGCCGTTTGCATGGTACAATGTCCGAAAGGCATAGAACAGGAGATGACTGCAATGAGCGAGCCAATCAACGAACAAGAGCTGCTGCAATATTTGAAAGAAAAGACGGGCGTTGACGCCAATTCCATTGAGCTGGTGCTTCGTCACGAGCAAGCGTTTATTCAGAAGCAAGCGAGCAAAAATTCAAAAGGCGATATTGAGATCGACATTGACGATCTTGTTGATTACGTATCTGGGCGGCCGGATGTCAAGCTGGATGAGCTTGCGATTGAAACGATACTGGAAGCTGAAATGGATTATTTGACTGATGCCGGATTGGCTGGATATTTGGATTAACAGCCTTTTCTGCACAATAGAAAGCTCCGAAACTTGCGGTTCGGGGCTTTTTTTGCGTTTGTATACGAGGGGGCTGCAAGGATGGAGAAGGCTTTCTAGGAAGCCTGTAGATAATTTTGAAAAAGATTGCCTAGAACGTAATGAAAATATAAAGATGGGAAATAGTAAGGGTTGTAAAAATACTTTCAACCAGAGATAAGGACGGTGTTAGTCAATGAAATGGGATTGGAGCACTTCCTCCCGCGGAGATAAGAAGAAACATTATCGGAACATAGGTAAGTTGATCGGGATGTTTGCGCTTGCGTTCGTGCTGATGGTCAACGTTCCCCATACGGCGCTGGCTGTCGGCAAGGGAGCAAAAGGACCGGACATTTACGTCATCCAAGGTATGCTGAAATCGGTTGGCAGCTATTCCGGCCCGATTAACGGCAAATACGATGCTACGACTGCGAAAGGTGTAAAGCATTACCAGAAGAAGCACGGTTTACCCGTTACCGGCAAAGTTGATGGCAAAACGTTTCAATCCATTACTTACTCGTACAACAAAGTCAAATACCCGGCTTTGGTAAAAAGCCAAGCTAAAGGCAAAGCGAAAGCGATCGGCAGAGGCCGTGCAGGCGGCGGAGCTGGAGGCGGCAAAGGCGGCGGAGCTGGAGCTGGCGCAGGCGGCGGAGCTGGAGGCGGCAAAGGCGGCGGAGCCGGTGGTGGTGCAGGCGGCGGAGCCGGTGGTGGTGCAGGCGGCGGAGCTGGTGGCGGTGCAGGCGGCGGAGCTGGAGGCGGTGCAGGCGGCGGAGCCGGTGGTGGTGCAGGCGGCGGAGCTGGAGGCGGCGCAGGCGGCGGAGCTGGAGGCGGAGCTGGTGGTGGCGCAGGCGGCGGAGCTGGAGGTGGCGCAGGCGGCGGTGCAGGCGGCGGCAAAGGCGGAGTCGAATTTAAAGGCAGAGGCTTCAGTGAAGGCCAAGGCCAAGGAATCGGCGGCGGCCAAGGCAAGGGCGGTATCGGCGGCACGACCGAGAACCAAGGCAAAGGCGGCATTGGCGGCAGCCAAGGTAAAGGCGGCGTAGGCGGCACAACCGAAAACCAAGGCAAAGGCGGTATCGGCGGCAGCAACGCTGGCAACCAAGGCAAAGGCGGCGTAGGTGGCAGCAACGCCGGCAACAACACCGGCAACCAAAGCAATATTGGCAACCAAGGCAAAAGCGGTGTCGGCGGCAGCAACGCGGGCAATCAAGGCAAGGGCGGCGTAGGCGGCAGCCAGTCGAACCCGAACCCGAATAAACCGGGCAAAGGCTCGCAATAAGCGGAAGCAGTTACGAAGCGGGGCTGTCCTTTTCGAAGGACAGCTTCTCTTTGCGTTAAGCGGCATATTGGAATTGGCGGCAAAGTCTCATGCACCCATCGCTTTTTTAGCTGTTATGAACAATGACAGCGCCAACAATCGAATGTATGATGATAGAGAAGAGAAAATGGGATCGTTTGAGCGAAAACGGGAAGGATGTGCTGCGAATATGACGACGTTAAAGCTGAATCGCGTTCGGATTGGCCAAAGTCTGTACAATCTCGTGCTGGATCAAAAGGCGGGCGTCTTTGCTGATATTAAACCTGCTGACCAAGCCGCAGGGGAGAAAGCGTCAGATCACGACTTGGACGGGCAAGGGCTGCTCTACTTGCCTGCTCTGCACGATCATCACATCCACTTGGACAAGCATTTTTTGGGTGAGCCTTGGAAGCCGCTGCAGCCGTTCGTTACGCTGCCGGGACAGCTTGCGTTCGAAAAGCGAATGCTGTCCGAGCTTCCGACGACGGCAGGAGAACGCGCGAGAAGGATGCTGGACAGGCTGCTTGATTACGGAACAACGTCTATACGGACGCATATCGATGTCGACCCGGTCATCGGTCTCCGCCATTTGGAAGACGTTCTGGCGGTGAGGGAGCAGTACAAAGGTTTAATGGATATCGAGATCGTCGCCTTCCCCCAGCAGGGTCTGCTGCGTTCGGACTCCAGGCAAGTGATGAAGGAAGCGCTGCGGGCGGGCGCCGATCTAGTAGGAGGCGTCGACCCGGCGGGCCTCGACAGGCAGCTGGAGCGAAGTTTGGAAGCGATGTTTGAGCTGAGCGTCGAATTCGACGCAGGGGTCGATTTGCATTTGCACGATGCAGCTCATCTTGGCCTGTATACGATCGACCGGTTCACGGATATGACGGCGGAAGCGGGCAAGCAAGGGAGAACCGCAGTTAGTCATGCTTACGGTCTTGGACAAGTCGGGGAGGATGAGCTGGCAGAGCTGGCTCTGAGGCTGCGAGAGGTAGGAGTGGCGATTATTACGAGCGTGCCGATTGATCGTCCGATGCCTCCAGTCGATCGGCTGATTGCCGCAGAGGTTAAAGTCGGCGTGGGCTGCGACAATATTTTGGATGCATGGAGCCCATTCGGCAGCGGCGACTTGCTGGCGCGAGGTTCTCGTTTGGCAGAGAAGCTGGGGTGGACGCTAAGCGATCAACTGCTGCAAATTTACCCGCTTATTTCAAACGGCGGTTTTGTGCCGCAAGTGGGCGATAAAGCCGATTTTATGCTGGTCGATGCCATGAACCCGGAGCATGCGATCGCAGCGGCGCCTTTACGCCAAGCGGTGTTCGCCAAAGGAAAGCTGGCGGGAGGCCAGTGGCTTAAATAATGTAAGGATACCGCTGCTGCGCCACTCAAGTAATGGTGCGGCAGCGGATTTTTTATGGATGGTCAAAGGCGCTGATTCATTTTAGAAAATCTGGAGAGACTATGCTTGACAAAGATCGGTTTATCATTTATCTTTAATTTAAGATAATTAAATTTAAGATATTCGCAAGGGAGGCCAAAACGATTATGGGAAATTCAAACGAATCGTTGGATTTATATATCGCACTGTCTCGCGCCAGCCAATGGGTGAACGCTCATGCCGATCGCGACATCCGCAAGCATGGATTGAACCGCACGGAGTTCGGCGTGTTGGAGCTCCTTCATCATAAGGGGCCGCAGCCGCTGCAGCAGATCGGAGAGAAGGTGCTGATGAGCAGCGGCAATATCACTTACGTGGTCGATAAGCTCGAGAAGAAGGAGCTGGTATGCCGCAAAGCTTCCACCGAAGACCGGAGGCTAACCTATGCGGAAATTACCGAGGCTGGCCGGCAGTTTATCGAACAGGTTTTCCCGGTTCATACGGCAGTCATCGAGCAAGCGGTTGACGGCTTAACGGCCGAAGAGAAGCGATTGGCCAGCAGCTTGCTGAAGAAGCTAGGCAAGCACGCTCAGGGCACTTACAAGTAGCTGGGCGTTGCGAGTGTTGTAGAGCGAACATGTCCGCAAAGCAAATAACTCAAGTGTAAATGCGGCTGCTATAACGCGATAGATCAGGCAGTGCGCAGCATCCATTTTATAAACTAAGGAGAGTGTACATTATGAAAACAGCAGGAATTCATCACATTACGGCATTTGTAAGAGATGCGCAAGCAACGGTTGATTTTTATGCAGGGTTGCTTGGACTGCGCCTCGTGAAAAAAACGATTAACTTCGATGCGCCAGAAGTTTACCATCTGTACTTTGGCGACGAGCAAGGCAGCCCGGGAACGATAATTACGTTCTTCCCTTCGGCAGGCTCCCGTCTCGGAACAATTGGCGCCGGGCAGGTCGGCATTACGACTTATGTCGTTCCTGAGGGTTCGCTTGATTTCTGGCGCGAGCGTCTGGCGAAATTCGGCGTAGAAGTGCTGGAGACAACTCGTTTCGGTGAAACATATCTGCAATTCGGAGATCCCGACAACATGCAAGCGGAGCTGGTCGCCCGTCAAGAGGGGCCAAACAGCACCTGGACGTTCGGAGGCATTCCAGCGGATAAAGCGATTAAAGGCTTTGGCGGTGCGGTGCTGTTCAGCTTGGCGCCTGCGAGCACGGCCAGCCTGCTGGAACAGGTAATGGGTCTGGAGAAAACCGGTGAGGACGCCGGATACGCAAGATTCCGTTCGTTCGGCGAGCTGGGCAATATTATTGACGTGAACGTGAATGAAATGCCGCGCGGTGCTGGCGGGGCAGGAACGGTCCACCATATCGCCTGGCGCGCCAAAGACTTCGCGGAGCATGAAAGATGGCGGGCTCATGTGGAGAGCAGCGGCTACCAGCCGACCCCGATTGTCGACAGACAATACTTTAATGCGATTTACTTCCGCGAGCTGGGAGGCATTTTATTCGAGATCGCAACCGATCCTCCGGGCTTTGCCCGCGACGAGGACCAAGCGCATCTCGGCGAGCAGCTGATGCTGCCGGAATGGTATGAGAAATACCGCGAACAAATCGTGGCTCTGCTGCCTCCCATTGAGGTGCGGGTGCTGGAGGAGGATCAGCTATGAGCGAAAATATGAATATGAAGCATATATTTGTCCAAGGGGCCGATAACTCGGCTCCGGTATTACTGCTCCTGCATGGAACTGGAGGAACGGAGAACGATCTGCTTCCGCTGGCGGAGATGATCTCCCCTGAATCCTCCGTGCTTAGCGTACGAGGCAATGTGCTGGAGAACGGCATGCCGCGATTTTTTCGCAGATTGGCTGAGGGCGTATTCGATATAGAGGATTTGGTTTTCCGTACACAGGAGCTGAATGAGTTTATCGATCAGGCCGCAGCCGAGTACGGCTTTGACAGGAACAATGTTGTCGCCGTCGGCTATTCCAATGGAGCGAACATTGCAGCCAGCATGCTCTTCCATGAACGCGACTCGTTGAGAGGCGCTGTGCTGCATCATCCGATGGTGCCGATCCGCGGCAAGGAGCTGCCGGATTTGCATGGAAAGCCCGTCTTTATTGCAGCTGGCACGAACGATCGGATTTGTCCGCCGCATGAGACGGAGGAACTGGCCGCTTTGCTTGAGGGAGCCGGAGCGGAGGTAAGCGTGCACTGGGAACAGTTTGGACACCAATTAACGGGTTCCGAAGCCCAAGCTGCAGCGTCATGGTTCCGCAACACGATTCAATAAAGGAGGGACAGCGGTGCGCTCGATTGATCCTAATGAGCTCAACAAACGGGACAATTATAAAATGCTGATCGGCAGTATCGTGCCAAGGCCGATTGCTCTGGTCACCACGCTGTCGAACAGCGGGACATTGAATGCCGCTCCGTTCAGCTATTTCAACATCGTAGCCGACAATCCGCCCATGGTATCCATATCCGTACAGCGAAGAAGCGGAAAACAAAAGGATACGGCGAGAAATGCCGCCGCCCGAGGCGAGTTTGTCATCCATATTGCCGACGCATCCTATGTGGAACAGCTGAATCGAACGGCTGCTTCGCTTTCTCCAGAGGAGAGCGAGGTGGAATGGGCCGGTTTGACTCCGGCGAGCAGCGAACGGGTTGTCGTTCCCGGACTGGCGGAGGCGAAGATTCGGATGGAGTGCAAGCTGGTGCGTTCCATTCCGCTCGGCGGGACTGAGGAAGAGCCGGCCTGCGACTTGCTGATCGGGGAGATCGTGCTCTACCATATCGACGAAACGTTGTATGACGAACAGGGGCACATCGATCCGGTTGCGCTGAATCCTGTCGGCCGGATGACCGGCAATGATTATGTCAAGCTCGGCGAAAGATTTACACTGCAACGTCCAGAGTAAGAAAAGCTGTGAAACGAGCGCAAAGGCTCGTTTTCACAGCTTTTTTTTGATGTATGGGCATGGGCTTTTTTGTAGATGGGCCATGGAATGGGAATTAGGCGAACGACCATTTTTTTGAAAATAATCCGGAAGAGCGCAACAAAAATAATATACATTTCGTATCAATTATACAGACCGGACGGACGAAAAACAGCTTGTACGATACGAAACGTATATAACAAGTCCGGTAAAGGATAAGGAGGTAGAGTAACGTTGAGAAAGCAATGGCTCAGTTTAAGTCTAGTACTCGCGCTCGTCACGGGCACCGCTGTCGGCCCCGCCGGTGCGGTAACGGCGGCTGAACCGGCGTCGGGCAGCGATATTGTGTACGTAAGAGCCTCGGCGAAAGGAGCGAATGACGGAACCAGCTGGAAAGACGCCTACCGCGGTCTAGACGAAGCGTTAACGCAAACCCCGGAAAACAGCGGGAAAGAGATATGGGTAGCCAAGGGCACCTATTATCCGAGCGGAAATGGAGAAGACGGCGCCTCTGACAAGTATTTTGCGATGAAAAACGGCATAGCCATCCGGGGCGGTTTCGCCGGGAACGAGCAGGCTGGCAACGCAGCTGAAGCGAGAACCGTCCTTGAACGCCGTAATTTTGCGGCAAACGAGACGGTGCTGAGCGGCGATACGGATCGCGGCAGAGATCGCGACGCACGAAGCGTTATTGTGAATGACGGGATCAATTCGTCAGCCGTTCTCGACGGTTTTACCGTTAGCGGAGGCAGCGGGGCAGGAGGAAGAGGAGAAGAAGGGACCGACGGGGGCGGAATACGCAACACGAACAGCAGCCCTACACTGGTGAATTTGATTGTTAAAAATAATACAGCCGCTGTCGGAGGAGGCATATCGAACTGGAACAGCAGCCCGACAATAACGAACGTTACGTTTACCGACAATCAGGCTGCAGGGGTCGGTGGCGGAGCCGTCGCCAATCGCAGCAACAGCCATCCGATTATTACAAATGCCGTATTTACCGGCGGCAATAGCGCTCAACGGGGAGGCGCCTTGTACAATGAAGGCAGCAGCCCGATATTAACGAATGTTTCGATTAGCGGGAACCGAGCCTCTGTTAGCGGTGGCGGCATTTATAACGCCTCCGGCAGCAAGCCGCAGCTAAGAAACAGCATTGTATATGGCAATAACGATCCGGCGAGGCTCGATATTGCGAATGTAGACGGCGGTACGGTCGATATCTATTTCAGCATCGTAAAGGGTGTTGCCGCGGCCGGACAGCTTAACGGCGTAGGCAACAGCGTTGAGGGCAATCTGGATGCAGATCCAAACTGGTCAAGGGATTTGAGGCTGCGCAAGGAATCTCCGGCGGTTGATCGAGGCTCGAACCGCTTCTATGAACAGGGCGCATCGCCCGACTTGTCCGCCATCTCCACGGATCGGGCCGGCAAGCCGCGGTTTTCGGGCGGGCAGGTAGACCTAGGGGCTTACGAATCGGAATTTGCCGCTCAAACCGGAGTCTCCATCGAGCTTACCGCCGATCCGGCCGGCCCGACGCAAGGACCGGTGCAAGTTAAGGCTGTCGTCAAAGCCGACGGTCCGGGCAATGGCGTAAGTGTGCTGAAGTGGGCGGAAGGACAACGGAATGCGGCTTATTTCCGCAAGGAGGGCGCCGATATTACTTCTGCAGGTCAAGCGACCATTGCGAAGAATGGCACTTATACGTTTTATGTGCAGGATAAAGCAGGTAACGAAGCAGTAAAAACGATTGCCATCTCTACGATTTGGTCGGATCGACCGGTCATTCAATTAACGCCGGGTACGACGGGAGCGGCCCGATCGGTCGATATTAAAGTTTCCGTCAGTCTGCAAGGGAATGGCAATGAGCTGGCGGCATTGAAATGGGCTGACGGCGGCAGAGACGAAGCCTTTTTTGACACGAGAGGTGCAGCTGTGCCGAATGGAGGCTTCTTTACAGTAACTGAAAACGGCGTTTATACCGTATACGCCCGCGACAAGGCGGGCAATGAAGCGGTGAAGACGATTGAGATCACCAATATTACAAAAGGGCAGCCGGTCATTAATGTCGCGATCTCTCCTGCAAACGGTACGGCGCAGACGGTGGAGGTGACCGTGGCGGCGGAAGCGCAGGGGGCGGGCAACAAAATTGTTCAGCTGAAATGGGCAGAAGGCAACCGCAATGCGGCGTACTTCGACAATAGGGGGGCAAGCCTCGCGAACGGCGGCAAATTCAACGTTACGGAAAATGGTGTTTATACACTGTATGCCAGAGACAGCGCAGGCGGCGAGACCGTGAGGACAATTGAGATCACGAACGTTGCCAAACGTCCGCCTGTCATTGCCGCATCCATTTCACCGCAAGGCGGAACGACAGGTCCGGTGGAAGTGACGGTGCGCGTCGACGTGAAGGAGCCGGGAGCCGAATTGTCGCGGTTGAGATGGTCGGAGGGCACGAGAGACACCGCTTATTTCGCGGCCAACGGTAACGCAATTACGAATAATACGTTTAAAGTGGCGAAAAACGGCATCTATACCGTCTACGCGCGGGATACAGCGGGCAATGAAGCGGTCGCCACGGTGACAGTCTCCAACATACTGGCCGGCCTGCCGGTGATTCGAGCTTCCATTACCCCGCCGACGGAGACGACAGGTTCCGTACAGGTGACGGTGACAACCGTTGTTCAAGGAACAGGCAACAATTTGGCAAAGCTGAAATGGGAGAACGGTACGCGGGCGGTTGATTACTTCAACTCCAACGGAAGTGATATTACCTCGGCGAGCAAATTTACGGTAGGGGCGAACGGCTTGTATACGATTTATGCCAAAGATACGGCCGGGAACGCAGCTGTGCTGACCATCCAAGTAAGCAACATTGTTACGCCTAAGCCTTGGTGCGAATCGCCGCGGTTTATTGTACGCAAGGGGCAGTCGGCTTCCTTGAAAGATACGGGGATGACTATCGACGTTCCTTGGGATGCAACGGATAGCGACATTTGCTTTAAAGCGGGGAAAACGACAACGCCGTTCAATTCGCAAGGCTCCGGCGACCGGATTCTGAGCAGCTACTATCACTTCAGTGCGGAATATGATTATTCGTTCAAGAAGTCGTTGACGCTAACGGTCGCTTACGACGGATATTTGCTCGGCAGCAACCAGATTCCTAGCTTATACAGCTATGATCTGAACCGATCGCAATGGACGGAGGTCGGTGGAACGGCTGACGGCAGAAATATCGTCATTCAGCTGTCCGGCGTGAAAGCGACGGGTACGGTCTTTGCGGTATTCGCTCGGTCGGCTGTAAAACCGGAGCCTCCGAAGCCGGAGCCGCCAAAGCCTGGCGGGGTGAGCTTTACCGACATTAACGGCCACTGGGCGGCATCGGGCATCCGCGAAGCTGCCCGCAAAGGTATTGTGAACGGAGACCCGGACGGACGATTCCGCCCGAACGCTTCCATTACGCGGGCGGAATTTATCGTCATGGTCATGAATGCGCTGGATGACGGCAAGGTCGAGCGCGACCTGTACTTCTCCGACGAGGCGAAGATCGGATCGTGGGCGCGCGCGTCGATCGCGGAGGCGGTTCGCCGCGGTTTCGCGAACGGTTACGAGGACGGAAGCTTCCGTCCGAACGCTACCATTACGCGAGCGGAGATCGCCGCTATTGTGGGACGCGTCATCGGCATTCCGGATAATCGTTACAGCCAGACCGGCTTTGCCGACGATCGTTCGATACCGAAATGGGCGAAGGGCGCGGTTGAGACGCTGCGCCGGCAAGGCGTACTCTCCGGCCGCAGCGGCAACAAGTTCGAGCCGCAGGCCAAGGCGACTCGCGCCGAAGCAGTTGTTATCGTATTGCAGTCGTTAAAGTTATAGCTCTGGATGATTGCGAGCGGAGCGGCAGTCGCCCGAAGTGGTGTCGCTGCCGCTCATGCAAAACAGCCCGCCTGCGTTCGCACATTTGCGATACGCAGGCGGGCTGTTTTCTTTTTGAAAGGTGAAGTTGTGTTGTGGATCGGTTAAGGGTTAAGCGGATTGCTGTTCGAACCGCTTAATAATTTCGATAATGACTTGAACCGATTTCTCCATGTTGTCGACGGAGACGTATTCGTATTTGCCGTGGTAGTTCTCGCCGCCGGTGAAAATATTCGGTGTCGGCAATCCCATGTAGGACAATTGGGAGCCGTCGGTGCCGCCGCGGATCGGTTTCACGATCGGCGTGATGCCGAGGCTTTCCATCGCTGCATGGGCGATATCGACAATATGCTTAACCGGCTCGATTTTATCGCGCATGTTGTAATATTGATCCTTCAGCTCGAGTGTGACCGCATCTTGACCGTATTTGGCTTGCAGCTCGGCGACGATATCCGATATCGTCCGTTTTCTTTCTGCGAAGGAGTCGCGGTCGAAATCGCGGATGATGTAGCTCAGCTTGGTTTCTTCTACGTCTCCGTTGAACGAGAGCAGATGATAAAAGCCCTCATACCTTTCCGTAAATTCAGGAGCCTCGGCGGCAGGGAGCTTGCCATGCAGTTCCATTGCGATTTTAGTCGAATGGACCATCTTGCCTTTGGCCGTTCCTGGATGGACGTTTGTGCCCCGGCATACGATTTTGGCAGCAGCGGCGTTAAAGCTTTCGTACTCCAGCTCGCCTAGCGGACCGCCGTCTACCGTATAAGCGTATTTGGCTCCAAAGGCCGCCACGTCAAAGCGATGCGGGCCGCGGCCGATTTCTTCGTCTGGAGTGAAAGCGACGCGAATTTTGCCGTGTTTGATTTCCGGGTGGACGATCAAGTAGGCCATAGCGGTCATAATTTCCGCGATGCCGGCTTTGTTGTCAGCGCCGAGCAGCGTCGTGCCGTCGGTCGTCATCAGCGTGTGGCCCTTATATCCGGCAAGCTCAGGAAATTGCCTCAGCGAAAGCTTAATCCCCAGCGATTCGTTCAGTGTAATGTCGCCGCCTTCGTATTGAACGACCTGCGGTTTGACGTTGGCGCCTGTAAAGTCGGTTGCCGTGTCGACATGAGCGAGAAAGCCGATCGTATCGACTTCGTTTGGGGAATTGGATGGCAGCGTCGCCATCACGTAGCCGTTATCGTCGATAGTTACTTCTTCCATGCCGATTTCTTTCAATTCTTGGACCAGCTGGCGGGCCAGCGTCCATTGACCTGGGGTAGATGGGCAGGTCTCGCTATCTCCGTCCGATTGTGTGTCCACAATGACGTAAGAGGTCAGTCTTGCAATTAAATCGTCTTTCATCGATCGGATCTCCTTCCGGAATGCATGCTTTTTGAATCTATTATAGACCAGAGGGCGAGAGAACACGAATGCCCGGGGCTCGGACTCTGGTCGGGTGGATAACGCGGTGGCGAACCGATAATTAGTGTAAGTGATTGGCCATGTTGCGAAACGCTTTCCGTAAAATGAAGAAAACAATACGCAGAAACTTGCGCCGCTAAGCTCTTCAGGTGCAATATCTTTGCAGCAAAAAACCGCAGACGCTTCTTCTATATGAAGAAAACGCAGCGGTTTTGTTTTTTAAACGGTCGATCTTCGGAGAAACAAGAAGGATATCAGGTTGCACACCAGAATAATCGGAATCAGCCAAAGCGCCAATTGAAACGCCGTATGGTCGATGAGCCATTCGTATACGTCCATCCACCAGTCGTTTTTCGTCATGAAATAAGAAAGGACGGTAACGGCAAAGACAGATGCGATGGCTAGCAGCAGCATTCCGGTATTGCGGAATTTGCGATAGAAGCTGCCGATCGTGAACCCGCCGAAAAACGTCGTAAGCAATACGAGCAGGTAGATCACGAACTGTTGAAAGATCGATCCGTCGCTCAGATAAGGAAGATTGAAGAAGTGGAGGTCGACGCCCCAGTTGTTCGTGACATCGCTCTCCAAGAAAGACATCAGAAGCAGGAGAAGGGTGATGACGATTCCAGAGGTCACGGCATAAAGGGCTGTTCCCGAATAGTAGTCTTGGCGACGTACGCTAAAGCTTATGGCGAAGGGGAAGGTTTGCGGCACAACGAGAATACCCATAACGAACATATAAATGTAGATGGACATCAGTCCGCCCGTATAGATCTCGATGGCCCCAAGCGCTCCCACCAGCAGGTTGACAGCGAAGCTTGATCCGAGCACCATTCCGGGGACGATGAACCAGCTCGTTTTATCGCGATAATGCATCTTCAGCACGCTGGGAATGCGGTTCATATAAGATCTCCTCCCTTCGGTTGAGTTTGCCCTTTGGTCAAATGCACGATCAACTGCTGCAGCGATACCGGAGCGATTTCGAGGCCAAGAGCGGCCGCCTGCTGCCTTTCGTTTGCGGATAGCCGACCCATGATGGCGGCATTGGTCAGAGCTCCGAACGGTTCTTTGGCAATGACCGTCCTGCCTTCGATGAAGCTTTCGACTTTGGCGGTCGTTCCTGCTATCGAGCAAGCCGCTCCGCGCAGTTCCTCGGCGTCCTCGTCGATAATAACAGAACCCCGGTCGACGACGATGACATGCTCCAGCATGCGGCTTACTTCGTCGATCAGATGGGTGGACAGGATAACGGTGCGGGGATGTTCGGCATAGTCTTCGAGCAGCCGGTCGTAAAACAAGGAGCGGGCGACGGCGTCTAGTCCCAAATAAGGCTCATCAAAAATCGTCAGCGGAGCGCGGCTGGCGAGCCCGGCGATAATGCCAACGGAAGAATGCATGCCTCGGGAAAGCTTTTTAATTTTGCGTTTCAGTGGTAATTGGAAATCCTGAAGCAGCTTATTGGCGTACTCGCGGTCCCAGTTCGGGAATAACGAAGCCGACAACTCCAGCACGTCCTGAACGTTATAACTATCGGGGTACTTCTGGCTCTCTTTTATAAAACAAATTTGGCTGAGCACCCGGTTGTTTTCATATGGCGCTTCCCCGAAGACGGCCAGTTTTCCGCTCGTCGGGAACAATTGGGCTGTCAGCATATGCATGATTGTCGTTTTGCCGGCGCCGTTGCGGCCAAGCAGGCCGTAAATCTTATTGGGGGTGAGCGAAAAACTAACGTTGTTGACGGCGGTGACACTCCCATAGGATTTCGTTAATTGATTGACCTCTACAATAGGCGTCTGCGTCATTGCGTTTCGCCTCCTCTCCGAATCATATCCGTCAGCTGATCTTTCGTAATGCCCAGCTTCTCCGCTTCACGCAGCATGGAAACGACGTATTGCTCGTAAAATTGCTCCTGCCGTTTTCCGACTAAAACAGCTCTCGCACCTGTGGCGACGAACATCCCGATCCCTCTTTTCTTATACAAAATTCCTTCATCCACGAGAAGGTTGACTCCTTTGGCGGCTGTCGCCGGATTAATCTGGTGATAGGCTGCAAACTCATTTTTGGAAGGCACTTGCGATTCTTCGGGCAGCCTGCCTTCGATGATATCGTCTTCGATTTGTTCGGCTATTTGTAGAAATATCGGCCTGCTGTCGTCTATGGCGGCGACCATAAAGCTACGCCTCCTTTTCTTGATTACTTATTCGGTTGGTTACTCATGTAATCAACTATATACGCTGGAATATCCATTGTCAATTATTTTTAGAAAAAATAGGAAGAAGTAGTTGGGAGGCTGTGAAGAAGCGAGAAGCAATATATATCGGGGGCGGCAGCGGACATCAGGGAGGGGGAAGGGAGAGAGGGTGTTTGCGGCAAGATGCTAGTGGGAGCAAAAACGCGAAAGGTGAAGCGGGAAATGCCACATTCACATACCAATGACAAAGTGCTGACCCCTAGCAAAATTAGAAAAGCAAAAAAGCCAACATGTCCTCTGAATGAGGTCACATTGACTTTTTCGGTTACAGCCCCAGCGCGCGGTGATTCGCTGCATGATGGCGATAAGAGCCTGAGGCGAAAATCAAGCTGATAAAAAATTTCGGCAAGGCCGAGAGCCTGGCGAGCCTGGCAGCTAACTTGGCTAATGAATAGCTGCCGATAGTGCTTATCATTTCAGGCGGGAGGTACGTCTGCCTTATGGATTAGTTACGCGATTGCAGAATGTCAAAGAGATTCCTCAAGTAGGCGAATCCATTTTCCGAAGGAGAGATTGGATTTGATCGCGCAAGGAAATTACTTCTTCGGGTGCAGCATTGGTGCATTCGACCAAACGCTCAGGAATCGTTTCGGCCTTTTCTTTCAAGCGCCGTCCTTCTTCGGTCAATTGAATGACGAGGTTGCGCTCGTCCGATTTATTTCGGGTGCGCGTAATATAGCCGGAAGACTCCAGCTTTTTAAGCAGCGGTGTAAGCGTACCGGAATCGAGATATAGGCGCGCGCCGAGCTCTTTTACCGGAACGCCGTCCTTTTCCCACAAAGCGAGCATCGTTATATATTGCGTATAAGTTAAGTCCAGCTCTGCAAGAATAGGGCGGTACAATTTAATGATTTCTCTCGAGCAAGCGTAAAAGGCAAAGCAAAGCTGGTTGTCCAGTCTGAACTTTTCTTCGTTTTCCATTTTGAGCATACCTCCAACAACACCTGATGTCTTTAAATTGCATTCAATTAATTAGTAATTGTAGCACTACTTTCGACAATGTGTCAAAGCTTTAAAATCAAGGAGGGAAGTTGACTTTGGTTAATTGATTGTATACAATTTAATTATAGAAAATGGAATGAACATTATGTAGGAGGCGATTCTAAAATGTCTATTTACGATATCGAAGTGCAGACGATTGCAGGGAAGAATGAGACGCTTGAAAATTACCAAGGGCAAGTGCTGCTCATCGTCAATACAGCTACAAAATGCGGTTTTGCTCCACAGTTCAAAGGCCTGCAGAAGCTTCATGACGAATACGGCGCAAAAGGCTTTTCGGTGCTTGGTTTTCCAAGCGGGCAATTTATGAATCAGGAACTGGAAGAGAACGGTCAAATTGCCGAGGCGTGCGAGCTGAATTTTGGCGTTTCTTTTCCGCTGTATGCCAAAGTCGACGTCAACGGAAATACGGCCCATCCGCTTTTTAATTATTTAAGCACGGAAGCGCGGGGAGTGTTGGGTTCGAAAGCGATCAAATGGAACTTCACAAAATTTCTCGTCGATCGCAGCGGCCGCGTGCTGAAGCGTTTCGGACCAAATGATACCCCTGAAAAAATCGAGAGCGAGATTCGTACGCTGGTTAATGCCGGCTAAGAAGACGGGCAGAGGGCGGAGCTCGAACGCTCGAACGCTCGATAGGTGAGTCGCGAGAGTCGGTTGGCGATGTTGGTCACAACTGGCATAGCGCGGCGGATGAACTCCACTTTAGCTTTTGGAGAAACCCAGTCATTTCATAATGACTTCGGGTTTCTTTTTTTTCAGCTACAGATAAGGTGGATCATGAAGGTTGACGATTTCCACTCCCCGCCCTTGCCTCTTGCCCCTTTCGATTCAAAATGCGATATGAGTTGGTTAGTGTAGACATGGTTTCAGTAATTGGTTTACACCAGTCTGTTGACAGTGTGCGTGAGGCTGGGGTACGGGGCGGGGGCGAGAGTGTGGAGTAAAATTGAATAACTGCAAAAAAGCAGTTACTGAGCTGCCCCCGCCCGGCTCTAGCGTAAATAACTGCGAAAAGGCAGTTATTTAAGTCGAAGGTGGTTCAGATAGCGGCGGAGTCCAAAAATAACTGCAAAAAAGCAGTTATTGCCCCCTCCCCGCCCGGTTCTAGCGTAAATAACTGCGAAAAGGCAGTTATTCACGGCGAAGATGGCCCAGATCGCGTGGGAGTCCAGAAATAACTGCAAAAAAGCAGTTATTGCCCCCTCCCCGCCCGGTTCTAGCTGAAATAACTGCAAAAAGGCAGTTATTTACGGCGAAGATGGCCCAGATAGCGGCGGAGTCCAGAAATAACTGCAAAAAAGCAGTTACTGAGCTCGCCCCGCCCGGCTCTAGCGTAAATAACTGCGAAAAGGCAGTTATTCACGGCGAAGGTGGCTCAGATAGCGGCGGAGTCCAGTAATAACTGCAAAAAAGCAGTTATTACCCCCGCCCCGCCGGATTCTAGCTGAAATAACTGCGAAAAGGCAGTTATTCACGGCGAAGATGGCCCAGATCGCGTGGGAGTCCAGAAATAACTGCAAAAAAGCAGTTATTGCCCCCTCCCCGCCCGGTTCTAGCTGAAATAACTGCAAAAAGGCAGTTATTCACGGACAAGGTAGCGCAGAAAGCGAGACGATGCTGAAAGCATCTGAAATAAAGTAATTACTCGCGGCGAGCGTGCACAGACTGCGATACGTGCGTGAAACTGTTGCGGATATCCCGTTTTATCAGCGCGGCGGAGAGTCCCATCGTGGGAACTCTTAAACAAACTTTAGTAAGCAATGCCAACGCGGCAGCCTACGTACGGGTTATCTTTGTCCGTTATCAAACGATAGGCGAAATGAGCCGTATCGCCAGTCGTAATGCGACTTCCGCCCTCTGGCAAGTAGTTGGGCTCGACGCGGTATTCTCCTGTTGCCGCTCCGTCCGGTAAGTACGTTGGACAGATGATCGTCCAATCGAGCCCGGAGTCCCGCAGCTGCTCGTAAGCTTTGTGATGCTCCTCAGCCGCTCTCGTCAAAGAGCGCCGCGACTCGCTCGATTGATAGCGAAGCAGTCCGGGCTCGCTGCGGCTCTCCAATATACCGGCCGTTCCAATCGTAATGATCCTTTTTATCCCCAGTTGCTTCATTTCCCCAATCAGCAGCGGAAAGCAATCGGTAAGCGTTGTGCCGCCGTCCGTTCCCATCGCGCACGCAACTGTATCAGCGCCGGATAAGACGCGTCTCAGATCGTCCGCGTTAAGCGCATTTCCTTCTACAACGGTCAAGCGTTCAGGCGCCAAAGCCTGTTCCTCCGCAAGCTTTTCGGGGGACCGGACAAGTGCGGCAACGGATAAATCGTTTTGAAGCGTATAATCGATCCACTTTCGACCGACGCGTCCGCTGCCTCCCAGCATTGCAATGTGCATCATCAATACCTCTCCTTGCCATCTTATTCGTATGGTAGTCATTATAGCCGATAAAGCCGAGAAGTCCGAGCATATAAGGCAAACCGCCGAAGTGTGACCGAGCACCGCGTGCCGGGAGGCGCACGCGATGCGGCAAGCCCAGGCAATAATGGCTGTAGCGAATGGCAAAGGAGCTCAGGTATAATGAGATCCATAGTAAGTACAGTAAACGACCAGTAACGTTCAGGGAGAAGAGGAGCCGAACAGAATTATGGCAAATTCGTCTTCAAAAAAACAATTGGCTCCGAAAAAGCCGGTTTTTGATTATATCGCCCAGCATGGCATCGTATCGAAGTCTGAGTTGATGGCTCATTTTGAGCTGAAAAGCAACAGCATGACGCGGCTCTTGGAAGAGATGATTGCCGACGGACTGCTGCGTGAAAAAGGGCTTGGCGACTCCACCGGCGGGAGACCGCCCATTTTGTATGAGACGAATCCCGGCTACGGCTATTTGCTCGGGCTTGAAATATCACGGATCTATTCTTCTATGGGTTTGTATGACTTGCATATGAATCGGCTGTCCTTCACCCGCTGGCGCATGGACGAGACGATGACTCCGGAAGCTTTGCTAGATAAAGTGGACGAGGCCGTGCAATCGTTTCTGACGGCGAATGATCTGCGCCGGGAGCAAGTCGTCGGCATGGGCGTCGGGGCGGTCGGCCCGTTGGATCGCGAGCGCGGTTTAATCATCGACCCGATCTATTTTCCGGCGAGCGGTTGGCGCAATGTGCCAATAAGCGAATGGCTTCGCGATCGGCTCGGTTTTCCCGTATGGCTCGACAACGGGGCCAATACGGCGCTTATTGGCGAGCATTGGGCGATGCGAAGCGAGCAGTTTCAACATATGCTGTACGTGCATGCGGGGGCTGGTCTTCGTTCTGCCATGATGTCAGGCGGAAGGCTCGTATACGGTGCGACCGACACCGAAGGGGCGCTAGGCCAAATGATTATTCAGACGGACGGACCGCGGCTGCACGATCAAGGAAATTACGGCGCGCTTGAAGCGTACGTTTCCGTTCAAGCGCTGGAGAAACAAGCTGCTGAATGGTATGAACGTAAGATGATTCGGTCAGATGATTCAGTCGAGGCCCCGTCTTCGTTCGAATCATTGCTGCTTGCTTTGTCTGAGAACGACGACGAAGTGCTCGGACTGTTTCGGCAAGCGGCGGTTTATTTAGGGATCGGGCTCGCCAATCTCATTAACATCCTTCACCCGGAAAAAGTTATTGTAGGGGGCGCTTTTCTGAACGCTCATGATTCGGTCTATGATACGGCGGTGAGAGTGGCTCGGGAGAATACATACTATTATCCAAAGTATGAGCCGCAATTTTCGAAGGGCTTGCTGACGGAGGAGGCGGTGGCCGCAGGCGCCGCTGTCATGGTGCTTAAACGAATTCTCATTTGATTCTCATTTTTTTAATAAACAATGCAACTTTTCCGGTTCCTAGGTCGTTCATAGTTATGTATATTCTGTAAAATAGACGACAAGGGGAACAACGTAGACATGAAAGCGGATCAAAACGTTCGGCCGTTTGCAAGAGTGTTTATACTGGCAATTTTATCTATTATTCTAGTAACCGTTTTGGCGGCGGGCTGCTCCCGCGGCGGGCGCGGATCGTATTCGATTTCAATTGACGGGGAGAAGGTGCAGACGCCTCCCGAAGTGACGGTGGAGCAGGGAGAAGTGTTCGTCCCGGCCGCTTTTCTGGAGCAGTCGTTTGGCGTGAAGATGGAGTGGGCGCTCAAGCAGCAAGCCACTGACGGCATTTACTACAAAGATCAAGTGGCGGTTCTGATGTATCACGATATTAGGGAGACAGGCGTTGACGACAAGCCGTTCATTCCTTCCAGCAAGTTCCGGGATCAGTTGGTGCTGCTTAAGCAAAGCGGCTTTCATGTGATCTCCCTTAAACAATATGTAGATTTTATCCAAAATGACGGTCAGGTTCCTGACAATGCCGTGCTCATTACGTTCGACGACGGCTACGAAACCTTCTATACGGACGCTTTCCCGATTTTGAAGGAGTTCGGTTATCCGGCCGTCAACTTCGTCATTGTGTCCGACATTGAGGTCAACCGCGGGGCGAAGAAAATGACCTGGGCGCAAATGCGGGAAATGCAGCAGTCTGGGATGGACTTCTACAGCCATACATACGATCAGCACCGTTACGGAGCGATACGCGAAGACGGTCTGCAAAAGCCGATGCTGACGCGCCAGCAGTACTTCAAGAAAGAAAAGCGGATGGAGACGGAAGAAGAGTTCCAGGCAAGAGTGAAGGGCGACTTGAGCAAGGCAGAAGCCATTCTCAAAGAGCAGTTGAACAACCCGATGAGCGTGCTTGCTTTCCCATACGGGGCTTACAATGAAGAAGTACTTTCCATGATGAAGGAACTCGGCATCGAGATCAGTTTTACGGTTAAGGAAGGCATCAACGGACGAGGGCAGACGAACGGTTTCCGAATCAACGGAGCGAAGGACGGAGAGTCGGTGCAGCAGCTGATCGAGAAGCTTAAGGCATTGCCCGCCGCCGATGGAACGGCGCTTGCGGTGAGCATGAACGGGCGGCCGGCCGACTTCGGAGATCTTGAGCCGATGAAGCTGAAGGGCGGAGCGCTCATTCCGCTGCGGGAGTTTTGCCAAATGAATCAAATGAAGCTCAAATGGAACAAGTACAGGAATAAAATATCCATTGAAACTTGATATTAAGAGACATGGCGATCGCTGAACGATTCGTTATGTCTCTTTTTTACGGCCGCTTTTTCCTTTCGTATCGCAGCTGAGGAGCAGGCGTCGGTTATGTATGGAACAGGGGGGTAAAATATAGCATCTAAAGAAAACAAACCTTTTATCCTAAGTTCACGCATTGTAAGGGTTTGCAGCAAATAGCATAATGAACACATCCACAAATAAGGGGGATATACAAATGGCAAACATGAAAGGCATCTTGAAAATTGCAGCAGCGGGGACGCTTGCTCTGAGCCTTGCAGCTTGCGGTTCCAACGGCGGTGGCAGCAACACACCTTCGAACAGCCCTAAAGCAAATGAAGGCGCAACGAACGCTCCAAAAGCGGAAAACGTGAAAATTACGTTCCAAAACATTTATCCGGATCCAGCCGATCCGAAAAACATCATCATGAAGAAAATCATCTCTGAATACGAGAAAGAGCATACGAACGTTAAGATCGAGCTCGACTCCTTGAACCAAGACCAACAAAAGGCGAAGCTGAAAACGCAAGCCGCTTCCCGTGAAGTTCCTGATATTACGGTCGTTAACCCTGCTGCTCAAATGAAACCATTTGTTGACGCGAAGCTGTTCGCTCCGCTGAACGACATGGTTGAGCAAAACGGACTGAAAGATACATTCCAAGACATTCTTGAATTCTATTCGTTCGACGACAACTTGTACGCGCTGCCTGATGGCAACAACATCGGTATCGTTTACTACAATAAAGAGCTGTTCGAGCAAGCTGGCGTAAAAGTGCCTACGACTTTCGAAGAACTCGTTGATGTCGTGAAAACGTTGAAATCCAAAGGCATTCAGCCAATGGCAATCGGTGAGAAAGACACTTGGACAGGTTCGTTCTTGTTCATGAACGTTGTGCTTCGCACAAACGGCCCAGGCTTCCTGCAAGAAGTTCTTGACGGCAAGAAAACGTTTGAAGATCCAGTGTTCAAAGAAGCGGTTGACGCTTTCCAAAACCTGATCCAAGCTGGCGCATTCCAAGAAGGCGCGACTTCCTTCGACTACGGCGCAGGCGAGAACTTGTTCAAAACAGGCAAAGCGGCTATGTACTACATGGGCAGCTGGGCAACAGGCGGTATCGAAGCTTCTTCCGTCAACGGCAAAGTGGGCGTATTCAAATTCCCTACTGTTAACGGTAAAGGCGACCCTAACGAGTTCATGTTAGCTCCAGGCAGCGCGTTCGCGATCTCCGCTGACAGCAAACACCTGGAAGAAACGAAAGCATTCCTGAACTACTTCATGCTGAACTTCCCTAAAGAAGCTTTCGCAGCTAAAGGCGCTGTAGGTCTGGCTCAAAAAGTCGACGGCGACTTCAGTGCAGCTGGCTACTCCGACATGGCAATGGAAGTTCTGGACCTGTTCAAAGACGTGAAAGGCGGCGACTTGGCGTTCGACAACACGATGAACCCTGGTACAGCTCAAGTTCACTTGTCCAGCATCCAAAACCTGTTCGTGAAGAAAACCGATTCCGCTGCTGTAGCGAAAGAGCACCAAACAGCATTCGAATCCAACAAATAAGACTAAACAACAAATATAAAGAAGCTTATAGTTTCAAAACGCTAAACGGATCTTGCCGCCAAATGGCGGCAAGGGCCGTTTATGCACGATTGTACTTATAAGTGTCATTTTGAGGAGGAGCGCGAGATGAACGTACTAAGAGTATCGAAATGGACGATAGCGCTGTTCGTACTGCCATGTCTATTAATCTACGTCTGTTTCGTATTCGTTCCGATTCTCGTCAACCTGTACAGCGGCTTGCTGGATTGGAACGGGATCGGCGAGTCAAGTTTTGTCGGACTTAAAAATTTCCATACTATGTTGTTTGTAGATCCATTGTTCTGGCCTGCTGTTCGCAGGACTATCGTATTCGCGATCGTGTCGATGTGCATTCAGATTCCGATTGCGTTGTTTATCGCCATTGTGCTTAACCGTTTCGTGAAAAAACCGAATTTCCTCGTTTCCGCTTACTTCCTTCCGGCAATTTTGTCGGTCGTCGTTATCGGCCAACTGTGGAAAACGATTTACAATCCGGCCTCTATGGGCGGTATGCTCAATCAGGTGCTGGAAATGATCGGCCTGGCCTCTTGGCAGCAGGCATGGCTTACAGATCCAAGCATTGCGATGTACTCCTTGTATGTTGTAGCCTTGTGGCAATATCTCGGCTATCATACATTGATTCAATTCACAGGTATTCAGAATATCCCTTCGGATATTTACGAAGCTGCTAAAATTGACGGTGCCGAAGGATTGAAAGCTGACTGGCACATCACCTTACCAATGAATATTCCGATCATAAAAATTTCGATCGTTCTTGCTTTTATAGGATCATTGCAATCGTTCGACTTGATCATGGTCATGACCGGCGGCGGTCCGGCTCATGCTACCGACGTTCTAGCGATGCATATGTACAACATGTCGTTTGCTTCTATGAAATATGGTTACGGCAGTTCCATTGCGACGTTCCTGGTCGTTGTCTGCTTGGTTGCAACGGCAGTCATTAACTTCGTCTTCAACCGCTTAGAACGGAAATACTCGTAATGGAGGAGGGAACCGCTTTGAATCAATCTGCACAAGCGGGTGCGATAAAACCATCCGCAAAAAACAAGACAAGAAGCAAATTTGGTATTGGAAAAGGTCTTGCGTTCCTTTTGCTCGGGGTGCTGCTCGTAACTCAGCTGTATCCGCTCCTCTGGCTATTGATTTATTCAATGAAAACGAATGAAGAGATTTTGGACGGGGGCTTTTTCTCCTTGCCGGCGTCTCCTCAATGGACAAACTTCCAGCAAGCGCTTGACGCCGGGTACTTCTCATTTCTCGGCAACAGCGTGAAAGTAACGCTTATTACGATGATTTGCGTCCTGTTGCTGGCTTCGATGGTTGCTTTCGCAATCAGCCGTTTCCAGTGGAAGTATGGTCAAGTGGTTATGCTGCTGTTCCTGATCGGGATGATGATTCCGATGCAAGCGACGCTGCTGCCGCTCATGCAAATGTTTAAAAATATCGGACCAAACGGTATTCTGAATACGCATTTGGCTTTGATTATACCGTACATCGCCTTTCAGACTCCGATAGCGGTATTCATTCTAAGTAACTTTATGAAGTCGATTCCGAACGAGATTGAAGAATCGGCGATTGTGGACGGAGCGGGCGTTTTCCGGATTTTCTGGAACATCATCCTTCCGGTATCGGTTCCGCCTATGATGACGGTTTTGATCTTGACCTTCATCAACATCTGGAACGAGTACGTATTGGCAGCGACCTTTATCTCTTCGCAGGCGCTCAAAACGTTGCCGTTCGGTGCGAACAGCTTCGTCAGCCAATACTCGGTCAACTACGGCGCGATTGGCGCATTCCTGGTGCTTGGCGCATTGCCGGTCGTTGTCATTTACTTCCTGCTTGCCGATAAGATTACGAAGGGCATGGTAGCAGGCGCGGTGAAGGGTTAAACCCTTCACCGTTTTTTTGCGTTCTCCCGCAGGCCTTGAATATGCTACAATATGTGGAAAAAGATGAGGAGCGGCCGACGGAATGTTGAACCGAATTTTAAACCGCCATTCGATTAACGGCAGACTATTTATGCTCTTTCTTTCGTCCATGCTAGCGCTGCTAATCCTCGTTAGCTTTTTGTATTATCAGAAAACGAAAGAAATCATACATAATAAAATTAGTGATATGGCTGAAAAAAATATTTCGCAAACGGTCGGTTTGTTCGACCTTATGCTTGAAGGCTATGACAGCGTCACCAAATCGTTCAATAGCAACAACGAGCTGCTGTCCTTGCTGCAGCAGCGAGACAAGTACGATATCGAAATGTTCAGCGCCGCTAACGAGCGCGCTATAACCAATATGCTGGGTGCGATTTATTTCTCAAGAGACGATATACTGGGTATTCATGTAATTTCGAATAATGGGAAGGTATATAACTACGAGCGCCGCTTTGCGGGCAATGTCGACTTGAATTACAGTTCGGCCGACTGGTACCGCCAAATTATTCAATTGAACGGCAGAATGCTGTGGTTCGGCATCTCACAAGGCTCGCTTATTAACAGTATGTTGAAAACAGATCCTGTTTTTGTTTTTGGCAGACAATTATATGATCTTAACAATTACAAGCCGATTGGCATCGTGTTGATTGAGACCAACCCGGACCGGATTCTATCGGCTTTGTCCAATGTCACAATTAGCCCAAACAGTCGGGTCTATATTGTAGACAAAAACAATAATGTAGTCGCGTCTACGGTACCGGTGGACCCGGAGAATGGGGACAAGCCGGATATGCCGTCGTTTGCGGGCTTGCCGCGGCCGGTCGGTGACGATATTGTCATCGATAACCAAACCGATCAGCTCATTGTAGCGGCAAATGCGGAGATGGCCGATTGGACCGTATACAGCTTGACTCCGCAGGCGGATATTAGCGCTGAATTGGTGCAAACTAGACTTTATTTATTGTATGTCAGCGCGGCCGTGCTGATTTTATCGATTATTTTGGCCGGTTTGATCTCGCGAAATATCGCCTCGCCGCTTAAGCTGCTCATCCGAGAGATGAAGCAGGTGGAAACCGGCAATTTCCGAGGTGCGGTAAACGTCAATTCCTTCTCGGAAATCAACAGTCTTGTTTCGTCTTTCAATCGGATGGTGAAGCGGATGGACGAGCTCATCGAGCGGACGACGCTCTCTTCCATCAGTGAAAAGAACGCAGAGCTGCAGGCGCTTCAGTCGCAAGTTAATCCGCATTTTCTGTACAACACGCTAGATATGATCTACTGGATGCTCGATGAGAGAGAGAACGATCGGCTGGGCCGTGTTATTCTATCGCTCTCGCATATGTTCCGGTATAGCTCCGACTGGGAGGAAGCGTCAAAGACGACGCTTGGCAAAGAATTGGAGCAAATGCGCCATTATATGACGATTATCGAGAGCAGACTCGAAGGCAGGGTGCATGCAGAGATCGAGGTCGACGAGAACTGGCTGCAGGCGCCGATGCCGAAGATGACGCTGCAGCCGATTATTGAGAATGCGGTGAAGAGCGGACTGGAGCCGCTCGACCGTCCAGGCGTGCTTCGCGTCTACACGGAAGTAAACCAGCAGGCTCGAGAGCTTCGCGTCGTGGTAGAGGACAATGGCGTGGGCATATCGGAGGAAAGATTGATCGAGCTGAGGGAGCAGATGAAGGAGCCGGCGTTCGGCAGAAGGGGAGCGGAGCTTGACAGCGGGGACGGCACCACCAAGAGACGCGGCATCGGTTTGCCCAACGTGCATAGACGAATCGTGCTGCTCCATGGAGAGAATTACGGCTTGCGGATTGACAGCCGGGAGGGAGAAGGCACAACGGTCGTTATTGTCATGCCGCTGCCATACGAAAGAGGGGACAAACACTCATGAAAATTCTAATCGTTGACGATGAGAAGGTGATTCGGGAAGGCATCCAACGAACGCTGAGCAACCGCTTCGAGGAAGCGCGGCTGTTTCTCGCTTCGAATCCCGAAGAAGCGGTCATGCAGCTTCGCAAAGAACGAATCGACATCGTACTTACCGATATTATTATGCCGGGCATGACCGGTTTGGAGCTAATGAACCTCACGGCGTCAAGCTACCCTCACATCAAATGGGTGGTCATCTCCGCTCATTCTGAATTTACCTATGCGCAGGAAGCCGTTAAATTGGGCGCTAAAGATTATTTGCTGAAGCCGATCGGCAAGGAAGTGCTGGTCGATATGGTGGAGAAGCTGGGCGTCGAAATTTTACGCGAACGGGAGTTCATCCAAGAGGCCGAGCTGCTGAAGACGAATCAGAAATATTTGCGGGAGGCCGTTTTTCAACGGTACGCTTCAGGGCTGGATATTGGCAGAATCGATATGAAATCGTTTATGGACAGCTATCCGGAATTTCATCTCATAATGGTGAAGATGGAGGCGGAAAAGGTTGTTCATTTGGAACATTTTATTATTGAAAATGTGCTCGGAGAGCTGATCGGCAGCCACGGCAGCGGGTTCGTCACGATCCACGACAGTAAAAGCTTGCTAGGGCTCGTCATGCTGCGCAACAACGCGTCGCTAGGTTCATTGCTGGAGGAGCTGCGAACGCATTTAATTAAATACTTGCGCGTACCGTTCCAAATTATGCATACCGATCTCATTTCGGATATCCAATCGGTGCCTGCCGAGGTACAACGTATGAGACAGGCTTCCTCTACGCAAGTGTACGAGCACTACGCGAGCGGCGGCGATCAGGCGGTTGAGGTGGCCATGCAGTATATAAGAACGCATTACCATGCCGATCTGTCGCTGGAGAAGGTCGCTTCGATCGTGTATTTGAATCCGGTTTACTTCAGCCAGCTGTTTAAGCAGAAAACCGGTTGCGGCTTCAAGGAGTATGTGATTGGCCTGCGGCTCGAGCAGGCGAAGAAGCTGCTGCAAAATCCGAAGCTGAAGCTGGCCGACGTCGCTGAGCGAATCGGCTATCAGGATATCCGTCATTTTTCACAGCTGTTTCGTAAAAAGTTCGGCGAGACGCCTTCCGAATACCGCCAAAAAACAGAGCAGGACGAGCTATTGGAACATTAGCGGTGGAATGCAATTTAGCGGATAACTTGGGCAAAATCAGTTAATGCAAATGCCCGGGATCTATGTTACGATACGTCTGTTTTACATGGATAATTCGCTAAGAGAAGGTGCACACACAAAATGGCAACAGCCGCAGACAAAAAGCAGTCCAAAGATTTTAATTTGTTTTTCTTAACCTGGCCGATCTTCCTCGAAATCTTTTTATTTATGCTGATGGGGATCGCCGATACGCTTATGCTGAGCTCGATTTCGGATAACGCGGTATCCGGCGTGGGGGCCGCCAATCAATATTTGCATATTGCGATTCTGATTCTCGAAGTTATCGGCAACGGTGCTTCCATCGTTGTCGCCCAATATATCGGTTCCCGCAAATTGCTGGACGCGGCTCGCATCTCGGCGCTGGCCGTGACGATGAACCTCATTATTGGCCTTGTGCTCAGCGGCTTCTTCCTGTTGTTCGGAGGACGTTTGCTGACCGGCTTGAACCTGCAGGGCGAAGTGCTGCAGCATGGGCAAAGCTACTTGGCGATTGTGGGCGGATTTATATTTTTGCAGGCGATCATTAACTCGCTTGCCGCCATCATTCGCGTTCACGGCTTTACGAAAGAAGCGATGCTCGTGTCGTTCGGCATGAACGTCGTGCATATCATCTTGAACTATGGGCTTATTTTTGGTCATTTCGGCTTTCCTGAAATGGGCGTGCAAGGGGCGGCCGTTTCGACCGTCGTCAGCAGATTGCTGGCGCTGATCGTATTCTTCTGGCTGCTGTACCGCATTATGGAGATCAAGATTCAGATTAAGTATTATTTGTCGCTGTCTTGGCAATACATTAGCAAAATACTGAAAATCGGCATTCCTTCGGCGGCTGAGCAAGTGATGTACCAAGGCTGCCAAATGACGTTTCTTTATTACGCGACCTACCTTGGAGACGCCTCGCTTGCGGCGCGGCAGTACGCCTCCAATATTTCAATGTTTATTTACTTGTTCGCGTTCGCCGTCGGCGTCGGCACTTCCATTATGATCGGCCGAATGGTCGGCGGAGGCCGGATGGACGACGCTTATGGCCGGGTATGGAGCAGCATCAAGTCCGCGAGCATCGCTACGTTGGTCATGGTTGCGCTCGTGATGACTTTCCGCGAGCATTTGATGGGCATTTTTACCGACGATGTGAACATCATTAAGCTGGGCGCGCAAGTGCTGCTCTACAGCATTGTGCTGGAGACCGGGCGAACGATCAATATCGTCGTCATCAACTCACTGCGCGCCGCGGGCGACGCCCGGTTCCCGCTCTGGATTGGCATGGTTACAATGGTCGGCATTAGCTTGCCGCTCGGTTACTTGTTCGTGTTCCACTGGAATATGGGTCTGCCGGGCATTTGGCTGGCAATCGCCACGGACGAATGGCTTCGCGCCATTCTTATGTCGCTCAGATGGAAAAGCCGGAAATGGGAAAAACACGCGCTCGTTAAGCATGATCGTCCGGCAAACGGCGAAGTAACGGCATAAGAAGAAGGTTTTGAGGCGCAAGGGCGTGCGTGCACGGGGCCTCGGAAGTCGGAAGCGAGCTGCCGCCCTGCCTCATGAAGCGAGGTAACTTATGACAGCTTCTCCCGCTTAGGCTGTGAGGCGAAGTTAAGGGAAGGAGGCAGGAGCTGATGCAGATGGAAGGCGAACAACGGCTGCATGCGGACAACAATGATCGGCATGGTCAGGAGAGCTCGGATTTTGAATCCGTAGGGAGCATCGCCAAGGTGTGCCTGCTCGCGGGTAAAATCATTCTTCAGAGCGGCGGCGAAACATCGCGCGTTGAAGATACGATGACGCGAATAGCGGCCGCTTACGGCATTGCTGATTCCCACAGCTACGTCACGCCAACGGGCATTCTGTTCGCCGCAAACGGCTCCGCTCCTGCCACGCAGCTCATTCGCATCTCGGAGCGCTCCGTCAATTTGCGCAAGGTATCGCTCGTCAACGATATTTCGCGCAAAATTAGCGGCGGTCGTTTGGCGGCTGAAGAGGCGTACGAGCTGTTGAAAGAGGTGGACAAACAAGCCTCTACCTATTCGCCGAGGCTTCAGGTATTGGCGGCGGCGCTTGCGAGCGGCAGCTTTGTTATTGTATTTCAGGGAGGCTGGCAGGATTTTTTGCCGGCCTTTTTGGCTGGAGGGCTCGGATTTATGCTCGTGTTGGCGCTGCATAAGTTCGTGCCGGTCAAGTTTTTCGCTGAGTTTATCGCTGCCGCTGCAATTGGCGTGTCCGCTGCCTTAATGGTTCAAACCGGCTTTGGCCGCCAATTGGACAGTATTATTATCGGATCGGTCATGCCGCTCGTTCCCGGACTTCATATTACGAATGCGGTGCGTGACCTGATGGCGGGCCATTTGGTATCGGGATTGTCGAAAGGGGCGGAGGCGTTTCTGACCGCTTTTGCGATTGGGGCAGGCATTGCGGTCGTGCTGTCTTTTTATTCTTAAGGCTGGACAAAGGGGGAACCGCTCATGATGTGGATCGAGCAGATGGTGACAAGCTTTATCGCATCGGCCGCTTTCGGGATTATCTTCCATGCGCCTAAACGAATGCTTCCGCAATGCGGAGCGGCCGGGATGGCCGGGTGGCTCGTCTATATCGCTTGCATCGAATTGGCGCTCGACCCCGTGCCCGCGACGTTGATCGCCGTCACAGTCGTTACCGTCATGAGCCATCTGTTCTCGCGTCTGTACAAAACGCCGATCATTGTGTTCAACGTCTCAGGCATTATCCCGCTCGTTCCCGGCGGTATTGCTTACGACGCGATGCGCAAAGTGGTAGAGAACGATTATGACGCGGCCGTCCAGTTGGGCGTTAAAGCGTTTATGCTGTCGGGAACTATCGCGATCGGCCTAGTGCTCTCCGAGGTTGTGAATCAGTTGCTGCGCAAGTCTGCTTCTCGCCCGTAGCGGATGATTACGTTATATGGAAAAAAGCTGCCATGCGCAAAGGATGCGTCATGGCAGCTTTTTTTAGACTGTTGATAAGAAGTCGTCGTCGATTACATTGCTGACGGGCTTATTTTGAACTGAGATTTGCAATGTAGATAATTTTACGAGCTTAGTGGGCTCAAAAGCGAAATCAGCGCTGGCCTCGAGTGAGCGGGAGTGCTGACCTGACGTGCAGAGAGTTCTTCCCATCGCTGTTTAAAGCCGCTTCTAGCGGTCAGCCGGACCGATGCTGTAGCGTCCACGGAGCGTGCTAATCATTTCGTGCACCTGTTCTTCCGTTGGCATCGTAAGACTGGCCGCCGCGCGCGCTACACCGTCAGCCGTCTGTCCGCTGCGGATGACGCTCTTCACGGCTGTCGCGAACGAAGCGGCAGCATCCGGACCAAGTTCGGCCAGCTCCTCGAGGCTGGCGGTGCTGTCGTCCTCGACGCGCGGATAGTCAGCGTCGCTTCTGCCGCCGCTTGCCCGCTCATAGAAAGAGCGTACAAGCGCGGCCCGCTCGCGTCCAGAGCCAGCCGCGACGACGAATGCCTGCACGATGTACGCATGCGACTGTCGCCGCTGGGCGATGCCGCAAAATTTGTAGCCGTCAATGCTGAGATCGTAATCGCCAGGGCAGTACGCGCCGGCAATTTCTCCTTTGTCCACTTGCCGGCCTGTGCGGCGCAGTGCGAGAGAAATTAATTGGTACATTCGCTCGAAATCGCCGTGAAAATGAACGCCCGGCTCTTCGCTGTTCGGCATAATAAGTGAAATATTGACGACTCCGCTGTCGAGTGGAACCGCCGCGCCGCCGGAATGGCGGACCGCCGTCGTCCAGCCTTGCTCCTCCAGCCATAGCTGCCCGTCTGAGGCTGCTGGAAGTCGGCTGTCGCGCAAGCCCATAATGAAAGCGTTGGGATGCCGCCAAATATGGCAAACCGCCGGTCCTCCGCGGCCGGCGCTTCTGCAGAGCAGCTCGTCCAGCGCGAACGGGTAAAGCGGATCCGATTGCGATCCGTCCTCCATACGATCGAGCAGCAATAGCTGGTCTAGTCCCAGCCCATTAACGTCATATTGTCCTTCCAAGCGGCAACCGTCCTCTCCAAATCTCTTCGTCCATCATATCACCAATTCAAAGTGCGCTCCAATACGCTGCCTAAAGCGGGGACCGACCGGGCACCGCGTCGTCAAGGATTGAAGGATTACAGGGCGCGACAATTGATGGTATTATAGTCAAGATGTATGAAATTTTGCGAAAAGATTGAAGCTGGCAGGGAGGACGCCGATGGAAACGATTCTGTTGGTAGATGACGAGCGAGAAATTATTAAGCTAATGGAAATCTATTTGATTAACGAAGGGTATAAGCTGCTGACGGCGTCAAATGGACTGGAGGCGCTGGAACGGCTGCGGATGAATAAAGTCGACCTTATTATACTAGATGTGATGATGCCGCAAATGGACGGCCTAGAGGCGTGCATGAAAATTCGCGAGGAGCATCATATTCCGATCATTATGCTGTCTGCCAAAAGCCAGGATATCGATAAAATAGCCGGTCTCAGCATCGGTGCCGACGATTACGTGTCCAAGCCGTTCAGTCCGCTCGTGCTGGTGGCCAGAGTGAAGTCGCATCTCCGCCGGTACAAACGGTTTAGTCCTGGAGCTGCCGAAGTTAAAAACGAGCATGAAATCGTCATCGACGACTTGAATATCAATACGGCGACCCATACAGTAACGGTCGATCGGCAGGAAATAAAGCTGACGCCGCGGGAGTTCGCCATTTTGCATTTGCTTGCGGTCAACCGGGGAATCGTACTCAGCATGGATAAAATTTATGAAGCGGCTTGGAACGAACCGTTTATGGAATCGAAAAATACGGTGATGGTTCACATCCGCAAGCTTCGCGAGAAAATCGAGCCCAATCCCCAAAACCCGAAATTTATTAAAACGGTTTGGGGTATCGGCTATAAAATGGAATCGCTATAAAAGGAGGGCAGATCCATGCCCGCATTAGATCAAATGCTAAACAACAAAGGCAGAATTGCGTTAGCCGCCATTCTCTCGGCTCTGCTTGCCACCTTAGCCGGACGAGCGGTTCTGGACGTCTTCATTCAAATAGAGCCGTATCGGAAATGGCTCGTCTGGGTTGTGCAGTCAATCGGATCCACACCGGTACTAGTCGTGTTTTTCGTTGCGTTCGCAGGGGGGCTTTATGCTGCGCTGACCGGACGTTTTTTGAAGAACAAAGAGGAGAGGGCGACTAAAATCAATCGTCAGCTGGAGCAGGGCGTCGGAATGTTTCGCACCATCCGCTGGCGATTTCTATTTCGGTTTCTGGGCAGCGTTCTCGTTACTGCTTCCCTTCTTTTGGCCGGACATGCTTTTGTCGCCTATTCGTTCTATAAAAATCCGGATAATCCTGGCCTAAGATGGATCATTAATCACGTCGGTTCGCCAGCCATTATTAGTGTAAGCGGTATTGTGCTGTTTTTCATCGTGTTTATAGCGATGACGCAGCCGATTATCAATGGCTTGAAGGACATTACGCAAGGGGTGCAGCTAATTGCAAAAGGGCGGCTGGATGCGGCTATTCCGGTAAAATCCGCCGATGAGCTTGGTCTGCTCGCGCATCATATTAACAGAATGAGCAAACAGCTCAGCCAATCGATCGAAGAAGAGCGTCATGCGGAAAAAACCAAAAACGACCTCATCACGGGCGTCTCGCACGACTTGCGCACGCCGCTGACGTCTATCCTCGGATTTCTGGAGGCGATCGAGAACGATCGCTATAAGGACGAGGTAGAGCTTCGTTACTACGTCAACATTGCCCATGAAAAATCGGTCGGCTTGAAAAATTTGATCGATCATTTATTTGAATATACGAAATACAATCATTCCGTTGAACTCGAGTTGAGAGAGCTTGATCTCGTCGGATTCCTTCGTCAATTGGCCGAAGAGTATGTTCCCGCGCTGGAAAACGCCGGGATGAGCTGCCGGATCGAAGCGCAGCAGGAGCCAGTCGTTGCGATGGCGGAGGGGGAAAGTCTCGTTCGGGTGTTCGAAAACTTATTGTCCAACGCAATTAACTACGGCTCGCAAGGGAAGTTGGTCGACATACGAGTCGGCACCGATGAAGAGTTTGCCGTCATTGCATTCGTCAACTACGGCCAGTCAATTCCGCAGCAGGATATTCCCTATCTGTTTGAGCGCTTCTATCGGGCCGATCCGTCGAGATCGAAGCATACGGGAGGGACGGGCCTCGGGCTGGCGATTGCCAAAAGCATTGTCGAGAAGCACGGTGGTACGATATCCGTAAGGAGCGGCAAACGGGAAACCGTCTTTGAAGTCAGGCTGCCGTTGTCGAGTAAAGTGGAGTAATGGCTGAGCAACTTTAATCGCTTTTTAAGAGGATGTTAAGAATTTGATAAGCATTTGCTTGCAAGACTGTTAAGAAGCCTCTTCTATACTTATCGCAAACGATAAGAAATAGAGGGGGCTTTTTCATTGAAATCGCGACTTAATCCACGTAAACCATTGTTCTCATCCCTGCCTGTAGCTGTTCATTTGCTGCTCGCCGCCTGGCTGCTGCAAGCCTGTTCGTACAGCGCTCCGCCGACCGAAACCGAATTTATCGTCAACGGCAATCGACTCGAAAGCGTGCCAGCCGTTACATTTTCGAACGGACAAATGCTGGCGCCTGCTTCTTTCTTGGAACAGCAATTTCATAAAAAAATAGAGCTCGCGCATCCGCAGACAGCCAGCGGCAATGCTCATAGCGCCAGCAACGGAACAGCGGGGGAGAACGTCTATTATTCCGGCAAAGTAGCCGTGCTTATGTATCACGATATGTCGGCCGATCCGGGAGAAGATGCTTCGAAGTGGCCGACAGCCAAGTTCGAAGCACAACTCACACTGCTGCAGGACAACGGGTTCAGCGTTATCGACATCGAAACTTATTTGGCTTTTATGCTTGAAGGGGCTGCCGTACCGGACAATGCGGTACTTCTTACATTCGACGACGGCTACGAAAGCTTTTTTACCGAAGCTTATCCGGTGCTGAAGAAATTCGGCTATCCGGCGGTCAACTTTGTGATCGTTTCGGCAATCGACCGGCAAACAGGACGTCCTAAGATGACGTGGGAGCAAATGAGGGAAATGAAGCGGTCGGGCATGTCCTTTTACAGTCATACGTATAACATGCATGAATACGGCATTGTAAATGCGGACGGCGGAAAGAAACCGCTTCTGACGGGCCGGCTTTACGATGCGGAAACTAAGAGTAAAGAAAACGACGAGATCTATCGGGCGAGAATAACCAAGGATCTTGCATTGGCCGAGAAAAGGTTGAAAGAGGAGCTGGGAAATGAACGGAGCGTGCTAGCTTTCCCATACGGCGCTTACAACGAAGAGGTTTTGGCGATCGTTCAGGAGTTGGGCATTGATGTGACGTTTACGGTGAAGGCGGGGCTGAACGGACCAGGTGATGCGGCGGGCTTCCGCTACAACGGGTCGAAAAGCGGTGAATCGGCCGAGCAGTTCATTCTGAAGCTGAAGTCGGCAGGGCGCTCCATTAAAGAGGGGGAGGCGGTTATGGTTACCGTCGACAGCGTTCCGGCAAGCTTCGAAGGGGTGAATCCGGTCGCGGGCAAGGACGGCGAAATTATGGTGCCGCTTCGCGATTTTTGCAAGATGTACGGCATTCGGATCGAGTGGGATCACCGGACAAAAACGGTAAGGCTGGATACATAAGCGCGTGTCCAAGTCCGAACGGACGGTTCTTGAATATGCTAATCACAGGTAGTACTAGACTGCGAGATTAGGAGAACAGGAAGTGATCATATGGGAATGGATTTGCTGATGGCCGCGTATCCCCCGAGATTTCTGAACGGCAACACGTATATCGCGCCGTATTCGTACGGTGAGCCGCTGGTGCTGTCCTATGGCTCCAACAGTATTTTGAGTATTGGGAAGTTTTGCTCCATCGGCGCGGGCGTGACGGTCATGCTGGGCGGCAATCACCGTTACGATTGGGGGACAACGTATCCGTTCAGCGCGTTTATGCAGGAATTCAGCTATATCCCTGAAGTGGCGGTATCCAAGGGGAACGTGATCGTCGGCAACGACTGCTGGATCGGCATTTGTTCGACGATTATGTCCGGCGTGACGGTCGGCGACGGGGCTTGCATTGGCACCCACGCAGTCGTGACGAAAGATGTGCCTCCCTACGCTATCGTCGCTGGCAATCCGGCAAGGGTCGTGAAGTACCGGTTTCCGCAAAATGTGATTGACCGGCTGCTCCATATCAAATGGTGGGATTGGGAGCCGCACCAGATTGAAAAAGCGATTCCGTTGCTGATGTCGAACGATGTATTTAGTCTGTTTCAATACGCGCAGACGCTGAAGTAAGCGTCTAGCTGTTGTCGCTAGGAGGGATGCAATTCAAATTGGGCCCCGACTCAGAATTTATATCAATAGCTGCTAAAAAGCAGTTATTCTTACGTAGAATGGGCACAATCCATGATATAACTGCAATTTGGCAGTTATTTACTTGAAATGCTCTCTATTTAGACCGGAGCTCTAAGAAATAGCTGCCTAAAAGCAGTTATTCCCGCTCAGGGGCCAAAGCAGCTATGAATTAGCTGCATTTCAGCAGTTAATTCATAGCACTAAGACGAGGTTTGACCCGAGCACTGCGCACGCCGCGATGACACCGCCGGGAGGGCGAGTCTGAAGTGTTTGAGGCGTTGAGCGCCCCGCTCACAGTGTCCTCATGCAAGGCACCGGCACCGTAAATGCTGGCGAGTCTGGAGGCAGACGGCCTCCTTGCTCGCAGTGTCCTTACACACCGCGCATTAGGCGTCAAAGTAGGCACCGGGAAATGCTAGTCCAAAAAAAGCCTGCGTTCGAGGTTCGAAGCTCGAAACGCAGGCTTTTTTTCTGGCTAAATCAGTACCGCCGCTCTATCAGCGCCTGACGTAAGGCGACTCCATCGGCGGCAGCGGCAGCCGGATCTCGACGCGGGTACCGTGGCCCAACTCGCTTTCGAACTTCATGCTGCCTTTATGGTTGTCTATAATTTGCTGGCTGACCATCAGTCCGAGGCCCGTACCTTCATCTTTGCGGGTAAAGAAAGGCTCGCACAGCCGGGCCATATCCTGCTCGGCGATCCCGACGCCTTCGTCGGTAATGCGTATGAGAAGATCGCCTTCCGCCGCGCGGAGCAGCGCAACTGTCAACACGCCTCCGTCAGGCATAGCTTCCATGCCATTTTTCAATACGTTGACGAGCACTTGCTTCAATTGATTGACCTCGCAGCGCAATGGCGGAATGTCGTCGTCCATATGCGTTTCGATCCGAACGTTGTTAATGTTGGCTTCGGAATCGAGCAGCATGACGATATCGCGGAGAATGACCCGCATGTCTACGAATTGATAACGGCTCGCTTGCGGTTTGGCAAAGACGAGAAACTCGCTGACGATGAAGTTGATTCGGTCCAGCTCCGACAGCATGATGTCGTAATAGGCGGGAGCAAGCTTGCCGTCTTTCTGCATAAGCTGAACGAAGCCTCGCAGCGTGGTCAGCGGGTTGCGTACTTCGTGCGCGACGCCCGCCGCCAGCTGTCCGACGACGGACAGCTTTTCTGACCGGCGAAGCACTTCCTCGGTTTGCTTCCGCGCCGTGATGTTCCGGGTGATCGCGGCAATGGCGACAATCTCGCCCTGCTCGTCACGGATCGAGGAAATCGTCATGCTGACGTCGATGGACTGCCCGTCTTTATCGTAGCGGACCGTTTCATGGTCGGTGACGGAGCCGCCGGCGAGCACGATTTTGAGTTTGGACTCGAACTCTTCCCGATATTCTTCCGGGATATTATCAAGCCGGTTGCCGAGCATTTCTTCCTCGCTCCAGCCGTATATTTTCTCGAACGCCTGGTTGACTTGAATGACCGTCCCATCCAGTGCAGAGACGTGAATGGCGTCGGTCGTATGGTTGACGAACGACTCCAGATATTGCTTCGTATCGCGCAATTCCTCGGCCGCGTCCTTAAGCCTTGTCATATACGTCTGCAGGTTGTAGCTCATCGTATTGACGCGAGATGCGAGCAGACCCATTTCATCGTAGCTTTTAATGGCGATTCTCGCTCCAAAGTTGCCTTGGGCAATCTCGTTCACCTTAATCAGAATTTGATTCAAGGAACGGATGATTAGGCTGGCAAGGAAGGAGCTGGCCAACGCGGTGATGAGAATTAGCCCTATGGAAATAGCCGATTGAATAAGCAATTGGCGGGTGAGCGATTGCTGAATAACGTCACTGTTGAAGCTGATGCCGATGACAAACGTTTTTTGCCCAATAATCGGTACATAGCTTTTCAGCAATTCACGCCCGTTTTCTTCGACTTTTGTTTTGACGGTTTCGCCGGTTTCGGCCGCATGCTTAATCGCTTCGACCTCGGACGGCCTGATGGCCGAGTCATCGCCGAATATAATGCTGCGTACGTCCAGATTGTAGACCGGCTGGCCTTTTTTATATTTTATGATTGGATCGGTCCCGACAAATTCAGGATCGTAGCCGGTAATGCTGACGATGTCCCGGTTGTCCCGCAGCACATGCTCGGCCATTGCTTCGCTGCCGTTAATCTTTTCGAAATCGAGAAAAATTTTCGCATGCACGTACGGGTTAATCATATAGTTAGTCGTTCCGTCGTGATAGTAGCCCCATTTATTAATTTCAGACGGATCGGAGGCGGCGAAGTTAATCGGTCCCGACCAGAAATGATCAAGCGATTGCCCTTTAGAAATGCTGACCTGATGCTTGTCGAAGAGCTGTTTAAAGGCTGTATACCAATAATCCATCGTGCGTGAGCCGAGATTGATCTCGCTAGGATCGGAGGATTTGGTGATGACGATATCGTCCTCCGTTCGTTCCCATAGCGAGATTTGATCGACGCCTAGCTCTTGGCTAAGCCGGACAAGCTCCTCGTTCGTCACTTTTGTAATGTCGGGGTCGAGCTTGTTTTTGGCCGCTATGGCGGCAATCCGCAGCTTTTCACCGATCGTCGCTTCGATAAGCTGACGGGACTGCTGAGCCGCGTCCATCGTCTGGCCGATTTGCTTGGCAATGACAAGCATTTGCTGCTCGGCATTGCTTTGCAGCTCCGACTTAGATGAGAAATAATAGATAGAAATATTTAAAATAAGAATGACTGTAACCGTCAATGTAATGAACCATGATAATTTTGATCTGATTGACAAAAGCCTGTCCTCCCGAAAACGCCAAGTTGTCCTTCGTATTAATTAGACATAGGAGGGCAAAATTCCTTGTGGATTAACGTCTTAAGCACAGTATAGGAAAAAAGTAACATTTACCGGCAAGAGGTGAGTGAATGCAAAACAAGTGCGCATCGCGGGCCATCATGGCCAGATACGCACTTGTTTTGCTTAAGTCCCTCATTCAAAGGCTTGCAGTTTGGTTCATCGCGTAAGGAGAGAGCGTAATACGGCAGTCTAGCTTTCTCTCCTGCGGACGATCAGCGCTAGAGCGCCGCCTACGACCAGCACGACAGCGATGAACGGGCGAAGCGGTTCGATTTCTTTCAGCAGTGTGCCAAGCGAGAAGACGACGAAGAACAGCAGCGACAGCACCGTTAAAATATTAATCGGAATGAGCAGCCATTTGTTGCGCGAGCCGAACCAATAAAATTCGAACAGGCCGGCGGCCACCGCTAAAATATAACCAGGCCACATATAAACCCAGTTGTCAAAAAGCATAGCGATCTGAGAGACAACGCCCGCCGTCAGCAGAACGCCCCCGGGGATAAGCACCCCGACGCCTTTTCGCCCGGTTACGGAGAAGTACAGCCAGTGGAAAAATAACCCGAGCGGGATGACGAACAAGCTAGGCCAGAACGTGCCGAACAATGCGCCTGGGCCAAAGCTGCTGCCTTGATTCAGGAAGAGATACGCTCCCAGTAAAATAGCTACGGGAGCCAGGATCGAGCGATTACTCATAAATGGATCTTCTCCTTTTTCGATTAGGTTCGTTATATACAGAATAGCATGGAGCTGGACCTATGTCCTCGTTCTGGGGGGACAAGGAAAACTAGACTAAAGTCCAGCTTTTGGGACGCGAAAAAAGTCGTTTCGAGGCATCTACAAAGTACGACCGCAGACTGCGGGAAAATGGCTGAAAACCTCTTATGATCCGACATTTTACACCTCTTGTTATCTACTATGGAAGCGCTACAATTAGAAGTAATCAGGACCGGGAGGTGATAAACATGAGCCAAGAGGAAGAAGTTGTACAAGCTGCTGAAGAAGCTGCCGCCGAGCAATCGGAAGCGGTAGAAGTTGAAGCCGTCGAAGCGGAAGCTGAGGTGGAAGCGGGTGAGGAAGAAGCTGCAGCTGGCGAGGACGAAGCGGAAGAAGCGTCCGAGGAAGCTGCGGAAGAAGATTCGGAAGAGGAAGATGCATCTGAGGGAGACGCGTAAAACAATGATTGCGGTCATTTTAAATAATTTTAACAACGGTCCCCTTCTACCGGAGGGGATCTATTTGCGTGTGAAAATACGTATGCGGAGAAAACCAAGCTTAAGAAGATGGCATATAAACGGCATGGAATGTATCTCCATGAAGGTTGCAAGCAGGCTTGTCGCTGATGTATGCTCTTTATTAACGCAACCATTCAGGGCGGCCGGGATCGGGCGCCTTTCGATAAGAAGGAGAGCATGATGATTACGATTAAAACGGAAGCGGAAATTAACCGCATGCATGAGGCGGGCAAAATATTGGCGGAGGTTCATCGTCAAATCGCCGGCTTGATTCAGCCGGGCATTACGACGCATGAAATCGACCAATTTGCTGAAAAGCTGATTAAGCAGCACGGAGCAACTCCGGAACAAAAGGGATACAAAGGCTATCCATTCGCAACCTGCGCGTCGATCAACGACGTCATTTGCCACGGATTTCCGAAGAAGGAAAAGCTCAAGGAAGGCGATATCGTAACGATCGATATGGTCGTCAACCTGAACGGCTGGCTGGCCGACTCGGCCTGGTCCTACGCGGTTGGCGAAGTGTCGCCAGAGGCGCAGCGACTGCTTGACGTGACGAAGGAATCGCTTTACAAAGGAATCGAGCAGGCTGTAGCCGGCAACCGGATCGGCGACGTTTCGCATGCGATTCAAACGTATGCCGAAGCGGAGGGCTTCTCGGTCGTTCGCGATTTCATCGGTCACGGTATTGGAAAGGATATGCACGAAGATCCTCAGGTTCCTCACTACGGACCGCCGAACAAAGGGCCTCGTATTAAAGAGGGCATGGTATTCACGATCGAGCCGATGCTGAACGTAGGAACGCATCAGATGAAGATCGATGCGGACGGTTGGACCGCCCGTACGCGGGACGGCAAACTGTCGGCGCAATATGAGCATACGCTTGCCATTACGGCGAACGGCCCAATTATTTTGACTGCACAATAAAACATAAGGCCGCTCCTTTCGGGGCGGCTTCTTTATTCCTATGGGAGGGGAACCTGTCTTGAAAAAGGGATGGATAGCGGTATACGCACTGGGTATCGCCGCCGGGGCAAGCGTCTGGATTTATTCGGCGAACACGTACACGGAGAATGTCGTCAAAACGTTCGAAACGGTTTTGTTTGATCCTTCAGGAGAAGATCCGGCCATTCGCGAGGTAGAGGTCAAGGTGAATGGCGAGGTGCGTCATACCCTTTTCCGAAAACCGCTCTTTGTCGGAACGGTTGAGCCATCGGGAGAAGGTGTCGCCGGTAACGATCGTCTGCTTCGAATGGAGTTGTATAAAAGCGGCGATAACTGGATGTCGCATATGCTGCATTATGCGTCGATACAGTTCGCGGAACCAGACTATAAAGGAACCCCCGTCTTTTGGAGTCCTGACTATCAACTGCTGTTTTTCAGCCGCCACTTCGAGCAAATTGCGCTTGGAGTTCAGTTGCCGGATTCGGCCGGCGGCGGTCGCACGATCGCCGGTCCCGCTTCCGACCGAGATGGCGCGGTTCAAGCAAGCAGAAGCTTAATGGAAGCTTATTACGGCCCGTTTAAACAAGAAGGTTTTAAAGTTAAGGATATGATCAAGTGATGATGCAAGACAACTTGGCGAACGGCTTTTATTTATAAATATACGACAGCCAGCAACGAGACGGCGGATAGCAGCGTGGAGACGAGTATAAGAATGGCAAAGGGCTTAAGCGCCCGGGTTCGGACGGCCGACAGATCGACCTGCATGCCCAGCCCAGCCATAGCCATAGCGAGCAAGAAGGCCGTCGCTTGCGATGCGTGCTCTACAGCTGCGGCCGCCAGCGCGAACGAAGTGCCCGACGTGAAAGTGCCGTAAGCGCTCATAGCGGCGAAGCCGAGCAGAAACCATGGGAGAGGGAGCTTTCCATGCGGTTTGCTATGCGGGTCAGTTCCCGCTGATTGGCTGCGAATGCGTTCTTTACGCTGTATTACTGCTAGTAAGATGAAGCAAACCGGTACAAGCAACAGGACGCGGGCCAGCTTGGCAAGCAGACCTGCCGCCAGTGCATCCGGCCCGCCAGCGCCGGCCGCCAGTGCGGCGTGAGCGATTTCGTGCAGGCTGATGCCGGACCAGAGGCCGTATTGCTCCGGAGTTATAGGCACAATAGGCTGGAGAAGCGTATACCCGAGAGAAAAAACCGTTCCAGCTAAAGCGATTAATCCAGCGCCGAGCGCGGTATCCTCGCCGCGTGATTTCAGAATAGGCGAGACGGCGGCGATCGCGGCTGCGCCGCAAATGCCGGTTCCGATGCCGAGCAGCAGCGATAGCGGGAGATCCGCTTTTAAACGTTTGGCTAACCATAGCGTACCGCCTACAGATAGAAGAATGACGCCCGCTGCTTGCAGCAGCAGTCCCCATCCTTTATCGAAGATGGCGTTAAAGTTCAGCTTTAGGCCAAACAAGATGATGGCCAGCCGCAGCAGCGATTTGGAGGAAAATTGCAGGCCGCGGCGCAGCATTGCGGGATATCCGAACAGCTGCCGAATGATAATGGCGATGATAATCGACAACGTTAACGGCCCTGCGCGATGGAGTACGGGCAGCTGAGCCAAAACCAAGGAGGCTCCTGCAATAGCGGCTGTAAAACCGCTCCCGGCAAGCAGTCCAATCAAGCCGGGCCACCGGTCGTTTTGTCTAATCCATTGAAAGAACGGAGTTCCATTGGCGTTTAACGTTCTCACGATGTGTACTCATTCCTTTCGTCGGTTCGCACACGGTACGAGGCGCTTCCGCTGCAGTTAATTAGTCGTTAGTATGACTCTAATCATACGCCGCTCCTTATCATAAGAAAAATAAATAGTTATAATGGTTGTTATAATAAAAAACTTATTATAAGGAGAGCGATTCATGCTCGATCAATCGATGCTCGTGTTTCTAACGGTAGCCGAGAAGCAAAACTTTACGAGGGCGGCGGAAACGCTGCACCTAACGCAGCCCGCGGTAAGCCAGCACATCCAGTCGTTAGAGGCGGAGATGGGGACGAAGCTGCTGGAGAGGAGCAATAAATACGTCCGTTTGAACCGCGCCGGAGAAATCGTGTACCGGCACGGCAAGGAAATCGCCGGTTTGTACGCGAGGATGCAGGGGATGGTGGACGACCTTATGCAACAGCCCGGCGGAGAGCTGTCTGTCGGAGCCAGTTACACGTTTGGCGAATATGTGCTGCCGCATATGGTTGCGCATTTGCAGCGCCTTTATCCGCTAATCAAGCCTAAAATAACGATCGGAAATACGGCTGAGATTGCTGCGCTGGTCGCTGCACGGGTGCTCGATATCGGTATCGTCGAGGGCGAGCCGGAGCGGAGCGGGCTCCACGCCGAACCGGTTGCGAGCGATCGGATGTATGTTGTTGTTTCATCTGCGAGCGGTCTTGGCGATAACGGGGATATTCCGCCGGAGGCGCTGCAGGACGCTCATTGGATTGTGCGTGAGGAAGGCTCTGGAACGCGCGAGGCGACCGAGCGCATGCTTGCAGCCTACGGCTTGAACCCGCCGAATAAGATGGAATTCGGCAGCAATCAAATCATTAAGGAAGCGGTGGAGGCAGGGCTGGGCGTTACGCTGCTGTCGCATTGGGCCGTCCGTAAGGAGATTGCCCTTGGCACGCTAAACAGGCTGACCGTGAACGGTCAGCCTGTGGAAAGATCGTTTTGGCTGCTGCTGCCGGAGGACCGGCTGCATACGAAAGCGGCGGAGCTGTTTATCGAGATGCTGCGTTCGCAGTCAGGCATGCCCGATGCAACTGGCAGAGCGGGCGACTAGGACAGGCGATAAAGCGCGAAGGGCTCGCCGTCCCGGAACGAGACGCTTATGGCATCCAATTGCTCCAGAACAGGAGCTTCAAGCTTCAGCGCAACGCTTTGCAGATTGCTTTCCAACTGTGAGGCGCTTGTTGCTCCCACGATTGTGGTGGACACGACAGGCTTGTGCATGAGCCAGGACAACGAAAGAGCGGCAGGCGTACAGCCTAGCTGCTGCGCCAGCTCACCGACGTTCCGGCCGAGCTCCAAATTGCTGTCGCGGAAAAAGCGGGCGAAGCCCGGATTTGTTTGTGCTCTCGAACCGTCCGGCGCGGAATCTCCGGCATTGTACTTGCCGGTTAGAATGCCGCCCGCGAGCGGGAAGTAAGGGATGATGCCCAGTCCCTGGTCAAGGCAAAGCGGAACGAGCTCGCGTTCGGGCGTTCGGTCCGCAAGCGAATAACTGGTCTGCATCGAGACGAAGCGGTTGAGACCGAAGCGGTCGCTGATGCCTAACGCCTTCATCAGCTCCCACGCTGCATAATTGGAGGCTCCGATGTAACGGACTTTACCGGCACGAACCATGTCGTCGAGCGCGCGCAGCGTTTCTTCAAGCGGCGTATTGGGATCAAACGTGTGGATCTGATATAGATCCACATAGTCGGTTTTGAGCCGGCGCAGGCTGCCCTCCAGCTCGAGCTGCAAATGGCGGCGAGAGGAGCCTCTGTCGTTCGGTCCGTCGCCGCGGGGCAGGCCTGCTTTTGTCGCCAGTATAGCTTGATCCCGCCTGCCGGCGAGCGCGCGGCCGATGATCGTTTCCGATTCCGTGCCCGAATAAATATTAGCGGTATCCAGAAAGTTGATGCCGTTCGCTAAAGCACAATCGATAATGCTGGCCGAGGCCCGTTCGTCCGCCCGCGAGCCGAAGGAATTGGTGCCGAGGCCGAGAGCAGACACTTGCAGGCCGCTGTTGCCGAGCCGATTGAATTTCATCGTGATTCGCTCCTTTTCACGCTTAGAATAGAGTTCATTCAATTCTATAGAGACGTTATGGAGCTATTTTATCATATTGGACGGATGGAAAAGCGAGAGATAAGGTCGGACAGCAGTCTCCAATTCGATTCGTTTATTCGGGATGGTTCGGCGTCGCGCGGCCGACCTCGTAAGGCGACTCGACGCCTTCATACATTAGATGCATCGACATGCCTGCGGCCGCATGAGTCAGGTTGTGGCAGTGGTCCATCCATAGGCCGGGGTTGTTCGCGATGAACGCGACTTCATATATTTCGCCGGGACCGACGTCGAGCGTATCCGACCACCAAGGACTGCCGCTCACTCTTTCTCCATTGCGGGACAGCACCAGCATATGATGGCCGTGTAAATGCATCGGATGGTCGACCGCTCCCCGATTGATGATTGTCGTCTTAATTAGTTCGCCTTTCTTGACCATGAACATCGGCGTATTCGGGAACAGCTCTCCGTTAATCGTGTACTGAAGACCGAAGCTTCCGTTATAGAATCCCAATTTATTATCGAGTACCATTCGAAACTGCCGATCGAAGACGGAATCGGCTCCGAACGCCGTCTCCGTCGGCTGGCCGTAGCGCGTCGGATCGAAGACCGGCCCGCTTTCGCGCTGTACGGGAATATCACCGGTCCCGTCGGCGCTCATTAGTATGCCAAGACGGCTGCCGAAGCCTACGCCAAGAAAGACCGGCTTATCCGGCATAACGAAGGTGACGTCGTAGCGGCCGCCTGTCGTCAGCGCCAAGCTAACGTCGATCAGGTCGCCAGGGTTGTTCAGATCGGTGCCGTCAATAGCAGCTACTTGAAAAGCTGTACCGGTGAGGCTATACGATTGGCGAACCCAATCGTCGGTGTTGGTCAGCCGCAGTCTAACCGGCGTTCCCGGCGCGATGCTGACGCGTTGTATGCCGGTGTCGTCGCCGATAGCGAAGCCTGCTCCCCTCCATAGATGCGTAAGCACGGTGATGTCCTTCGTTCCTGGAGGCAGTCCTTCGCTTGGCTCAACGACGAGCGAACCGAACAGTCCTTTATCGACTGCTTCCTTCGACATTTGATGAGAGTGGTACCAGAACGATCCCGCCTGTTCCACAACGAACCGGTACGTATAGCTCTCACCAGGCATGACCGCATCCTGGGTCGCTCCAGCAACGCCATCCTCGCCGTTCGGCACGTCGAGGCCGTGCCAGTGCAGCGTAACTCCGCCTTCAATATCCTGATTCACTAGCTTGACTTCGATGAGCTGGCCGACGCGCGCTCGCAGCTCGGGACCAGGGATTTGGCCGTTGTATGTCCATGCGTCTACACTTTCGCCCGAACGGAGCTTGATCGTTTGAACCGAAGCGGTGAGCGTGTAAGAGACGTCGGGTTGCCGGTCTGCCGGTCCTTTCAGTTGATCCACTGATACGATGCGGCCAGTCCCAGTCCCAGCCCCAGCAGCAGCGGCTGTCTGCACCGCCTTGGCATGATGATGCTCATGGACGAGCGGCAGGCCGGTTCCGTAATCTGCAGCTCCGGCAGACATGCTTAAGGAGGCGGGCAATTGGCTCGCTTCCTTAGCGTTGTAGAACGGGTAGGCGACGGCGAGCCCAATGAGGACGGCGGCAGCCAGCCGTCCAAGCAACCGCATCCAAGGACGGTTTGGCAGTCCCTCGCCTGCGAGACTCACCCGAGAGCTGCGATTCAAGTGGGCCGTCCAAATGGCGACACCCGCAACGAGAAGCAGCAGAAACGGCACAGCAATGCTTAGCGGACGAAAAGGGGCTGTTGACGTCAGTAGAATGTATAGTCCGGCGATCGATCCGAGCGCACCGAATTGAAACGGCGCGATCAGCGCGGGATGAGCCGCGCGGCTGACCAATCGGACGCCCGGCGGCGTTTCCGGCTTGCGGCCGGTGGCGATGCGAAGCCGCTTCAGGCGAGGCGCCGCAAGGAGCCATATCATAGCGGCCGGAACCCCGGCGAGCGGAATGAGCGCCAGCCGGTCGAGCCAGAAGACGGAATGACCGGACAGGAGGAACAGCACCGTCGAGACGAGGATGCCTGCGGCGGGCACAGTGGCGTAAATGGCCCAATAGAATATTTTTTTCGCTTTGCGATGCATTTTCGCTTCTGTACGGCTGAACATAATAGCGGATGCTTTGATTCCTGCAATGGAACAGATTATGATAGATAGTACAAGACTTGCCATGGCCAGCATATATCCGGTCATATACACAAATAGGGACCCCCTGCTTATGAACTGTCAAAATTTTTTATGGTTCCGATCCCGCGTTCGGGCTTGATTAATAGCTGTTACTATTGTATCTTGAACGCACAGCCTCTTGAACCGTCCGCGGTTGGGAACGAAACTGGACTTTAGACGGGGATAAAGAGGTCTGTCTGAAAAAGCTAGGCTAACTATAATAAAAGGGAGGTGAAATCCTTGTTTGAATTGCATGATTTAATACCCTATTTTCTTTCGATTAGCGTCATCTGCTCTTTTGCTTACGCCGCTTACTTTACTCGGCCTTCGTTTGACGCGGGGCTTGTAGGGGCAAGCAGCAAATTCATCAGAGTGCCGCTTATTCCGCTTGTCCAGCAGTCCGCTTTTCCGGATCGAATTTTGCACTGGCTAGTACGAAGGCTGAAAAGAAAGGAATCGCCTGATGGCGAATCAGCAGATTGCATGTCCTCGTTCACGACGGAAATGAACCGAAACGAACGAGGAGGACTCGATAAAACATGGAATCAAACAAGGCATTCGCCTCTATTTACAAATATCGCTTTCTAGCTGTGATTATGGTGCTGCTGCTGCTTAGCGGCTGCGGCGCGCCGAACGGCACAGTTGACGCCAATACGCCGGGTTTTTTTAACCACTATATTGTATTTCCGTTTTCCTATCTGATTCAGCATATCGCGGCTTTCTTTGGCGACAGCTACGGTCTCGCGATCATTGCCATGACGCTGCTTGTCCGTCTCGTATTAATGCCGCTTATGCTGCGCCAGAGTAAGAGCCAGCAAGCGATGCGGAAAAAAATGAGCGTCATGCAGCCCGAGATTGACAAGCTGAAGCAGAAGTACAAAGACAAAACACCGGAATCGCAAGCGAAGCTGAATCAAGAAATGATGGCGTTGTACGGTCAGCATCAGTTCAACCCGCTGGCAATCGGCTGCTTGCCGATGCTGCTGCAAATTCCGATTCTGACCGGCCTGTACTATGCGATTAAAATGACGCCTGAGCTGGCGGAGCATTCATTTCTGTGGTTCCGCCTTGGAGCTCCGGATCATGTTTTGCCGATTCTGGCCGCTTTAATCTACTATGTGCAATTCCGCGTCTCACAGTTGGGCGTGGATCCGGCGCAGCAGAAGCAGATGGCGATAATGGGTTATCTGTCGCCGATTATGATGGCGATTTTCTCCTTCTCCGCGCCCGCAGCGGTGCCGCTGTACTGGGTCGTAGGCGGGATATTCATGATCGGGCAAACGCTGCTTGCCAAAAAAATGTATCCGGTTCTGGCTCCCGAGCCAGCAGCCGCGTTGCCTGCGACTCCTAAAGCCAAGGGCAAAGCGAAAGCCGGCGCGACGTCGAAGTAAAACGATAGAACCGTTTGACCGACTCGTTCCGTGCTTGATTAGGACGCGAAATGCAACCGGCCAATACGAAAGCCTCCAGAACCGCTGCACGAGCGACGATGGAGGCTTTTCTTCGTTTGGACATCTATCTCTCCTTAAACTTGGCGGAAAAATGCAATGGGACGTCGAACGATTCGCAATCTCCTTCTTTCTACCTGTCATTTGAGGTGATATACTGAAAAGGAGAACGTTGACCGGAATCATAAAAACTATCACGATAGCAACCAACATGCACTCGGGAGGAGGCGCCGTTCATGTCCGTCATCGAGTTTGCCGCTCTTCCGCTCCCCCATTATATTTATAGCGGGTTTTCCGTCGCCGATGCGGGACAGCGCTATCCCGAACGGTACGCAATCGGTGATTTCAGCTTAATCGTCGTTCAGCAAGGCAGCCTTTATATCGGAGAGGAAGGCCGCGAATACGAAGTTTCTGAAGGTCATGCGCTCGTACTCCGTCCCGATTTGCATCATTACCCCACGGCATGCTGTCTGGAGAAGACGGCGCTGTTCTGGGTGCACTTTCATACGCAAGGCGATTGGCAAGCGTCGAAGGAAGAGCTCGGTCAGGAGAACCGAGACCCGGTGGATTGGATGGCTGAGCATGAGAATAACGAGCCGAAGAGCCGATTGCGGCAGTTTCGCTTGTCGATTCCGACATTCGTTCCGCTAATTCGTCCTGATCGTATGTACAGCTTGCTTCGCGAGCTGAACGAGCTTGAGTCCATGTCGCACATTGAATCCGTCCAGTGGCAGCAGCAGTTGGTTTTCCAGCAAACGCTGCAGCAATTAGCCGCATCGCGGCAGGAAAAAGCTTGCCCGTCCGGCGAAGATGTCGCCGACCGGGCGGCTTCCTATTTAAGGAAACGCTTCCGGCAGCAAATCTCGGCAAAGGAGCTGGGAGAGGCGCTGCAGTTCCACCCGGTTTATATCGCCAGATGCATGCAAAAGCATTTTGGCTGCTCGCCGATGGAGTATTTGCTCCGCTATCGGCTGGAGCAGGCTCGCCGTCTGCTGCTGCATACCGATGCTCCGATTTTGCATATCGCCGAAGAGGTCGGCTTCCAGCAAGCCGCTTATTTTACCGCCTGTTTCGGCAAACGGGAAGGGTTAACGCCGAGGGAATACCGACAGCGATTCACCGATGCCGGCCGTATCCCTCCTTCCCGATATTAAACGCATCGTGAAGTCTGAATGTGATGCAAGATAACCGCTACTTGCGATCGGCCGAACCGCGCGGATACATATGCCGCAGCCGATCGCTCGCATCCGGCACGACATTGGCCCGGGGATCGTCGCTGAACAACCCAAACCATTCGTCATTGTCCTTCTCCGTCACCAAATCATCGTGTTCCCTGTCGCTTTTGTCCCGCTTATCCGTTGTCATATAGCTGTCGCTCCTTTCCATTTCGCAGCGTTAGGTTACCCCGACGCACAAATTTTTTTGCATTCCACTGCTGCCATAATAAACTGCCAAACATGTTGTCTACGAAGTTTGAGCAAGATAATAGCGATTCAGAAGGAGGAACCTATTATGATTAAACGCTACCCGGCCGGCGAACGGCGCAAGGTCGATCTGGGATGGCTGAAGAGCGCTCTGAGCTTTTCGTTCGGCGAGTATTTCGATCCCGATAATACCGGATTTGGCGTGATGCGCGTATTAAATGACGATACCGTTGCTCCGAGCCGAGGCTTCGGCGCCCATCCTCACAGCGATATGGAGATTGTGACCATTCCGCTCAGCGGCAGAATCAAGCATGAGGACAGTCTGGGGAATATCGAAGTGATGACGGTCGGCGAAATTCAACGCATGTCGGCTGGTACGGGCATCATTCACGCGGAGTACAACGATTCCGATCAGGTGGAAGGAAGCTTCCTGCAACTGTGGTTCATGCCGAAGGAGAAAGGGCTGACTCCCTCCTATCAAATGACCCGATACGACGAATCGCAGCTCGTCAACCGGCTCCATCCGGTCGTTACGTCCGACGGAGCGGAAGGGACGGTCAAGATTCATCAGGATATGACGATCTATTTGACGCGGCTGCAAAAGGGGAAAAGGGTCTATCACAGTCAAACCGTTGGGAGAAGAGCGTTCGCGATGGTGATCGAAGGACAGGTTACGATGAACGGCGTGCAGCTCGAAGCTCGGGACACGGTACGGGCCGAATTTGAGCCTGATTATATTATTAGCGCAAATGAAGAGGGTGCTTTTGTACTGTTTATCGATCTACCGTAACGGTTATAAGCAATATGTGCTATGATTATAACAAGAGGGGGATGCGAAATGATCGAAACCTTGCTCATTAAGCATGCCGTCGGCGGTCGTACCTTTGTCGACTCGGGGAAGGAACCGGTAGCCTACTTGGCACAGGCCAACGGGGATGTCTGGACCTTCGCAATCGAGGTGACGTACGGGCAGACCATCGAGGAACTTCTGAAATGGCGGAAGGAACTGAACGTCTTTCTGTTTCAAACGGACGAGACCGGGGAGCGGCCTGTCACGAAAATATGGTTTTACGTCAACGAGGATACCGTTCGTTACGATTTAAGCGGGCAGAGGCTCACTTTCGAAGCGAAGTCGCGGATCGTCTATGTACCAGACAGCTTCGGGTACAAGTTGTAAAAGCAGCTGTGCTTAAACTTGTTTTCTCGCCTTCTTATATCCACATCACTCGTATTTACATAGGCATTCGTAATGAAGCGGAGCTTTTTTATTCCGTGAGAATTGCCTCTATATCTAGAGGGCGATTTTTATTCAAACTTCAGCATGGAAACCGCCGGTTTTGGTTATGCTAATTGTTGCAAAATGATGCAGATTACGGCGGACTGGTCTTTTTAATTCGATCCTGCCGTATAATAGCAGGTCGAGACGCAACAAAGATGAAGACTCTATCATAGACAGCAAAGGAGGCGTTCGCGATCTATACTCGGAAAAAAATCCAGGAAGAAGTGCCGGAAGTCAACACGAAAATTTGGTCCTGTGAAAGTGACGACTGCAACGGCTGGATGCGGGCGAACTTTACGTTCGACGAGGCTCCTACCTGCCTGATTTGCGGTTCGTCCATGCAGAGCGGCGAGAAAATGCTGCCTACGCTCGCCAATTCCGCGGTCCGCAGCTAGGACAAATGACAGACCGGCTGCGCAACAGAAAGTGCCCGCTCCGAATGAAAATGGCTTCGGCGATACGGTGAACTGCCGTACTGCTGAAGCCATTTTCTTTGGCGTTCTCGGAGGGCTCCGTATATTTTGCGGCTATCCTTATGGGGAAAATTTCGTATTGACAGTTTTTTCATGTGATGGTAAAGTGACAAATAGATTTCACAAATTTCGAAAGGAGGATTACGTTTTATGATTAATTTGAGTGCAGGAAACAACTCGGCGTTTTTTATGGCGCATCATAAAAATTTCATAGCGAACGTAATCCATCCGCGCGTTTACTCCCTTTGAAGATTAGGGCATCCCTATGCCATCTGAGGCGCATGGTTACGTTTTTGTAACTGTGCGCCTTTTCATTTGCGGACCGAACGTTGCCGGTCTCTCCAAATGCAGGAAGCGTATCGTTATACACGGTGCGCTTCTTTTTTTTCGGGATGAGGAGCAAACGAGTGGAATAAAGTGATTTCAAAGCTAGTGCAAGGCATCGTGCAGTATCGTAAAGTGCAATATTTGACTGTGAAGCAAGGCATGTCCGTCTTTAAGAAAACAGGCAGCTATGCTAGGCAAAAGAAATGAAAACGGCAATGGAATGGAACACAGGAGGTGTCCAACTCACGTTATGTTCATCGTATTGAAGAAATTAAGCTGGTTTTTCGCCATGCAGTGGAAAAGATACACCGTCGCATGCGTGCTGCTCATTCTGGCAGGTGTGCTCGATGTGGTGCCGCCGTGGTTGATCGGGTATACGATCGATGGCATCTATCAAGGCGAGCTGGGAGCGACGGGATTTGCTCAGGTTGTAATTGGCTGGTCTGTGGCCGTCGTCGGCGGCTACATTATCTCTTATATTTGGCATTATCAATTATTCGGGGGCGCCTTTGCGCTGGAGCGGTTGATGCGCGGCAGGCTGATGAAGCATTTTTTGCGGATGACGCCGACCTTTTTCGAACGCAACCGGACCGGCGACTTGATGGCTCGCTCCACCAACGATTTGAACGCGGTGGCGACGACGGCCGGGTTCGGTATTTTGACGCTCATCGACTCTACGTTCTTTATGCTGACGATTTTGGTGATGATGGCCGGTCTGATCAGCTTCAAGCTGACCATCGCCGCTCTGCTTCCGCTGCCGTTTATGGCACTAGCGATGACGTACTTCGGGAAAAAGATCCACGCCCGGTTCATGGAATCGCAGGATGCGTTCGGCGAACTGAACGACCAGGTGCTCGAGTCGGTTTCCGGCGTTCGGGTCATCCGGGCTTTCGTGCAGGAAGAAGCGAGCCAAGAACGATTTGAGAACAAAACCAAGGAAGTATTCGATAAAAACATCGAGGTAGCTAAAATCGACGCGCTGTTCGAGCCGACGATGAAAATTTTGGTCGGCCTCAGCTATTTGATCGGCCTTTGCTACGGCGGTTACCTCGTCTTTCATAGCGAAATCACGCTCGGAGAGCTTGTATCCTTTAACGTGTATCTCGGGATGTTGATTTGGCCGATGTTCGCGATCGGCGAGCTGATTAACGTTATGCAGCGCGGCAATGCGTCGCTAGACCGGGTAAACGAAACACTCGGCTATAAACCGGACGTCGAAGACGATTCGGACACGATACCGGTAGGCAATCCGGAAACGATTCGTTTCGACCGGGTAACGTTCCGCTATCCGTCCTCATCGTTCGATAACCTCCGCGACGTATCGTTCGAGCTCCGCAAAGGTCAAACGCTCGGTATCGTCGGACGGACCGGCAGCGGCAAAACGACGCTGCTCAAGCAACTGCTGCGCGAGTATCCGATCGGGAATGGACGTATTACGGTATCGGAAACGCCGCTTGGCAAGCTGCAGATCGAACAGCTTCTAGGCTGGGTCGGCTATGTGCCGCAATCTCCAATTCTGTTCTCGAAGACGATCCGGGAAAATATACTGTTTGGCCTGAAGGGTCAAGGAACGGAAGATGACTTGCAGCGGGCGCTCGCGAGAGCTTCCTTTGCTAAAGACATTCAGTTCTTGCCAGATGGTCTGGAGACGATGGTCGGCGAGAAGGGCGTCGCTCTTTCGGGCGGACAGAAGCAGCGGGTGAGCATTGCGCGTGCGCTTATTGCCGATCCGGAAATTTTAATGCTGGACGACGCGCTGTCGGCGGTTGACGGCCGCACGGAAGCAGAAATCATTGAAGGCATTCGCACCGAGCGTGCTGGCAAGACGACCCTGATTACGACGCACCGTCTGTCGGCTGTGCAGCACGCCGATTGGATCATCGTGCTGGATGAAGGCCGCATCGTGCAGGAAGGTCGTCATGAAAAGCTGGTTCAGCAGGACGGCTGGTATAAAGAGCAATACGAGCGTCAGCAACTGGAGTCGCTGATCGAATCGTAAATCAAAATAGAAAGCGTAAGAGGGGAGGCGTTCCAAACAATGGGCCAAACGGGCAAACGATTGTTTCAATACGCCATGCTGTACAAGAAACCGATCCTGTGGGCGCTGCTTCTGCTGATGCTGGCGGTCAGCTCCGAGCTTGCCGGACCGTTTATCGCCAAGCGCATGATCGATCAAAATATTCTCGGCGTCGAGAAGAAATGGCACGCGGTTTCAGCGGAAGAAAGCTACGCCGCCGAATATAAAGAAAAATGGTATAAACGCGAGGATCACTACGAGCCTGGTGAAGCAAAGGGACCTGAGGTTCGAGTGCTTCAATCGGGAAGAGTGTTCTACTGGCTGGAAGGCGCCCTTCCTTTCGAAGGGGGCAAACGAACCGTCTCGCCGGACGGCAAGGAAATGACCGTCGCGAACGAAACAACCGGCGAGAAGGCGACGTTTCCGGTGACCCGGATGTCGGTTAAGGAGCTCTATGCTTTCTATAAGCCGGAAATCCCGAGCTTAATGAAGCTCGCCGGCATCTACTTCGGCTTGCTGGTTCTGGGTGCTGTATTCACATACGGGCAAAGGCTGCTTTTGCAGACGTCGGCCAACAAAATCGTCCGGAAAATGCGCAACGACGTGTTCGCCCACACGCAAAAGCTGCCGGTCGGCTACTACGACACCTTGGCCGCGGGCCAAGTCGTATCGCGGATTACAAACGATACGGAAGCGATCCGCGAGCTGTATGTGGCGGTTCTGGCCAACTTTTTCTCGGCCATCGTCTACATGACTGCCATCTACGGAGCGCTGTTCCTGCTGGATGCGCGGCTTGCGCTGTTCGCGCTGCCGCTGGTGCCGATTTTGCTTGTATGGATCAAGGTATACCGCAAATTTGCGGCCAAGTATAACCGGATCATCCGTACCAAGCTGAGCGAAATTAACGGCATGATCAATGAATCGATTCAAGGAATGCCGATTATTCAAGCTTTTCGCCGCCAGAAAGAAACGACCGACGAGTTCAACGAGCTGAACGATTACTATTTTAAATATCAAAACAAGCTGTTGAGCTTGAACTCAATTACGTCGCACAACCTGGTTAACGTCATTCGTAATATCCTGTTTCTCGTTATCATTATTATGTTCTGGGGCGACTGGCTGGGCGCAACGATCGGGGTCGGCGTGCTGTACGCGTTCGTCGATCTGATGAACCGGATGTTTCAGCCGATCGTCGGCGTGGTGAACCAGCTCTCGAACCTGGAGACGGCCCGCGTATCGGCGGAGCGGGTGTTTACGCTGATGGATCAAGAGGGCATCGACGTGGCGCCGGGAGCGATCGAACGGTACAAGGGCGAGGTGAAGTTCGAGGATGTTTCTTTTGCCTATAAAAAGGATGAGCTTGTGCTGAAAAACATCACCTTTACCGCTCGCCAAGGGCAAACAGTAGCACTTGTCGGCCATACCGGTTCAGGAAAAAGCTCGATACTGAACCTGTTGTTCCGATTCTACGATTCCGGCCAAGGAACGATCTCCATCGACGGCACCGATATTCAGTCGATTTCGAAGCAGCATCTGCGCCAGCATATGGGCATCGTTCTGCAGGATCCGTTCCTGTTCACCGGAACGATCGCTTCCAACGTCAGCCTCGACAACCCGGCGATCAGCCGGGAAGCGGTCGAGCAGGCGCTCCGCGATGTCGGTGCATACGACATGTTCGCATCGCTGCCGGGCGGCATCGATGCGCCGGTTATCGAGAAGGGCAGCACGCTATCGGCGGGTCAACGCCAGTTGATTTCCTTCGCAAGGGCGCTTGCCTACGATCCGGCCATTCTGATTCTGGACGAAGCGACGGCCAGCATCGATACCGAGACCGAGGCAATCATTCAGCGTGCGCTGGATGTGCTCAAGAAGGGCCGCACGACATTCGTGATTGCGCATCGTCTGTCGACGATTCGCCAAGCGGATCAAATTCTCGTGCTCGATCGCGGACGTATTGTTGAGCGCGGCGATCACGACGCCCTGATGGAGCATCAAGGCAAGTACTTCGCGATGTACCAACTGCAGCAAGGCGCTGCGGTGACTGCATCTTAATCGCGAGCTTTCGCACCGCGCGCCGTTCTCGGCGCGCGGTTTTTTTTGCTCCGTGACGGTTGGGCTGGGTCGGGCGCTTGCAGGTTCGGTGGTCGCATGTGCCTTGGAGATGCTAAGGTGTTTATTCATTTGAAGCACTGCCTAATGACAGATATGAAGGGTTTGTTCGAAGGTGTGTACGCGGTACCTAATGGAGTGGTTGGTCGCAGGTGCATGTTGGCGTTAATCCTCATGTAGGGTCTGCGATGCAGGAGTGCAGTTGGTGGTGGAAAAGGTATTGATTTGTTGGGTAATAGTAAGCAATTATACTCGCTTACGAGGCGTGGGCATGCGCAGCAGGTCGTCGAGGAAATAAATGCAAAAAGGCATTTATTTCGAACCGTACCTGCTCCATTCCAAACAATAACTGCCGAAATGCAGTTATTATCGATCGAAACGGCTGAGGAGAGGGATTTCTCGGGAAATAACTGCAAAAATGCAGTTATTGAGAAGAAATGGCTGCGACTGGGCGCGAATAACTGCTTTTTTGCAGTTATTGCTCAAAAAGAAGGGGCCGCTAAGCAATGGGTAACAGAAAAGCGGGGAGCGCGAAAAATGTTGAGGTAGCGGGGGCAGCAGATTGGAGACAATTTGTGATGTATGGGGTCCGAAGGGTTCTACGGTAGCGTGAGGCTGCAAGCTGAGACAGCATGCGATGTGCGGGGGTCCGATAGGTGTGACGGT
>NZ_JBHVSK010000004.1:331106-368119 GCF_042885235.1 Paenibacillus sp. NPDC058071
AGCAAGTGGCTGCATACCGGAGATGATACGCGATGTGCGGAGGTCCGATAGGAGCGACGGTAGCAAGTGGCTGCATGCCGGAGACGATACGCGATATGCGGAGGTCCGATAGGAGCGACGGTAGCAAGTGGCTGCATGCCGGAGATGATACGCGAAGTGCGGAGGTCCGATAGGTGTGACGGTAGCAAGTGGCTGCATACCGGAGATGATACGCGATGTGCGGAGGTCCGATAGGAGCGACGGTAGCAAGTGGCTGCATGCCGGAGACGATACGCGATGTGCGGAGGCTGATAGGTTCTACGGTAGCAGGGGGACGCAGACCGGAGACAACATGCGATGTGTGGGATCTGATTAGCTATAGGGAAGTAAATGAGCGGGAACTTTATAGGTGCTGCGGTAACATCGGCGACAAAGGGTCCGAAGACGGTCTGCAGTACGTAATGCGTATTGCGATGGCAAGCAGCGAGGCTTGATCAGCTATATCAAAAAACGAAGCGCCTAGCGGTCCACATGGACGGCTAGGCGCTTCTATATACATAGGGTTAAACGCGTTACTCGGTTTTAAACTTGCTGATCTCCGCATTGAGTGAGGAGGCGAGACTGCGGAGCTGGGACGCCGAGCTTGCCACTTCCTGCATCGAGGCGAGCTGCTCTTCCGAAGCGGCGGCGACACGCTGCGATTGGGTAGAAGAGCTCTCAGCGATATGCTCAAGCTGGTCGAGCGAGGCGGCGATTTCTTCGCTGCCAGCCGACATTTGCTCCGATGCAGCGGAAACCTCCTGCACTTGATCGGATACGCGGCGGATTGCCTCCAATATCGAACGGAAGGAGTCACCAGCTTGCTGCGATACGTTCGAGCCTTCGCGAACATCGACCACGGCGCGCTCCATGGAACGAACGGCGTCGCCCGTGCGCGTGCTAATGCCGTTCAAAATCGTGCCGATCTCGTCCGACGATTGTTTGGACCGCTCGGCCAGCTTGCGAATTTCCGTTGCGACAACGGCAAAGCCTCTGCCATGCTCGCCGGCGCGGGATGCTTCGATGGAGGCGTTAAGTGCGAGCAGGTTTGTCTGTTTGGCGACATCGCCGATCATGGCCAAAATATTGCCGATCTCGCCGTTCATTTGCTCCAGCTCTTCAAGCGCGCTGACGGTATCGGTTACGCTTGACTCGATTGATTTCATTTTATCGACGGTCTGTTCAATTACCGCTTCGCCTGCCGCAGCCAGCTCGGTCGTATCCCCCGCCATTCCCGATACGGAAGCCGACGATTCGGCGATCCGCTGAATGCCCACCGTCATTTCAGTCATGGCGCGCTGGCATTCTTTAAAGCTGTGGAGCTGAGTGTCGGCGCCTGCGGCGACCTCTTGAATCGCTTCGGCCACTTCTTGCGTGGCGGCTGCCGTCTGGTCTGCGCTCTCCTGCATGCCGGCGGAGGACGTAGACATTTCGTTGGAGGCCGATCTTAAGTTTTGCGTCAGGCCGCGCAAGCTAAGAATCATTTTATTAAAAGCATCTGACACTTGTCCGATTTCGTTACCGCTTGTCACCGACACGGTAGAAGTGAGGTCGCCCTCGGCCGTTCGGGCCGAAATCTCCGCCAGCCGGCGGAGCGGTCTAAGCGCTGCCCGTACGAGCAAGACGACAAGGATCATAGCGCCTGCGATGAAAGCGGCGGCGATGCCTACGCTTTTCCACAAGATGGCGTCCAGCTTTCCTTGTACTTGTCCGTAATCGAAATCGACGCCGAATATTCCGATCATTTTACCCTTCTCGTTATGGATGGCGGTCAAATTCGTAATCCACTTGCCAGTTTCATCTTCATAAACGTCCACTTGGGCGAAGCCTTCTTTTCTCACGACATCGTACCCGGCTAAAAATTCAGGCGGCAGATTGTACAGGCTGTTGGTTTTGAAGCCCATCGCTTGCATCGATTCGTTAGCCTGAAGAACTTTTAGATTTTTCTTATCTCCCGTAATGGTAAGGTCCGGCAGAAAAATATACGTATTGTGGACCAGCTCATTCTCGTTCATCGCGTCAAGCTGCTGCTTCAGAATAGCGAAATCGGAGGAGTTCATATCTCCGGCGGCTAGCATGATGCTATTGGCGTTTTGAATAAGGGCTCCATTTGCTTGTGTCTGAACGCTAAAAGTACGGGTTGCGCGGTTCATGTCCTCGATATATGCGTTTTTCTGCGCATTGTACGACAGCCATTGCGTGACCCCGATGACGACAATGAAGAGTAGGGCGAGCACAACGGAGCTCGTAAGAGCCAGGCTGCGATTTTTTAGTATGGATAGAAATTTGAACATGAGGTTACCCCGATTCGTTAATAGAATGGCTGACTGAACATTAGATGTCACTGCCAATATATCACTAATCTATTAGATAAGTTGGGCAATGATTGTTAGAAAAGTATTTGCCAAAATACCGCTTTTGACGATGGAAAAAAAGAGCTCCGTTCACCGTCGTACTGGCGGTGAAAAACGGGCTCTCTTTGTATCGATCGCTTTCGTCTATTGTTGAATTACGCTTTCATGATGTCATGATCGACATAACGTTCGCCGTTTAGCTCACTAATGATGTTGATGGCCGCCTTCGCTCCGTCGCCGGCCGTAATGACTGCATGCACGCTTACGCCTGCAACGGTGCCGGCAGCCCATATGCCCTCGACGTTCGTTTTGCCTGAGGAGTCGACATCAACGATCGTTTTGATACGAGGCTCCGTACCGGGCTTCGTTCGTACGCCAATGTGGTCCGCCAGATCAGCAAGAGCGCCGGTTGCGAGCAAGACATGCTTTCCTTCATAACGGCCTTGATCGGTTTCGACCGCTAAGCCTCCTGCAATCGGAACGACGTTCTGCACCGTCTCTTCTTTCAGCTCGGCTCCGAGCTTGACGGCTTGCTGTTTGCCGGTCTCGACAAAGTCCGGACCGCCGATGGCCGGAATGCCATAGTAGTTCTCAAACCAGGCTCGTTTCGTCATTCCTTTGCCATTCTCGAACATTAATGTTTTCTTTCCTGCTTTTGCCGTGAAAATCGCTGCGCTTGCGCCCGCCGGCCCCGCGCCGATAATGATTACGTCGTACATGAGGGCAGACCTCCATTCTGAAATGTAACCGTATACATTCATTATATACAAAATACTGGGACAAGCAATTAACAGTTTGTTCACCAATTATTCAAATTCCATCGATTGACTGAGAAGATTGTACTTTGATATAGTTCAATAATCGAATAGTTTCACAGTAGAACTAAATAGGACAAAGCTCGGAGAGGAGGAAATATAATGAAGGCGGACCTGGGACAGCTAAATGTACTAATCACGCGGTACGAAAAGGCCCAGTTTACCGTAAATCGCAGACTAACCGCGATGATCAGAGAACTGATGCGCGATGAAATTACGATTGATCAATACGCGACGCTTCGTTATTTGCGCGGAGTCGGCGTATGCACATCGACGGAGCTGGCCGATATTTTCTGCGTCGGCAAAAGCTCCATTACAGCAATTACTTCCAGATTGTTCGATAAACATCTGATTGAAAGGCAGCAGGATGACAAGGATCGCCGCGTCACTTTGCTTCGATTGACGGAAGAGGGCAGGAGAGCAGCGGATCTTATTGAAACGGAGATTAAAGGACTGATTGCTTGCCTCCTAGCTCATTTCGAGACGGATGAGGCTATGGCGTTTATCGCGACTTATGAGAAGCTTGCTAGGGTAGTGGCTCAATCGGCTGGAGACGGAGAGGAGTAAAAAGAGAATGAAGACGATACTGAAGCTAAGGTGGGCGGTTCTTGCGTTGTGGCTTGTAGCGGCCGTCGCCCTCATGCTGACGGCTCCGAACATGCAGGAGCTCGTGCGGGACAAAGGACAAATCACGGTGCCGGAGGGTCATTCGTCGACCATTGCCGCTGACATGGCGAAGCAGATCGGCGAGAAGACGGGAGGGGGCGGCGGTGAAGCGACCGTTCTCGTCTTCCACGATAAAGAAGGTCTGTCGACAGAAGACATGAATGCGATTAAGTCAGGTATCGAGAAGCTGAAGGCCGATAAGGAACAGCTTCACATTACGAGTCTGACGACGCATCTCGATACGCCGGAGCTTAAGGATCAAATGCTGTCCAAGGACGGCAAAACGATGCTGGCGCTTGTGAACGTTGACCTTGAAGGGGTAGAAGGGGCGACAGTCCGTGACGGGTTGTACGGCGCACTCTCCGATATCAAGGTCGAGCATTACTATACTGGCAATTGGCTCATATCCGAGGATGTAATGAAAAGCTCGGAGGACGGCCTGAAAAAGACCGAGTTCATCACGGTCGGCTTTATTCTTATTATTTTATTCGCCGTATTCCGTTCGGCCGTTGCGCCGATCGTGCCGCTGCTCACGGTAGGGTTCACTTATTTAGTGTCGCAATCGGTCGTCGCATTCTTGGTGGAATACGTCAACTTTCCGCTTTCGAACTTTACGCAAATATTCCTAGTTGCCGTTCTATTCGGGATCGGAACGGACTACTGTATTTTGCTGATCAGCCGGTTCAAAGAGGAGCTTGCACATCGCGGAGGCGATGTGTGGGAATCGATCATCGTCACTTACCAGACAGCAGGCAAGACGGTGCTGTTCTCCGGCCTTGCCGTATTGGTGGGCTTCGCATCAATCGGGTTCTCCACGTTCGGTCTTTACCGTTCGGCGGTGGCGGTAGCGGTCGGCATCACCGTCTTAATGCTGGCGCTGTTCACGCTGGTGCCATTCTTCATGGCGGTGCTTGGACCGAAGCTGTTCTGGCCATCCAAAGGATCGCTGGAGCACAAGCCAAGCGCGCTGTGGGGCGCTGTTGGAAAGTTTTCTCTGAAGCGTCCAATCTGGGCGCTCGTCATTCTTGCGGTACTGATCGTACCTTTCTTGACAGCGTACAAAGGAACCATTTCCTTCAACTCGCTCGATGAGATCGGTGACAAATACGATTCGGTAAAAGCCTTTAATCTGATTGCCGACAGCTTCGGGCCAGGCGAATCGCTGCCTTCAACCGTTATTGTCGAAGCGGAAAAGCCGTTTGATACGCCGGAAGGCTTGGCTGCTCTGGAGCAGGTCAGCCGTGAACTCGCGAAGGTGGACGGCGTGAAGGCAGTACGCAGCGCAACCCGTCCGGCCGGGGATGTGCTGGATAACTTCCTCGTTACTGATCAGGTCGGAACGCTCGAGGACGGACTTGGACAGAGCGGCGACGGGCTTGGCGAGATTGGTTCAGGTTTGTCGGAAGCGAGCGCAGCGCTGAGCGATAACGCGCCGAAGCTGGACGAAGCCGTCGATGGCGCGGGAGCGCTCGTTGCTGGAACGAACGAGCTGAAAAACGGCGTTGCACAGCTAGGTGACGGCTTGAAGCGAATCGAACAAGGACTTCGCGACGGTTCCGCCGGCGCTAAGGAGCTGGGAGCTGGACTGAAGCAGGCGAAGGAAAGTGCAGATCAGCTGGCGGAGGCCAGCAAATCGCTGCTTGCTGGCTATGAACAGGCTGGAGCAGGTATCGGACAGCTTTCGCAAGGCTACTCGGCTATTGCCGCCGAGCAGGCGAAGCTGGCTCAAGGACTCGCGGGCGTTAAGCAAGGAATGGCGGGACTCGCGCAAAGCTATCCGGAGCTGGCAGATGATCCGACCTACAAGCAGGCGCTTGCTTCGATGGGACAACTGGAAGAAGGAGCGAACGGCCTGAGCGGCCAGCTGACTCAGTTGAACGGACAACTGGCGGGCGTGGAGACTGGACTCAAGCAGGCGAACACCGGATTGGCGCAAGCCTCCGGCGGGCAGGCGGCGCTGGCCGACGGTCTCGGCAAGCTGTCGGCGGGTATCGCATCGCTGCAAGCCGGCATTCAACAGGCGGCCGACGGCCAAGGACGTATCGTATCAGAGCTGCCGGGCGTTACGAAAGGGTTCGATCAGCTTGCTAGCGGACAGAAGAAGCTGCAATCCGGCTTTGCTGAACTGAACAGCCAGCTGGGTGAGTTGACTGGCGGTCTTGATCAATCCGTAGAGGGACTGACCAAGGTGACCGACGGGTTAACGTCTGCGAAAGGTTACTTGAACGAGCTGTCTTCCTCGCCGAACAAGCAAATGACGGGCTGGTTCATCCCAGAGGAAGCGATAGGAAATAATGAATTCCAGCAGGCGCTCAACGTCTATTTGTCTGAGGACCGCCGGACTGCGAAGTTCGATGTCGTATTCTCGACGAATCCGTACGAGAAGGAAACGATGTCGCAAATTGGCGGTCTGGAAGCGGCGGTTGCACGCGCGCTGCACGGCACAGATTTCAGTGCTGCGAAGTATGCGGTCGGCGGCGTATCCAGCATGAACAACGATCTCAGCCAAATCTCGAACGCCGATTATTCGCGTACAGTCGTGCTGATGCTGATTGGCATTTCGATCATCCTTATCATTTTGTTCCGTTCGATCATTATGCCGCTTTATATGATCGCTTCGCTGATCGTGACGTTCTACACGTCGATGGCGATCACGGAATTGATATTTGTCCGAATGCTGGGCCATACGGGCGTCAGTTGGGCGGTGCCGTTCTTTGGCTTCGTCATGCTGATGGCGCTCGGCATCGATTACAGCATCTTCCTGATGGATCGGTTTAAGGAATACCGTCATCTGTCGCCTTCGGAAGCCATTTTGGAGGCGATGCGCAACATGGGTACCGTCATTATGTCGGCGGCGGTCATCCTTGGCGGCACGTTTGCCGCTATGCTCCCGTCCGGGGTCATGTCGCTGCTGCAAATTGCAACCGTCGTGTTATGCGGACTATTCCTGTACGCGATGGTCATGCTGCCGCTGTTCATTCCGGTTATGGTGCGCATGTTCGGTAAAGCGAACTTCTGGCCGTTTATGCGCGATGAGAGCACAGGAAGCGATTCTTCTTCCGAGTCGCTGCGCGCGTATCCGAGGGATAACTCGATCTAACGGCAAGATAAGAGAAAAAAAGGCTGAGCCACGGGATTCTCGAAATCCTGTAGCTCAGCCTTTATTTGTTCGGATGGTCAAAATGGCCGTTAAAACGCCCGTCCGTCCACTTATCATAGCTCTAACGGCCAAATTGGCCGCTAAAGCGGCTGTAAGTTGCCACCACCAAGATGGGCGCGCCACGCTCTATACGATGGTATGCGATAAAACCAGACCGCCGTAAACGAAGGCGGCGCAGACGACGAAAGCCGGATGGATTTTCCGGCGTTCCATTGCCCAATAGGCGACGGCTGCTATAGCCAGGGTCTGCCAAATGCCGGAGGATTCGACGGAGGTTGCTGTCATTTGCCACGTGAGCAGCACCATCATAATGGCGATGACGGGCTGAACAAGCAGCGCCATTCCTTTTACGATAGGCGATTGACGATGCTTCTGCATCAGCTGTAACAGGAAGATCAGAGCGACGGCCGACGGCACAATCGTAGCTGCGAGGGCGACGAGCACCCCGAACCAGCCGGACACCTCGAAGCCGACGAACGCTGCGATTTTCGTTGCAATCGGCCCCGGCAGCGCATTCCCTAGTGCGAGTATGTTGGAAAACTCACGGTCTGTTTGCCAGCCGTAGCGCGTGACGATTTCATTGTACATGAGCGGAATGGAAGCGGGTCCGCCTCCGTAACCGAGCACATTTGCGATAAAAAAGCCGATTATTAGTTCGATCCAATCCATCATAGGCTACTCCCCGCCAGTCTCTTTCATTTTCCGTTTATCCGCCTGCCGCTGCCTTAGGCGGCCTAGCAGCTTGAAATGTATCGCTCCATAAGCTAGGAACAGCACGATCACAATGGCGTCCTGCACATTCAGTAATTGAAGCAGCAAGAAGGCGATGGCGAACATGGTGAAACCAAGGTATTTGCCTAGTCCTTTCACGGCGCGATTCGCAAACTCGTAAGCCATCACCCCTAGCATGACGGCGATAACCGGAATGACGGCTGCGATCATACCTTGAACGACGGCCGAGCCTTGCAGTACTTGAACGACAGACAGCAGCGCGATCATGGCGATCGCCGAAGGCAAAATATGCGCCAGTACCGCCACGGTGGCGCCAAGCCAGCCCTTCAGCCGATAGCCGAGATAAGCCGCCATCTTGGTTGCGATTGGCCCTGGCAGGGCATTAGCGATCGCCAATATTTCCGCGAAGTCGTCGTCGTTGATCCAATGATAGCGCGTCACCGCTTCATAACGGATAAGTGGAATCACCGACGGCCCGCCGCCGTAGCCGAGAATGCCGGTTTTCAGCATCGCCCAGCCTAGCTGGCTGTAAGCTTTTGCTCCCGGGTCGGCGGGAGGGATCGGCAGACCGTGAGCGGATGGCTGCGTGGCAACAGGAGGCTGTGCGCTCATAACCTCATCCCCATTCGACTTTTATAGCGGTTGATAAGCACCTGGCAATCGACGCTCATAATCCCGGGCAGTGTATACAGCTTTTCTCTCATAAATTGCTCCATCTCCTGATTGTTAACGAACAAGCCATGCATATGGAGCTTGCTTGGCCCCGTCATGTGGTAAAGGCTCGTGACGACTGGCTCTTCGGCCAGTAGCTCGGCAGCTTGGTGCAAATACTTCGGCTCGACCTCTACGTTAAAAAAGGCGGATACGGTAATTCCGATTTTGCCCGGATTGATAACGGCCGTAAAACGCTCGATAACCCCCTCTTCCATCAAAGTATTGATGCGGGCTTGAACGGCAACGCGAGACAGTCCGATATCTTTGGCTAGGTCTGTGTAAGAGATTCTTCCATTCGCATGCAGCGCGGATATGATTTTACGATCGATATCGTCTATATGAGCCGTTTCGATCGGTTCGGGACGTTTGGAATGCATAGACTCTGCTCCTCTCTATAATTGATGTTTCAATGACAAAACGAAAACAAAATTGATTTTATGATTTCTATATGAATAAATATATACCCATATTCGTTCGCTATCAATGATAAAATAGTCTTTTTCTTTCTTGTTTGCATAATTGCTTATTGCCTGCCCGGGAGAGGGCGTGTTATTTTAAAAGCATAACATGTTAGAAAACTTGACTTAAAGGTGGAGGGCGTATGAGTAAACCGGTGATGGGGACAAAAGCGATGGTGGTCAGCCCGCATTATCTGGCTTCGGCGGCTGGCGCTCGGATACTGGAGAGAGGCGGCAACGCTTTCGATGCGGCAGTGGCGGTGAGCGCCTGCCTAGCTGTCGTCTATCCTCATATGACAGGGTTGGGCGGCGATTCCTTCTGGCTAAGCTTCCACAGCGAGGACGGGGAAGTGCGCGCCTATAATGCAAGCGGCCGTTCGGGGAGCGGGGCATCTATCGACCGCTACTCAGGCGAAGCCGCGATTCCGACGAGAGGTCCGCGAAGCGCGATCACCGTTCCGGGTATGGTTGATGGCTGGTGCGAAGTGCAAGGGCGGTATGGTCGTCTGCCGTTCGCCGAAGTGCTGCAACCGGCCATCGAGTATGCGACGGAAGGCTTTCCGATGTCGCCGGATCAACAGGCAAACACGGAGGCCCAGCAAAAGGTGCTGGAGGCCGAGCCGCTGACGGCGGCCGTCTATTTGCCGGGAGGACGGGTTGCGATGGCGGGCGAGCGCTTTGTGCAGGCCGATTTGGCGGAATCGATGAAGCTTCTGGCAGAACGAGGACGCGACGCTTTCTATAAAGGTTCAATTGCGGAGGAAATAGTTCGTTATTTGCAGGCGAACGGCGGCCTGTTGACGGAACGGGACTTTGCCGAGCATCGCGGCGAATGGGTGAAACCGCTAAACAGCACCTATCGAGGTTACGACGTCTTTCAAGTGCCGCCAAATTCGCAAGGTTTCGTCGCTCTAATGGCGTTGAACATTTTAGAAAACTTTGATCTTAAAGCGATGGGCCACGGCTCTTATTCTTATTATCACACCATGATTGAAGCGTTGAAGCTGGGCTTCCGCGACCGCAACCGTTATTTGACCGATCCGGGCTTTGCGGACATTCCACTGGATCGTCTGCTCAGCAGGGAGTATGCGGCGGAGCTTGCATCGTCGATCGATACCGGGTCGGCTTCGGATCTTGACAGCCGGCCGGTGGGCAGCGATACCGCGTACGCGGCGGTGGTCGACGCAGACGGCAATTCGGTTTCATTTATCCAAAGCCTCTACTTTGAGTTCGGCTCCGGCGTCGTAGCCGGAAAAACCGGTATACTGCTGCAAAATCGCGGCTCGTTTTTCTCGCTCGATCCGAATCATGTGAATAGCCTGCAGCCGAACAAGCGCACGTTTCACACGCTGATGCCAGCTATGGCACTGAAAGGCGGCCGTCCGACTCATCTGTTCGGCACGCAAGGCGGCGAAGGGCAGCCGCAGACACAGATTGCGCTGCTGACGCGAATGATTGATTTCGGCATGAATCCTCAGCAGGCGGTCGATGAACCAAGATGGGTATGGGGCCGGACATGGGGAGCGCCGACACAAGAGTTGAAAATTGAAGGGCGCTTGTCCGAGGAAACCGCCGAGCGGCTTGGCGAGGCCGGCCATCTTGTCCGCAAGCTGGGCGACTGGGAGGGGATTATGGGTCATGCTCATGCGATTGCGATTAGCGAAGACGGAATTTTGAGCGGAGGCACTGACCCGCGCTGCGACGGAGCAGCAATCGGCTGGTAATGAGGGCGATCCACGGAATGTGTATCAATCGGCGTAATGTTGTGCGACGCAGCGTAACGCCGCGTGATGTATACGAACGCACGTTGCGTAATGTCGCATAACGCAGTGTGATGCGAACTAATGATGCTGCGTAACGTCGCGTAGCGCGGCGTGATGCGAACACATAGTTCACGCGAATAGGAGTAGCTGGTATGGAGGTGCAACGAATGCAGGACGAATATAACGCATTTAGGCGAAGAGATATTGTGCTGGAGCCGACGGGCCAGGGGCCGCTGAGCGCGCTGACGTTTGCGGTGAAAGATGTTTTCGCGATTAAGAGCTATACGAGCGGAGCGGGCAATCCCGACTGGCTGCGTACGCATGGTCCTGCAGAGGAGACCGCTTCAGCCATTGAGAAGCTGCTTGCGAGCGGTGCGAAATTATGCGGAACGACGCATACCGACGAACTGATGTACAGCATTAATGGACAAAACGATCACTACGGCACGCCGGTCAACCCGAGAACGCCGGATCGGCTGCCTGGAGGATCGTCAAGCGGATCGGCAGTCGCAGTCGCGGCTGGCGATGTCGATTTCGCTCTTGGGACCGATACGGGCGGTTCGGTCCGCGTGCCCGCAGCCTATTGCGGTATTTACGGCTTTCGCCCGACCCACGACCTTGTGGCGATAGACGGTGTCGTGCCGCTCGCGCCAAGCTTCGATACGGTCGGCTGGATGGCGCGGGACGCGGCGCTTCTCTACAGAGTCGGCCGGACGCTGCTGGGCGAAAGCGAGGAAGAGACATCCGAGGCAGCGTACGGCGGCGGGTCAGCGTTTCGGCGAATGCTAATAGGTGAGGACGCTTGGGACAGGGCCGATGAGTCTGTTCGCCGGCTGCTCAAGCCTGTGCTCGATTCTATTTCCGCCTTCGGAGAGAGCAAGCGGCTGACCGTCGCCCCCGAAGGACTTGAAGCTTGGGCTGCAGCATTTCGTACGATGCAGGGGTTGGAGGTGTGGGAGACACACGGCGAATGGATTGAGTCTGCGCAGCCCGTCTTCGGCAGCAGCATCTCTGGGCGGTTTCAATTTGCAAGCGGGCTAAGCCATGACAAAAGCACGCCTCAGGCTGCGCTATGGCGCTCGGTCCGAGAGCGGATGCGAGAATTACTTGCTGAGGACAGCGTTCTCGTCATTCCGACGGTGCCAGGGAAGGCGCCGCTCCGCGAAATCAGCGGCGAAGCGAGCGAGCGGGCCCGAATTAATACGATGCAGCTATGCTGCATCGCCGGCCTGTCGGGCTTGCCGCAGGTCACCGTACCGGCCGGAGAGCTGGAAGGGGCGCCGATCGGGCTGTCCTTCATTGCCGGGCCAGGGCAAGACTTGAAGTTGCTCGCCTGGGTGCGCGAATGGACGGAGGCTTATTGGGGCCAAGGAGGGGCACGGGGATGAGGCTGGCGGTCATTCGAGACCGCTCGGGAGTAGAGCAAGCCGCAGTTGCGCTTCCGGGAGAAATGTATGTGCCGCTGCAAACGGTCAACGAGACGGAAACGAATGCGTTCAAAGACGGCCATATCGTTTACTTGGACGCGAACTACCGGTACTTGTCCGGCGGCGGTCTCGTTTCCGTCGAGGAAATGGTGAAGGAAGTCGGCGCGGCAGTCGAATAAGCAAGACGAAGCAGGCAACCGCCGAATCAGCATATGCGCTGATTCGGCGGTTTTTTTATGGCGAGCGGCTGACGAAGAAGAATAGAATTGGACAGCCGCAGTCTGCCTTTTTTGGGCGATGGGGCATTCTAATTGGCATCGGAAAGCGCGGAGAGGTATAGTAGAATATAGCAACGAAAGGTTGAGAAAGGATTGTCGCGAAGCTTGAAAAAAATAATGGTTTTATTTACGGGCGGCACGATCGGAAGCAAGAACGACAACGGCAAGGTTTCCGTTCACGATGCAGGCTCATACACCTTAATCGAAGCCTATAGCTCTGCGGGAGCACGCGGTGATGTGACGTTCGATACGAAACAGCCGCTCAATTTGTTGAGCGAGAACCTGGTGCCGGATGACTGGAATACGCTCAAGACGGCGCTTGATCAAATCGACCTGTCGGAGTACGACGGCGTCATCGTGACTCACGGGTCCGATACGCTCGCTTTCTCGGCGGCGATGATCAGCTACCTGTTCGCCGATACGGCTCGGCCTATCATACTCGTGGCGGCCAACTATCCGATCGGCGACCCGCGCAGCAACGGGGTGGCCAATTTTGCCGCTGCCGTCGACTTTATTGTGGGCGAAGGGCTGCCTGGGGTGTTCGTCGTCTATCGCGACGACAAGGAGACGATGAACGTCTACTTGGGCACGCGGATTACGCAGGCGGTCTCGTTCACCGATCAGTTCGGCAGCCCGTACGAGCTTGTATACGGAGAAATGAAGGACGGAACGTTTCTTCCTAAAGTTCATCCGTACAATCCTCAGGTGGAGGAGCTTCGCAACCGAAAGCCGGCGGAAGGGGGCAAGGCGGTTCGCAGTGCAGAACTGCGTGCAGGACTGCTCTATATCAAGCCCTTCACGGGCCTCGATTACTCGTATTACCGCTTCGACGAGCATGCGCCAAAGGCGGTGCTGCACGACCTGTACCATTCCGGGACGGCGAGCGCGAATGCCCCGGGCGGTCATTCGCTTTTACAATTTGCCGAATACTGCGCCGCACATGGCGTCGATCTCTATTTGTGCCCTCTTAAGGATCGAAGCGAAGCACTTTATGCTTCTTCGGTGAGCTTGATCGAAGCAGGGGTTGTTTTCATTGAAAATATGTCGGCAGAGGCGACCTTGATGAAGCTCACGCTGGCGTACGCACTGTTCGATACGCATGAAGAGGTTCGCCGTTTCGTATGCGATACGCCGTTGTTTTATGAAGAAGTAAGGCAGTAGTCACAATAACAATAATGAGGAGGAATTAAGCATGACGAAGCAAGTGCAAGTAGGACAAGAGGTTCCGAATTTTACGCTTCCGGCAACCGGAGGCGGGGACATCTCACTTTCCGATTACAGAGGCAAGAAGCTGGTCATTTATTTTTATCCGAAGGATATGACGCCAGGCTGTACGACAGAATCATGCGATTTCCGCGATTTTAACGGCCAATTCGGCGAGCAAAACACAGAAGTGATCGGCATTAGCCCCGACGATCTGGCCTCGCACGACGAGTTTGTGTCGCAGCACAGCCTGCCATTCCCGCTGCTGTCGGATACCGATCATCAAGTATCGGAGCTGTTCGGCGTTTGGGGACTGCGCTCGTGGAACGGCAACGAGTTTATGGGGATCGAGCGTTCAACGTTTCTCATCGATGAGAATGGCGTTCTAGCGAAGGAATGGTTGAGCGTGAAAGTAGACGGACACGTGCAAGAGGTGCTTGAGGCATCTAAATCTTAAATAGCGGGTTCAAGCGGAACGCTTGAAAAGAATGAAACCCTGCGGCACATTCATCTGTGCGCAGGGTTTCTTTTGTTTGTTGGTTTTTTGGTTCAAATTTTGAATCAGTGTTTTACTGAAAGGAGAGAGCAGCGAAGGGTCAGAGGGATTCTGGAGAAACGGCAGTGGTCGCTTTTAAAGCATGATTCCTACCGCAAAATTTTTATCAATTAAAGGAATCAGGCTTTAATGGCGATCGGAAGAACCCTCTGACCCACAGCGCTTCCCTCTCACATGAAGTCAATTGCTGAGTTCGGTTTTGAACCGGCTCTTAATGGATTAACGCTGAAAAAACTCGATCCATTCCTTTTCCGGGCCATAAATAAAAAAGTAGCGGTAGCCGTTCGGAAGCGTCGTAATTTCTTGGTCGATCAGTTCCGCTTCCGTCGTTTTGATCCGCGCGAACTCAGCTTCAATATCGGGCACGTTGATCGCGAAATGATGTACCTTGCCTTCGGCAGGGAGCGAGTCGCTGTAACCTTGAATCAGTTCAATTTCGGTTTCATTGTCGCCGCCGAAGCCGAGGAATGCGAGTTGAATAACGCCGTTCGAATGCGGCACCCGCGCTTTCAGCGTAAGTCCGACAATTTCCGTATAAAAACGAATGGAAGCCTCCAAATCGGTTACTTGCACGCCGACATGATCGACTCTTCTGCTTTGGTTAGCCATCTTGTAGGACACTCTCCTTTATAGAACTTCATATTGATGAGACGGCAATAAACAAGGGCCGCCTCGGTTACGCTTTACGATAAAAGGTTAAAACACAGTTGTCAAGTGGGGATAGTGTAAATAAAAAAGAGCCCCGTTTCGGCTTAATGCCGTCGGGGCTCTTTCGTCATATCATTATATCTTTATTTCGTTTCCCTATCTGGCAGTTGGCTAACATAGCTGTCGGACAGCTTGAGCAGCTCCAGGGCACGATCGAACTGGTCTTTCGTCGCTTCAGGGGCTTCATTGCCGTCGCCGGCAAGCGGGTAGTGCGTACCGTCATCATAACCGCTTCCGGACATAAACAATTCTTTGCTGCTTACGAAAGAGCCGGTAGGCAAATAATAACGCTGCGGCAGCAAATTGAACGAATCGTTGTTAAACAAATCTTGACCGAAGTGGATATGATCGTCGAGCGAGAAGCCGAACAGATTAGCCGCTGTTGGCAGAACGTCTACTTGTCCGCCGAGCTGGTCGTATACTTGCGGCTTGGTAATACCGGTCGAAGCGACAATCAACGGAATGTTGATCATATCGGTGTAGCCGTATTCGCGACCGTAAATTTCCTCCATCAGCGCTTTGTCGGCGCGGTCAAGAGAATAAATCGGCAGCCCGAGATGGTCACCGTAAATCATTATAACGCTGTTGTCCCAAATGCCGCGCTGCTTCAAATCGTCGATGAATAATCCGAGCGCGTAATCGGCATAATTTTGACCACGGATGTAGTCGCCAACAAAGGTGCCTTCGTAACGTTCAGGCAGATTCATCTTGTACTTCTTTTCCGGAATCGTGAACGGATGGTGCGACGTCATCGAAATGACTTGCGTATAGAACGGCTTGCCGGCTTCGCTCATGCGGCTCAGCTCTTCAGCCGTTTTTTTGTACAGCACTTCGTCGGAAGCGCCAAAGAAGACGGTATCCTCGTCACCAAAAAACTTTTTGTCATAGTAACGGTTGAATCCGAGCGCCTTGTACATCTCGCCGCGGTTCCAGAACTCAACGACGTTCGTATGGAAGGTCGCCGTATCGTAACCATGCTCCTGCATCAGCTTCGGCAAGCTTGGCAGCTGTTTGCCGGCATATACGCCGGTTGCCGCGCCGTTAGGCGGGATGTAGAACGACGTATTGACGATAAACTCGGCGTCCGATGTATTGCCTTGGCCGACGCCTTGGTAGAAATGTTTGAAATAGAAGTTTTCGTTCGCCAGCTTGTTCATGTTCGGCGTAATTTCCTGGCCGTCGATTTTCAAGTTAATCAGGAAATTTTGGAACGATTCCATCTGAATGATAATCAGATTTTTTCCTTTAGCGACGCCGTTTAGCTCAGGAGCGGCAGGCCGCGTCACTTGCTTCAGTTCGTCGATCTTCGATTGCGTAATTTCGGATTTGTCGACCAAATCCTGCGTTTTCTTCGAAAAAATTGTGTAAGCCTCGTAGTTGAGAATGCCCATTTGCTCGGCTTTAACGATTTCGTTCATGCTTGCGCGGTTCGGAACGATGTTGAACAGGCACAAGGCGAGTGAAACGCCGAACAATGTTGCGACAACGCTGCGGCTGATCTTTTTCTGGCTGGCCGCTTTCCAGTACTGGCCTTTTTTGCGGCGGACCAGATAGTACATCATAACGACGATGTCGATAAAAACAAGCAAATAATACGGATCCATCAACGAGAAGACGCTGTTGCTGACCGCCGTCACTTGGTTGACCTGATCGAGCGCACGATAAGTAACGATAACGCCGTAATATTTGTAATACATTAGAACCGCGAACAAGATCGCTGTCATTAGCAAGTTGGCTCCTAAATAGTAGACAAGCTTGCGTTTCGTGGCGAACCACTCGATGAGACAGAACAAAATGAGTGCAAACGGCAGTTCTTTCAGCAAAATGGTCCAAGACGGGCTTTGGAACACGACCATCCACGTCAGAAAGCTTTTGAAGAGGACGATCAGCGAGAAGACGAGAATCGGTCTCGTACTGAACAGCCGTTTTGGGGTTGAAGCTAACACGGTATCGCCTACCTTTCACAACAAAAAGAGGCTGCATTGGAGCTCCCCGGCAGCCCGTTTCTTGTTCCATACATATTTACGAATAATTTATACCTATTATGCTCCTATTCATAGTCCCATGTCAAAGGCAAAAGCCACCTCGACAGCCATAAAAAAAACGCGCATGAGGCGCGGAAAATGTCGAAAAAACATGACATTCAGCGATTCTTTCGTATATAGTAGAAATAGATTTGTCGCCGCGCCAGTAGGGACAACCAATTGAGCCTATCAAAGCGAGGCTCTTCTAATAGGAACTATGTTTTTAGGGGAGAAGGAGCGTAATTAATGAATAGAAGTTCGAAAATGAAGGCGAGACGCAGAAGGACGCTGTTTTTCGCGGTCGTTATAATCGCGGTTCTTATTGTAGGTTTTCTTGTAACGAAGTATGAAGATACGACAGCGCAAGCGCCTGAAGGTACAGTCGCGCCGCCGAAGGCGACGGATGCCGCAGCGCCTGCTGAGACGGACAAGCCTGGCGAAGCAGGCAAGCCAAGCAACGGCAGCGGCGGAGAACGCGCTGTGATTGCTCAGCCGGAAAGCATTGCAGTGCTCGTCAACAAGCAGAACATGCTGCCCGATGATTATAAGCCATCGGATTTAGTGTATCCTGATGTTCCATTTTTATTCAAAGACAAGATTGATAAACGAAAAATGCGTTCGGAGGCGGCAGGGGCTCTCGAAGAAATGTTCGACGGCGCGAAAGCAGACGGCATTCGTTTGGCGGGCGTCTCGGCTTATCGCTCCCATACGACGCAGAAGTCGCTGTTTGATGGTTACGTGAAGAAGGACGGCTTGGAAAAGGCGATGACGTACAGCGCTTATCCTGGCACTAGCGAGCATGAAACGGGACTGGCCATCGACGTGTCCGGCAGCGACGGCAAGTGCGCGGCGACGGATTGCTTCGCCGGCACCCCGGAAGCCGAATGGTTAGCCGGACATGCCGCCGAATACGGTTTTATTATCCGTTATCCGCAGGGGCAAGAGTCCATTACGGGCTATAAATACGAGCCTTGGCATTTGCGTTATGTCGGCAAGGAGATTGCGTCCGACATCGCGTCCCGCGGCATTACGCTTGAGGAATATTTCGACGCCGTACCTGTTAACAACTAAAGTGAAAAAATGGACGAGCATGAACACAGGCTGATATTGCCTTATTTAAAAAACAGCGGCGCAGTTGCCCTATCCCGAAGAAGAAACGGGAAAGCGACTGCGCCGCTGCCTTTTTGTACAGATTCCAAATTACAGCTTTGATTCGAATGTTTTGCAGTCGGTCTCCTCGGAGTTGCTCGCCTGCTGGCCGCGGTTGCTTACAACATAGATGGAAGAAGCGCCGCAATGATTGCCGGCCGCCCAGAACTTGCAGGAGTTCACTTCGCACAACACGTCCTTAGCCATTGATCATCACCTCCTCCATCCTTTAGGATGGACAAGGTTAGATTGCTTTTATACTCTCTAGTCCATTTCGTAGATCGATCCGGATTTGCTTGCATACAGCTCGGCGTATACTTTCTCCGCGTAAGCGTCGGTCATACCGGAAATATAGTCGGCGATAAAGCGCGGCCAGCTCCAATCATTTTTATGCTGCTCGTAGCTGGCGACCCAGTCCGGCGGCAAAATAAGCCGTCCGTGATCGGGCACTTTAAAGCTCTCCCATAATCTGCGAATCATAATCTCGCTTCGTTTCTGCAGGCGCTGGACGCGAAAGTCTTTAATCAGCGTGACCCAAGCGAGCTTTTTCAAAATTTCCATTGTGCGCAGCATCTGCAAATCCTGCTGGCCGTCCTCAACGAACGTCACTTTCTTCCAGCCTTTCTCGGAGGCGTCGATAATGCCGACTTTTCCGGCGAAGACGCTCACCCAGCGCGCTTTCATTTCCCGGCGGGTGCGGGAGGACTCATGGTCGTACTGCGCGTAGAGCTGCTCCCACTGCTGCAAATAATCGAACAGCACCTGCTTGACCATTGCCGGAATATCAACCTGATCCCAGCCAACCTCCATATTGCCCTGATCTTGTACAATTTCTTGCACCAAGTTGTCAATAAGGCGCGTGTCTTCGAAGAAGGTGCGGTTCATCTGGATTTTACCCGCTCGAATGCCGTCCTCTATATCATGAGTAGAATAAGCGATGTCGTCGCATAAATCCATCAACTGAGCTTCCAGCGTCGAGCAGCCGTCCGGCATGCCCCAAGCGCGGCGAAGCAGGTCGATTTCCTGCCATTCCGAGCCGTAAAGACCTTTCAGCCTGCCTGGCTCGTCGAGCGAAAATGGATATTTATTGATGGCCAGCAGCGTCGCTGCCGTCAGATCGAGTCCGCTGCCGCTGCCCGCTCGTTTCTCCAGAAACATAAGGATGCGAAAGTTTTGCGCATTTCCTTCATAAGCGAGTCCGTGTTCATCCATCAGCAGCCGGTTCAGCACTTCCTCGCCTTTATGCCCGAAAGGGGGATGGCCCAAATCGTGGGCGAGCGCCGCTATTTCGACAACGGACGGGTCCAGAATGAGGCCGGGATGCTCTTTGCGACTAAGAAAATCGTACTGCTTGCCGAGCCTGCGCGCCGTCTCGCGGGCGATTTGCGATACCTCAAGCGAATGGGTAAGCCTCGTCCGGTAATAGTCGCCGGACCCCGCGCCGAACACTTGCGATTTTCCTTGCAGCCTGCGGAAGGCGGGGGATTGGATCAGCCTGGCGTAGTCGCGCTCGTACTCGTCTCTTTCCTCGCTGAAGGTGCCTAGCACCGGCTCGTCAATTCTTAGCTTACGTAAATCCATGAAGCTTCCTCCTCTGGCCGCACTCCTTGTTTTTGAAATTGTAGCATATTTGCCGGGTTTGAACATACAACGCGCAATAGAGTATGATGCTAGTAACGAATTCATTTTTACATAAGCTTATATATTGAATATGGGAGTAACGAATCGATGCATGTTATTCAGGACATTTTCTCACTGATTACGCTTCTGAATATTTTTCTGGCGATCACGGTCATTTTCCTGGAGAGGCGAAACGCCAGTTCTACCTGGGCATGGCTGATGGTCCTTTATTTCATTCCGGTATTCGGATTTATTCTTTATTTGATTCTGGGGCAAAAGCTGCGCAAGCGGAAGCTGAATAAGCTGCTTGGCGAAAATCAGCGGATCATCGAGGATACGGTAGAGGTGCAGAAGTCGCAGCTGGAGACGGGGACGGTGCCGTTCAACGATCCGGAGATGAACAAGTACCGCGATATGATTTATATGAATCTGGTCAGCAGCTACTCGTTATATTCGCAAAATAACGGCCTGGAGATCTATACCGATGGGAACGCCAAGTTCGATGCGCTGATTGCCGATATTGCCGCCGCAAAGCATCATATTCATCTGATCTATTACATTGTGCGCAACGACCAGCTTGGCAACCGGCTGATGAACGCGCTCGTCGACAAGGCGAAGGAGGGCGTTCAGGTCCGCTTCTTGTACGATCATATTGGCAGCAAAGGGTTGCCCAAGAAGTTTTTCAGCAAGCTGCGATCGGAAGGAGGAGAGGCTGTCGCCTTTTTCCCTTCCCGCATTCCTTACTTGAATTTGAAGCTGAACTACCGGAATCATCGGAAGCTGGTTATTATAGACGGCTTTACCGGATATATCGGGGGCTTCAACATCGGAGACGAGTATTTGGGGCGGAACAAGTATTTCGGGGAGTGGCGGGACACTCACTTGCGCGTTCAAGGACATTCGGTGCACCAGATGCAGGCGCAATTTCTGATGGATTGGAATCTTGCCTCGGGCGGCTTGATCGAGCTGAGCGAAGTGTACTTCCCGATTAATCGGACAGGCTTCGGCGATATCGGCATGCAGGTTGTCGCCAGCGGACCCGATACGGAATACCAGCAGATTAAGGATGCCTACATAAAAATGATTTATTCGGCTAAAAAGAGCGTGCTGTTGCAAACGCCTTATTTCGTGCCCGACGAGAGCCTGATGACGGCGCTGAAAATCGCGGCGCTTTCCGGTGTGGACGTCAACGTCATGCTGCCGAGCAAAAAGGATCACTTCTTTGTCTACTGGGCGACCCATTCCTATATTAGCGAGCTGCTTGCGGCTGGGGCCAAATGCTGGATGTACGATAAAGGCTTCCTTCATGCGAAAATGCTGCTGATCGACGGGAAGGTCGCTTCGGTCGGAACGGCCAATATCGATATTCGCAGCTTTAAGCTCAATTTTGAGATGAACGCGTTCGTGTATGACAGCAAGACCGCCGAGCGTCTGCAGGCGATTTTCAACAAGGACGTCGAGTATTGCACGCTCGTAACGGAAGAGGCGTACCGCAAACGGCCGTTGATAAACCGGTTCAAGGAATCGATCAGCCGCCTTCTTTCGCCTATTTTGTAAAAAACTTGTCTCATTTGCGCAGCAAAAAAAAGGGATTCCGCTTATCGGATGATAACCGGAATCCCTTTATCTTTCTGCTAGACAACTATTCAATTGACTTTGACACTCCATTTCATTGCCACAACTTGCGTTGCCAGATTTGTGAATCGGTAAGTATTGCTCAGATGAGAGAAAGCTCTTTCTTGCTTTGCTTATTCTTGCTTAACTACATCTTGCTTAACTACATCTTGCTTGACTACATCTTGCTTGACTACTAGACTGCTTGCCGTTCGCGGGCTCCCGCATGTCCCTTATCCTGCCGGTCAACGCTCCTTTCCTTAGGCGCGTGGACATGCTTTGCTAACTCACTTCAATGGACTATCCCCTTTCCTTTTGGGTGCCTTCATCATAACTCAACATTTGAATTTTGTAAATATTCAGACAACTTAAAATGGTCGTTTTTCGTAAAAATAAACCGAAAGTCGTCTGTCGTGCGGAACGGTTGCGGGACTTAAGCCGCAGGCGGTTGACTGTTGCTAGATTTATATTTATACTTAGTCTAAATAAAATAATTGAAGGTATGAGGCCGCCATGTCAAAAATAAATTTAACTATACAACGTAAAGCGATTTTGGATGTTATCCAGCAATCTCACGATCATCCGACGGCTGCAGACGTCATCGAGCGTCTGCGGGGCAATGGGATTACCTTCGCTTACGGTACCGTCTACAACTCGCTCCGTTATTTGACGGATGCGGGATTAATCCGGGAGCTGAAGCTCGGGGAAGCGTTTAGCCGCTATGACGGCCGAACGGAAGATCATCAGCATATCGTATGCAAGCAATGCGGGAAGGTCGCGGAAGTGCTGACCGTGGTACCGGCTGCGTGGGTGAAGTCGGTCGAACAGGAAACCCGTTTTAAAATTTTGGACGCCCATGTTGTACTAGAGGGGGTATGCGAACAATGCGCCAGTCATTAACGGCAGTGAGCGTATTTGCAGATAACGAGGTTGGCGTTCAGGTCGGCCAAGCTTATTACGGAAGCGATGCCGAGTATATGGGGGAAGCCTGCTCGCTGACCAAGCGCGTCATGGCCGTCAGCGCTTTTCCGAATCGGCTGCACAGCTTGCTGCGGATTTTAACGGCGGAGTGCTTCGATTTATTTACGCTCCACGAGTTGAATAAAGCGTTTGTCAGCAGCCTGCAGCCGGAGCTGGTCATCTACGATGCGACGCCGCACCCGCTGGTCAATCCGGACGCGGTGGATGCCTTTCGGGCAGCGCTGCTGCAAACCGCTCATTTGAATCATGTGCCGCTGTTATTTCTCGTTGGCGAGCAAGCGGTATCTGCGGCGCATTCTTTGCCGTCAGGAGCGGAAATGATCGTTTGGCCGCGCGATCCTCAAGAGGCGCTGCATCGGATTAACCGGATGCTGCAGCTTCGTTCGGCACAATCGGGCACGGCGGTCGAATCGGGATATACGTTTAAGGACTTGTCGATCGACATGAAGAAGATGGCCGTTTACCGAGGAGAAGAGAGGATCGATCTGACGAAGACTGAATACGATCTGCTGCTGCTGTTCGTCGCTTCAGACGGGGCGGTGCTGACAAGGGAAGCGATGTTCGACGCTGTCTGGGGCAGTCAGTTTTTTGGCGGCAGCAACGTGGTCGACGTTCATATTAAAACGCTACGCAAGAAGCTCAAGGATAACGCAATGGCGCCGAAATATATCGTTACCGTTCGTGGAGCCGGCTATCGGCTGGCCGATAACAGCCGGAATTAATGAAGACAACCGTTCATTAACGTGAGAGTCCGATCATAACAATGTTTAGATTAAGTCTTCTAGATAATGGTGTGATGGAGGTCATGAACATGGACGACCGTTTGACGACGAATCAGGAACCGCCGGTTGAAGAACGTCAGTCTTCCCCGACGGCGGAACAACACGGATCGACTCTATCCGGCGGCGGTAAACGTCTGCTGGAGGAACCGATCCGTTTCGACCGGGAGCGTGTTCCGGTACGCGCTGTGCATGTACGCGGCGCAGGAGCACACGGAATATTCCGCCTTCAGAATAGTATGAAGCCGTACACGAAGGCCGCATTTCTGCAAACACCGGGTCAAGAGACGCCGGTGTTTGTCCGCTTCTCGAGCGCCAATCATGGCACGGGCTTGCCGGAGGCGGCGCGCGATCCTCGCGGCTTCGCAGTGAAGTTTTATACCGAGGAAGGCAATTTGGATATCGTTGGCCATCACTTGCCTGTCTATTTCATCCGGGATGCGTTGAAGTTTCCCGAACTGGCGAATGCCTTAAAGCCCGATCTGGCTACGAGCCTACAAGACCCGAATCGGTTCTGGAGGTTCATGACGTCAGCGCCGGAATCGACGCATATGATGACCTGGCTGTACTCCGACGACGGAACGCCTGCGACCTACCGGGAAATGGATGGCTTCGGCGTTCATGCGTTCAAGTGGATCAATGCCGAGGACGAAGAGACTTATGTGAAATACCATTGGAAATCGCTGCAAGGCGTCCGTCATTTTACCACCGAAGAAGCCGGAGCTATGCAGACGGAAGACTTTAGTCACGCCACTCGCGATTTGTACGCAGCGATTGAGTTGAAAAACTTTCCGTCATGGGAACTTCACGTGCAGATCATGCCTGTGGAGCATCTCAGCCGACATGCGTTCGATCCGTTGGACCCGACGAAAGTATGGCCGGACGATTTGTACCCGCTGCATAAAGTCGGCACAATGACGCTGAACCGCAATCCGGTCAACTATTTCGGAGAGGTTGAGCGGTCGGCGTTTGCGCCGAATGCGCTTGTGCCGGGCATCGCGCCCTCGGAGGATCAACTGCTGCAAGGCAGGCTGCTCTCCTACCCGGATGCGCAAAGGAGCCGGTTGGGAACCAATTACTTAAAGATCCCAGTTAATTGTCCGCATGCGTCAGTAGGCGATCATCAGCGAACTGTGGCTGCGATAAGGGATGATTCGTCTCTAGCGGTTGGCTGTGAGCGATGCGGCGAAGCGGGCAGCACGAAGGCTGCGGCCGAAACGACGCGGGAAAGCTATGAGCCGCGGGGCGGCTATCCCGGCCGTGAAGTCCATGGCAATCCCGATGATTTTACGCAGGCCGGTGAGCGGTACATCTCGCTTTCGCAGGAGCGGCGCGACATTCTAGTGAAAAATCTTATTCACGACCTGTTGCAAACGGACAACGATATGCAATTGCGCGCCGTCTGCAGCTTTTACCGCGCCAACGCTGAATTCGGCGTAAAGCTCGCGGAGGGACTGGGCGTCGATATTAGCAAGTTTCTTCCGCAGCGGTAATCATTTATTTATGGAAAAGAGACAGCTCGGAGCAACGCCGATCGATTCGGCTAGCTCCGGGCTGTCTCTTTAGTCTGCTTGATTGTGTTTCATATTTGGGTTCCAAGGCTTATTCCTAATCTCAATCTTAACTTAACTTAGCCGCTTCTCTTAAATTGGCTCGTATAAAGTTCATAGTAGAAACCGCGCAGTGCAAGCAGTTCCTCATGCGTACCGCGTTCTGAAATGCCGCCGTCCTTCACGACGAGGATTTGATCAGCTTCGCGTATCGTGCTGAGGCGATGGGCGATTACGAAGCTCGTTCGGCCTTTCATCAGCTCGCGCATGGCGGTCTGAATGTGCATTTCCGTCCGTGTATCGATACTGCTCGTCGCCTCGTCGAGAATGAGCACGGCTGGATCGGCCAGCACGGCGCGTGCGATCGTCAGCAGCTGCCGCTGGCCTTGGCTTAAGTTGCCGCCGCCGGCCGCGAGCGGAGTGTCATAGCCCTGTGGCAGCTTCGCAATGAAGCTGTGCGCGTTGGCCAGCTTAGCGGCCGCTTCGATCTCCGCATCGGAGGCTTCCAGCCGTCCGTAACGGATGTTCTCGCGAATAGTAGAAGCGAATACGTACGCGTCCTGAAGCACGATGCCCAACCGGCTTCGCAGGTGATCCTTGCCGAGCTCGCGGATATCGATTCCGTCCAGTGTAATGGCGCCGCCGTCCACTTCATAGAACCGTGTCAGCAGATTGATGACGGTCGTTTTCCCTGCGCCGGTCGGACCAACTAGCGCGATCGTTTGACCCGGCGTGGCGGTTAGCGAGACGTCGGACAGCACCGGAATGTCTTGTTTATAGCCGAAGCTGACGTTCTCGAAACGGACCTCTCCGGCCATGTCTTTCGGCATTCGTTTCCCGTCGTTCTCGTATTCCGAAGGCTCGTCGATCATCTCGAAGACGCGCTCCGCTCCAGCGACCGCCGATTGCAGCATATTAAACTGATTGGCAAGCTCGTTGAGCGGCCGCTGAAATTGCTTGGAGTAATTAAGGAAGCTGACGATAACGCCGACCGTCGTCAAGTCCCGGTAGGCCATCCAGCCGCCGATTGCTGCGATCAGCGCAAAGCTGAAATTGTTGAACACGTTCATGAACGGACCGATCGTGCCTGAATAGATTTGCGCCTTGATGCTGTCCGCCGTCAGCTTGCGGTTGATTTCATCGAACCGGTCGGCGGCGATGGCCTCGCGGCGGTACACCTGCACAACCTTTTGGCCGGATACCGTCTCTTCAATAAAACCGTTCAGCTCGCCCAGACTTTTTTGCTGGCTGGAGAAGAAGCGCCGCGTATAGCTGGCGACTTTCTTCGTGAACAGCATGACGAGTGGAATCATCACAAGGCTCAATAGTGTGAGCCAAATATTCAGCCATAGCATGATGGCGAGCGATCCGGTCAGCATGATGACGCTGGAAATGATTTGCGTGACGCTTTGATTAAGCGTGCCCGACACATTCTCAATATCGTTGGTCGTCCGGCTCATCAGCTCGCCGTTCGTCTTGCTGTCGAAATACCGCAGCGGCAGCCGCTGCAGGCGGGCGAAAGCATCGCTCCGCATATCGCGGACTGTATGCTGTGCCGCGCGGACAACCAAATGCTGCTGCAGCCAAGTAAAAGCGGCGGTCCCTGCATAAGCGGCGGCAAGTCCGAGGCACAGCTTGAGCAGTCCTTCGTACTGTCCGGGCACGAGATAGGAGTCGATGGCGTGTCCGATTAAATAAGGAGCGATAAGCGAGAGCAGCGTCGCTCCCAGCGTCGCGGCCAGAATGCCGAGCAGCGCTTTGCGGTAACGCTGCATGTATTGCCAGATGCGGCGCACCGTTTGCGCCGTGTCCTTCGGCTTAGCTTTCGCCGCTGGCGGCATGCCGGGCTGTGAGCCGCCTCCGCGCATGCCGATCGGCGGCAAGCTGCGCGGCTCATTCGAACGGCTGTTATCCGATCCGGTCATAGGCTTCCGCCTCCTCTCCCGCCTGCGAGCGGTAAATATCTTGATACAGCTCGCAGCTGGCAAGCAGCTCGGCATGCGTGCCTTGCGCGACGAGTCTGCCTTCATCGAGCACGAGAATGTGATCCGCATCCCTCACTGACGAGATGCGCTGGGCGATCAGTAAGCTGGTGCGGCCGCGCATCAGCCGTTTCAAAGCGGATTGAATACGCGATTCGGTGCCCATATCGATGGCGCTTGTGCTGTCATCGAGAATAAGAACGGACGGCTGCAGGAGCAGCGCGCGGGCAATCGATAAACGTTGTTTCTGCCCTCCGGAAAGATTGACGCCCCGCTGGCCAAGCTGTGTATCGTAGCCGTCAGGCAAAGCGGCGATAAAGTCATGAGCCTGCGCGGCTTCGGCCGCTTCGCGCATCTCCTCGTCGGAAGCGGCCGGCTTGCCGAACTTAATGTTGTCGCGAATCGTGCCGCTGAAGAGCAGTGATTCCTGCAGAACGATGCCGATCTGTCCTCTCAAATGCGACAAGTCGATATCCCGGACATCTTTTCCGTCTAGCAGTACTCTGCCTTCAGTCGCATCATATAGACGCGGAATAAGCTGTACGAGCGTTGACTTGCCGGAGCCGGTTGCTCCGATCACGGCGACCGTTTGGCCAGGCTTGGCGACGAAGCTAATTTCTTTCAAAGCCGGTTCTGCCGCGGCTTGCCCCGCATAAGCGAAAGAAACGCCTTCGAATGCGATTTCGCCTTGGCGGTAGGCGTTCGTCGATGCGTCTGGCTTGACGTCAATTTCCGATTGTGCCGCCAGCACCTCGTTGATTCGATCAGCCGACACTTTGGCGGTGGAGAAACGGACCAGCATCATGCCTACCATAGAGAGCGAGAACATGACTTGCGTAACGTAGTTGATAAAAGCGACCAGCTCGCCGGTCGGCATCAGTCCGCTTTGCGCGTCCAGCCCTCCGAACCAGAGGACGGCAGCGATGCTCGCATTTAAAATAAAAGTCAAAATCGGCATATTAAGCGCAACGAGGCGCATCGCGCGGACGGATGTAGCGGTATATGCATCATTCGCCTCGCCGAATCGTTTATTCTCGAAATCGCCGCGAACGAACGCTTTCGATACGCGGATGCCCGCGAAGTTCTCCTGCAGCACCGAGTTCACTTTGTCGAGACGCTGCTGCATGGAGGCAAACAGCGGCAGCGTCAGGCGAATAAGCAGAAACATCACGACGAACAGAAGCGGAACGACGATCGCGAGAATCACAGCCAGCTTCGGGCTGATGATAACGGCCATTATGATGCTCCCGATCGCCAGGAATGGAGAGCGGACGAAGATGCGCAGCAGCATCTGCACGAGCATTTGCAACTGGGTAATATCGCCGGTCAGCCTTGTGATAAGCGAGCCCGTCTTCAATTCGTCCAAATTGCGGAACGAGAAGGTTTGTACCTTGCGGAACAGCTCGCCGCGAAGATCGGCACCGAACTTCTGAGAAGCGATGGATGAGAAGACGGTGCAGCCTACTCCGCCGATCAAGCCGACGAGCGCTGCTCCTAGCATCAGCAATCCGGTCCGTTGGATATGGGCCAGATCGCGCGTCGCAATGCCGTTATCGACAATGCTGGCCATCAGAGCGGGCTGAAGCAAATCCATAAATACCTCAAGCAGCATCAGGAGCGGAGCCAATACGGCCGCCGCCCAGTGCGGCTTCAAAAAACGTGCGAGTTTGAGCATGCTGAGTATAGCAACTCCTTAGAAAAGAATAAGACCGAGACAAAAGAATGTGTGCGCTAGCCGGGCTGTTGGACTTATGTCGTCTGCTCATCCTCTGAGCGGCTCTTCATATTATCGCGGATGCGAGCGAGCATGCCTTTCAGCAGCAGCACCTCGTCGTCCGAAAAGCCATCCATAGCGCGGTTTTCAAGCGTCTGCAGCGATTCGCGAATTTCGCCGACCGCCGCTTGCCCTTTATCGGTCAAATAAATGCGGGATACGCGCTGGTCCTGTGAATCGGTCTCGCGCCGGACGTAGCCGTTCTTCTCCATCCGATTCAGCATGATCGTCAGCGTGGCCGGCTTGATGTCGAGCTCGCGGGCAAGCTCGGCCTGGCTTCTTCCCGGCTCGCGGTCGAGGGTGAACATGAGCGGCGGCTGACCGGGATAGATGTCGTACTGCTGAAGCAGCCGATTCATCTCGTGCTGATGCACGCGCTGTAAATGACGAATCATGCGAGTGACATGATCGGGTCCGTGGCGTTTGCGCATAAGAACAGGTTCCTCCAATGGCGGAAAATAGTTTGTCGACTAACTATATACTAGATCGTGCCTTATTGTTCCGTCAAGCGGTTTTGAGTTAGAGTCCAAAATTGCGAATTGTTTCCTTGCTCTTCTCTGAGGTAAACTATTGCTGAAATTGAAAAGTCAGCCAAAGGAGCGATCGGAAATGCGTTATCGCAGATTAGGTTCAACGGAACTTCAAGTAAGCGAGCTTAGCTTTGGGACATGGGCAATCGGGGGAGCGTGGGGAAGCGTTGACGACGGGGAGTCGCTGCGCGCTTTAGATGCAGCGATGGATTGCCGACGTTAACTTTTTTGATACGGCCGACGTATATGGCGACGGCCACAGCGAGCGGCTGCTGGCGCAAGCGACGAAAGGCCGGGAATCGGAAATTGCCATCGCGACGAAGTTTTGCCGCGGCGGGGACATACACGATCCGGCCACTTATTCGGAGCAAGCGATTCGCGCCTATTGCGAGGGCAGCTTAAAGCGGCTGAACCGCGAGCAGATCGACCTGTATCAGGTTCATTGCCCGCCTCTGCCGATCTTGCAGGAGGGCAGCGTCTTCGGCGTGTTGGACAAGCTTGTTCACGAGGGCAAGGTTCGCCATTACGGCGTCAGCGTGGAATCAGTGGAAGAAGGCTTGCTCTGTCTCGAGCAGCCGAACGTGCGTGCGCTGCAAGTCATTTTTAATATTTTCCGCCAAAAGCCGCTGGAGCGTCTGCTAGACGAGGCTCACCGCCGCGGCGTAGCCATTCTCGTTCGGCTGCCGCTCGCAAGCGGGCTGCTGACGGGCAAATTTACGGCGCAGTCGTCGTTCGAAGCAGACGATCATCGCCGCTTCAACGAAAACGGCGAGCAGTTCAACGTGGGCGAGACGTTCGCCGGTTTGGGCTTCGCCAAAGGCGTAGAGCTGGCCGACCAGCTGCGCTGGATCGCCGAAGGACGGGGCAATATGACCCGCGCGTCGTTGCGCTGGATTTTGGATCACGAAGCGGTGACCTGCGTCATTCCCGGCTTCCGCAACGTTCGCCAGGTGGAAGATAACTTGGCCGCTTTGAACGTGCCGTCCTTCACGGCTAGTGAACAGGAGAGCTTGCGTGACTTTTATAAGGAAAAGGTGCATCCGTTTATTCGGGGTTCCTATTAGGAGATAATGACGGGATGGCTGACCGTTTCGAAACGGTAGAGCTGAGTAACTTTATATGTGTGATGCAGCACCCCTTAGCATTCATCGGGAATAAACGCAGACGAAGCGTCTATTCCCGATGCCTGTGCTAAGGGGTTTTTCATGTTGTTAGGTCAGCCAGCCGAACATCCAGCGAGCATCGCTCTTCGAGCTTTTTACAGTGCGCTCGGGTGAGGAAGTGATGGGGTTTTGATTTGCACAGTTATTGTTTTCGTATTCAAAATCAGTTCTTGACGGAGAAAAAGAGATTAGCGTAGGGGCAGAGGGATTCTGGAAAAACGGCAGTGGTCGCTTTTAAAGCATGATTCCTACTCCAAACCTCTATCAAATAAAGGAATCAGGCTTTAATGGCGATCGGAAGAACCCTCTGACCTGCAGCGATTCCGCTCGCTTCAAGTCAAGCACTGATTTCGGTTTTAAGCCCGTATTTTTGTACAGTGGACGACCCGTGTATAGCGATGTTCGGCAAGGTTTACTCGGCCGGCCGGGCTCCTTGACCTTATGCTGGCAGCCAATAACTGCAAAAAGGCAGTTATTGATGTCTGTATCGGTTGAAAATGAGGAAATAACTGCCGAATCGCAGTTATTCATTCAGAAACACGCACATATGGCACTACTACGCAGACATTAACTGCAAAAAAGCAGTTATTGCGTTTTAAGTAGGTTTTTTGAAGTAAATAACTGCCAAAACGACGTTATTTAGCTGGGGCTGGCACATTATCTAGCGAGTGTGTTGGTTGGAGATTCTTACAGGATGCGAGGATAAGTAACCGGATAGCGCTAAATTTGGTATTGATATCCAAACGGTTTCATTTTACAATGGAAAATGATGTTAATGGGATTAAATAACAACCTGGGGGCGTGACGAATTGAGTTTGTCGCAGCGAATATGGAAGTATAAAACGCATTATTTCATTGTTATTCCGCCGTTACTCATGTACTTTATCTTTAAAGTGTATCCTTGGCTGCAAGGTCTCTATATGTCCATGCTCAATTTCACGCCGTTTGAAGGATTTAAAAGTGAATGGGTAGGCTTTCGGAATTATACCGCTGTATGGTCTGACGAGCAATTTGTGCAAGGTTTAATAAATACGCTAATGATTAAGCTGTTATATATCTTCTTGTGCGGAGCGCTCGCTTTCGTTCTTGCATTAGCGTTAAGTCGAATTTCATCCGGACGGTGGCGCGCTTTCTTTGCATCGTTGTTTTTGCTTCCTTACTTTATTCCTGGCTCTGTAAAAGTATATGTGGCCACGTGGCTGCTCTCCCAGCAGCGCCCTTGGATTGGGGAAGGTGTGATGATTTTAGGTCATTCCGCCGGATATCAGCTAACCGCTTCTGTACTGGAGACCTTCAGTACTTCCGGAATTCCGATTCTGCTCGCACTTGCGGCCATTGCTGCGGCAAAATCGGCCAACGGCGGGGATGAATTGCAGCATGCATCCGTATATTTTTCGCGGTTATATACGATTCCGGCGGCAAGAGCAATCGGCGCTTTCCTGCTGCTCAAGCTTGGTTTTATTCTTACTACCGATTTCAATATCGCCTACTCCCTCTCTAATCCTCTTACCGGCCGCACGTTCGATGTGTACTCGCTTAACATCGGTGTCATGAACATGAGGATAGGAGAAAGCAGCGCGGTTATGGTCATTCAATTTGTGATTCAGCTTCTATTCGGGATTTTGGCCTATGCAGTAGTAAGAGGGAAGTTTCTTCGCGATCTATTCCATGCCGTGCCAGCACCTCCATTCGGTCGACAACAGCGTTTAGACGGCAGTGGAGGCATTTGGGGTTATGTAGCAGCGGTTCTCTACTCTCTGATCGTCGCATCTGTTTTGTTTGTATTATTTGTATTGCCATATACGGGCATATCATTAGGCGGAGAAATGATGTCTGATGCGCAGCCGGAATGGCATTTCGGAAAAATGCTTTTGTATCTGATTGCGATTTACTTCGCAGCTTTCTTTCACACCGTCATGGTTGCGATGCTGGCCTATCCTTTTACAGTTAAAAATTTACCTGGACGCAAGCTGTACAAATGCATTCTGTTTGCGCTCGCTTTTATGGGATCAAGCTATTTCTCGGAATATATGTTTTACCGTGCGGCAGGTATGGTGAATACGATTTTTCCGATTTTCCTCACCGGCCTGTTTACCGTTATACCTGTCTTTGTGCTTAAAAGCATATTTAACAGCAAGTATGCGGCACTTAAAGAAGAAGCTGAAGCGAGCGGGAAAGGGGAACTGGAGACCTTCTTCACTTTGTTTATCGCCAAGCTATGGAAGCCGTTGATTGCGATTGCGGTACTGCAATTTACGTTTTTGTGGGGTTCATTCCTTGCCCCGCTCTTGTATCTTCTCGATGGCTGGCAGTATTCACCGGTTATGATGATTCACGCTTTGAGCAACGCCGGAGCAGATCCTGCTACCGTGTTGAAAATAGGGGCGCTGGCCAGCTTGCCGCCAATCATTCTGTTTCTTGTATTCCGGCGCTGGATCACTTCCGAGGTCCTGTTGGGAGAGCTGCGCAAGTAATGAGCATTTCACCTAAGCGAATTTCATTTGCGGTCAGGTATCTTTTTGCAGTACGATGGTGAAAAAGGTAATGGCATCTCTGCTGTTGGGAATCTAGGAGGTGGAGCGCGATGCCTCTATCCACGCAAACCATACAACTGATTGCCGTTCTGGTCTCTTTGCTCGCTGGAACGGGTCTCATCGTACTGCGCCTGCGCGCAAGCAAACAACCGACATCGCTTCGCAAAATCATTATTCCGCCGCTCGGCATGGCGACCGGATTTATAATGTTCGCCTTTCCAATAACGCATATCCCATGGATTTGGGGCTTGTCTGCGTTTGGAACGGGTATGCTCATTTTCGCATTTCCGCTGATCGTGACGACAAGGCTCGAACGGGTAGAGTCGAATATATACGTTAAGCGCTCGAAGGCCTTTATTTTTATAATGGTCGCGCTGCTGCTGATCCGTTTGTCTCTACATGGGGTGGTGGAGCAGTATATGTCCATTCCTCAGACAGGGGCGCTGTTCTACTTGTTGGCCTTCGGCATGATTATTCCTTGGCGTCTCGCGATGGTCAGCGATTTTATGCGGCTTCAGAAGGTTGAGGCTTAGTTTGAAAAATAGAATGGCAAACGCCGCCGGTTTGACTTTCGGGTCGCCGGCGTGTTATTCTTTGTTTTATAAATTGTACGCAATTTAATTTTACTTAAACTAATTATTCGGGAGGTACGTCCTATGTCCGTCTATACATTTGAAGCCGAAAAAATCAACGGTGAGGCCGTTAGTTTAGAGCAATATAAAGGAAAAGTATTGATTATCGTCAATACGGCCAGCAAATGCGGATTTACACCGCAATACAGCGACCTCCAAAAAATTTACGAGCAATATAAAGACCAAGGGCTCGAGATTCTTGGTTTTCCGAGCAATCAGTTCGGGGAGCAAGAGCCGGGAAGCAATTCCGATGTACAAAGCTTTTGCCAAATCAATTACGGCGTAACGTTCCCGCTTTTCGCCAAAACTGATGTTCGTGAGGACAGCGCTCATCCGCTGTTCAGTTATTTGACCGAGCAAGCTCCGTTCCAAGGCTTTAACGTGTCCGAACCGAGCGGCAAAATGCTGAATGCGTTCCTTTCTGAAAAACTGCCTCAATTGCTGGAAGGTGATTCGATCAAATGGAACTTTACAAAGTTTCTGGTCGATCGTGAAGGCCGCGTCGTCAAACGGTTCGAATCGACGCAAGAGCCGAACGATATGAAGGCTGATATTGAAAAATTGCTGTAAAGCGCATCGCAAAGGCGCCTGCCATCTCGATTCCGAGTGGCGGGCGCCTTTTTTTGTTGGAAGAAATGCATAGTGGCTCAAGCCTCCCACCAAATAACTTCTACGGCTGTTCCCAAAATGCCGAGAACCGAAAGCGAGCCGAATACGTTAACGGACAGCGCCTGTCCCGGGGGAACGAGGATGCTTCCACTGTACTCCAGAAAAAAAGGTCCGGGAAACAGCGGATATAGCGCAAAGGAGGTGCCTCCCGTTATGGCTGACGTTGAAGAGGTTGCCGTCATGACGCTTGTCGCGCTGCTTCCTAGTTGGAAGGTTGCGGGTGTCAGTGTAGAAGGCGAGGTAAGTGTTCCGCCGCTGAGTGCGGTAACTTGACCGGAAAAGCTTGAAAGCAAGCTGAGGGAAACGTTTGTATTCCCGTAAATTTGCTTTAAGTAAAGCGTTTTTCCGCTATTCGAAGGGTTGGCGATGCGTACCGAAATGTTGACGGTACCGCCAAGGAGTCCAAGCGAGGCGCTATTGCTGGCGTTAATGGAGAAGAATCCTCCAGTAGTTGCAGATACGGCTGACTGGGGCGGCTCGGCCGCGTTTTTTTGGGTGTAGTTGTTGGTTCCTTTGGTTATAATCGGACTTTTACTGCGGTCGAAAATGGGAAAGTTGGGCATTAGAATTCCCACCAGACGATGTTGGCCGCTGCCGTGATCGAACCGGTTCCGACAGAGATGGTGATCGATCGGTTAGGCGGAATAACGATGCCGCCGGTAAAAGGGAAAGTGAACTGTCCCGCCGCAAGCAAGGAGGTTAGGAATAAGGTTGGAGAGCCGACGACAGAGCCGGTCGTTACGCGAGCGCTGGCGACACTGGTCCCCGAGTTGCCGAATTGGCAGTTGAACGGTGTCGGTGTCGTGCCGCCTGTTATTGTTCCAGAGGAATAGACATTTATCGTCGCGGCAGCGCTAATACCGCCTGAGATGGACGAAACATAGAGTGTCCGCCCACTCACATTCGGGTTTGAAATTTGAATGAGCAGATTGGAGCCTGCTCCGACGCTTGTGCTTCCAGAGGTAATCGTGAACAGGCGACCTGCTGCAGAGGCGCTTCCCTCAGGCGGGGATACGACGGCCGGCGATGTGTAGGTATTATTCAGTAATGTATATAGTGGCCTATTTTCACGGTTAAACACGGAGTAGTTGGTCATGGCAATCACCTCGATCATGCATTGTAATGCTTGTATTATATGGGACCGGCCGCCTTTTCGTATGGGGATGTACGCCGGATTTGCAGGATAAGGCTTTTGTGCTCGCGGCACACGCCGCTTCCTCGTGTCTTGCCGCGTCATAGCGTATAGAAGCATGGACATGGCGGAAACAATTTCTCTCTTTTTAAAAATGACACGAAAAGCGAAAGCTGGAATCTTTTTCTCATGGGACAAACAGGGGCGAAGGAATGGCGTGAGAGGCCATGACGATACGCACGGCGGCAATTCCGTTACATGGCCGATTGACTTTTTATGCTGAAGAAGGTGATGGGCAATGCCAAACTTTTCTACATTTAATCCGAATCCCGATAAGCTGCGCACTTTAATTTTTGGTAGAGACAATACCCAAACCCCGCAAGCGTTATTGACGGACTCTTCCGGTCATCTGTTGGTTGGGGCGACAATAACCGGAGGGACGGTTGCGATAGCGGGGGGCACAGTAGCGATATCGTCGGGGACGATAACGGGAGGTACGTTGAATGCAGTGTTGGGAACGACAATTACAGGCGGCACAGTAGCTGTCTCAGGAGGAACTGTTGCGGTCTCAGGCGGAACGGTGGCGATATCGAGCGGGACGGTTGGAATATCCGGCGGTACGGTAGCGGTGTCGGGTGCGACGATAACAGGTGGAACATTGGGGGCTGTTTTAGGAGCTACAATCACAACTGGTACGTTAGAGGCGCTGCTCGGTGCAACAATTACAGCGGGAACGCTGACAAGTATTTTGGGAGCAACAATTACGGCAGGTACGGTGGCGTTGTCCGGTGGCACAGTGGCCGTATCGAGTGGAACGGTCGCAATATCAGGCGGGACAGTTGCAGTATCTGGAGCGACGATAACCGGAGGAACGCTTGGAGCGGTACTTGGGGCCACGATCACAGCGGGAACGCTGACTAGCATACTAGGAGCAACGATTACAGCTGGTACCGTAGCGCTGTCAGGCGGCACGGTGTCATTGTCTGGAGGAACAGTTGCAATATCTGGAGGAACAGTAGCCGTTTCTGGGGCGACGATAACAGGCGGAACCCTTGGGGCCGTTCTAGGAGCGACAATCACAACTGGTACGTTGGAAGCGTTGCTAGGGGCGACAATCACAGCGGGAACGCTGACGAGTATCTTGGGAGCGACGATCACGGCAGGAACCGTGGCGTTATCTGGCGGTACGGTAGCCATATCGAGTGGCACGGTAGCAATATCAGGAGGAACGGTTGCAGTATCTGGAGCAACGATCACGGGCGGGACGCTAGGAGCAGTACTGGGAGCCACGATCACAGCGGGGACATTAGGTGCGTTACTAGGAGCTACAATTACAGCAGGGACGCTAACGAGCATCTTAGGAGCGACGATCACGGCAGGTACAGTTGCATTGTCTGGTGGTACAGTAGCAATTTCCAGTGGCACGGTCGCGATATCTGGCGGCACAATAGCGGTCTCTGGCGCGACGATCACGGGCGGGACGCTAGGAGCAGTACTGGGAGCCACGATCACAGCGGGTACATTAGGTGCGTTACTAGGAGCTACGATCACAGCGGGAACGCTGACGAGTATCTTGGGAGCGACGATCACGGCAGGAACCGTGGCGTTATCTGGCGGTACGGTAGCCATATCGAGCGGAACTGTTGCAATATCCGGAGGAACAGTAGCCGTCTCAGGAGCGACGATAACAGGCGGAACGCTAGGAGCGGTACTGGGAGCCACGATCACAGCGGGCACGTTGGGAGCGTTGCTTGGAGCTACAATTACAGCGGGAACGCTGACGAGCATCCTCGGAGCCACGATTACGGCAGGTACGGTAGCTATCTCGAGCGGAACGGTCGCCATATCTGGAGGAACAGTAGCCGTTTCTGGGGCGACGATAACAGGCGGGACGCTAGGAGCAGTATTGGGAGCCACGATCACAGCGGGTACATTGGGAGCGTTGCTTGGAGCTACAATTACAGCGGGAACGCTGACGAGCATCCTCGGAGCCACGATTACGGCAGGTACGGTAGCCATCTCGAGCGG